>CP000781.1:900000-1012500 GCA_000017645.1 Xanthobacter autotrophicus Py2
CCATCTCGTGCAGCGCCGTCCTGTGCCAGTTGATCGGCTCGAAATAGGCGGCCGGGGGCGGCACCTGGACGTAGTCGAGCGCCGGAACATAGAAGGCGCGATCCCCGCCGATGCGGAAGTCGATCCCGGTCGCTTCGATCAGCGCCTCAACCCGCGGCTCGATCATGCCGGGCGGCGGTGGCGGGGCCTCAACGGCTATGTCCTCGGGCAGGCCCTCGCATTGCGCGGCATTGAAGACGGTGAAGCGCTTCAGGAACGGAATGCTGCTGGCTTCCTCGCCCGCCTCCAGAGCGCGGCGCTTCTCGTCCTCCGGCGTGAAGCGGTCGGCATAGACGACGGTGGTGCCGCGCTCGCCCTTGCGGACATTTCCGCCCAGCGAGAGCGCTTGCCGGAAGGTGAGCCAATGCTGGCTGGGATAGCCGTGCTGGACCACGGCGCCCCAGAGGATCAGGACATTGATCCCGGAATATTGCCGCGAGGTTGCGGCGTTTCTCGGCATGGCGAGCGGCGCTTTCGCCGCCGCCGTCCCCCAGGGCTGGACCCAGGGCAGCCGGCCTTCCTCCAGCTCGGCGATGATCTTGTCGGTGATGTCGTCATAGAGATTGCTGCGGGCGCCGCCTGGGCGGGCGCGGTCCTGTCTGGCCATCGGGATGATCTCCGCGACGGGCGCCGGAGGCCACTCCTCCAGCCCTCAACCCGTCACGGAAAATCCGTCCGCACTCTCCCTCTCAGGGGGCGTTGCGGGGTCTCCCCGCAGAAGGGGGTGCGCCGGCAACGCAAGTGCCGGCCAGGGGGAAGGCCTTCCCCCACCAACCTGCATCGCAAAGGCCCCTTGGCGCCCCAGGCCGACTGGCAGAGAGTACAACCGCAGATGCCCCGACCACTATTGCTCGTCTCGGTCATCGTAGTAATCTTCGGGTTCGAACATATCGACGTCCCCGAGATCGACATCTAGGCCCTTCAGATCGATTTCGCAGGACACAAATTCGATGTACTGATCCTCTCCGCCCAGGTCATTTATGTTGACCATCACCGTGGCGCGAATATCTCGCGTCTCATCATACTCAACCGACCTTCCACCCATACTAATCGACTCACGGTCGATGCTGTCCCAGACTGAGAAGCTCAACTCGACGTGAACGCGCAAGTCAACGCTAAGCGGCATGCTCAACACCGCCGATACCACCCCATTTTCATCTGGCTCAGACGTTTCGATTATGTCGACCTCAGCGTCGTCCGGCCAATCGAGGCTGTGTAACTCTGCTCCATAGGGAACAGCCTCCATCTCGCCGGAGGTTGCATAGCCGCTTATGGCGACATCAAGGTCGGTGATCCTATTCTCTAGATCATGTTGGATCTCGGCCCGACCATCATCTTCTGGCCCAAGCCAGGTCAGAATGGCCTGTCGAACCACGAGCGGCGGATCATTGAGAAGCGATAACGCTGTTTCAAGCTCAGGAACGAGATAGAGGCGCTGGGACTCTTCACAGAAATTCCGCCAATCCCCGTCCTTAGAAACTACGAGAATCGCCGTGGCACGGGCCGTGGCCGTCGCTTCAAGAGCACGCAGCGCAAGGGCATCGGGAAATTCGTCTTTCTTTTTGCCCGTTCCGAATGGGGGATGGCCGGCAAAGTAACCCTCGAAGAGGTCCTTCGTCGTGACCAGCTCCTCATCGTTCAGGATTTCGCATCCGCTTTGATCGACATACTCGGCGAACCTGGACTGCGCTGCTCCGGCAGGCGCCTGTGCTCCGGTAATCTGGTTCAGGATTTCGTCTCTGGTCGGCTGCACGGTTTCAAATGCGAAAAGCGCCTCGCCAATCGCCTTGCGAACGCTCCTGAGCGCCTCCTCGGCCTTTTTCTCGATATGTCCTCGAACCTCTTGCGCGACGGTACCGGAAAGGAGAAACGAAAATGGGCGATTGCTCAGGGCCGCAACCGTCGCGAGAGGAGCGGATCCCAATTGTAGCCCCTTCTCGTCGAAAATGTTGGTGTCGATCGTCAGTGCGGAGATCGTTCCATCGCGCAGCAAGTCGAGTAGCTCGTCTTCGGGTAAAATCGGCATTCAGTAAGTTCCCCCAAAAGGCCGCACTAAACATTCGATATCATGTGGATCGGTAAGAACCTTCCATCGTTATTTGGAGTATTTCTCCCGAAGGCACAAAAGTCACCGAAAATCCCGCGCCTTCACCCTGACGCCGCCGGCCTCCGGCCCCTGCTGCTCGGCCGTCGCCATCTCGCGCTGTCCGACGCTCGCCAGGTCCCGCGACAGATCGACGATCCGATGGGCGACGAGATGCACGACCTCGCCCTCGCGCTGAACCCGCCCCCTGACGGCGATCATGCTCGATGAGAGAATGACCCGCCGATAGCGCTCGAAGACCTTCTGCCAGACGACGAGATTGGCGATGCCGGTCTCGTCCTCGAGCGTGATGAACATGACGCCGTTTGCGGACCCGGGACGCTGACGCACCAGCACGATCCCCGCAGCCTCCAGCCAGCGCTGATCGGGGGCCGCCATGGCCTCGGCGCAACTGACAATCCGGCGCCTCGCCAGATCCTCGCGCAGGAAGGAGACCGGGTGGCGGCGCAGCGACAGGCCGATATGCCCGTAATCCTCGACCACCTCACGACCGGCAGGCATGGCTCTCAGCGCAATCGCCGGCTCGTCGAGTTCCGGAACCGTCTGGCCCTCGCGCTCCGAGGCGGCGGCGAAGAGCGGCAGTTCTTCGTCGCGCAGCCCCTTGATGGCCCATTGCGCCTCGCGCCGGGCCAGACCGAAGGCCGGGCGGAATCCGTCGGCCGCCGCGATCTGATCGAGCGCCGCGACGGGAACGCCGGCCCGCCGCCAGAGATCGTCGACCGAGGTGAACGTCTCATCGCCCCGAGCCGCCACCACGGCGGCGGCATGGGCATTGGCGAGTCCCTTGACCATCCGCAGCCCGAGACGGACGGCGAAGCGGCTTTCGTCGCCGGTCGGCTCCAGCGTGCAGTCCCAGCGGGAGGCATTGATGCAGACCGGGCGGACCTCCACCCCATGTTCGCGCGCGTCGCGCACGATCTGGGCCGGCGCATAAAAGCCCATGGGCTGGGCGTTGAGGAGCGCGGCGCAGAAGACATCCGGATGCCAGCATTTGAGCCAGGCTGAGGCATAGGCGATCAGCGCGAAGCTCGCCGCATGGCTTTCGGGGAAACCATAGGAGCCGAAGCCTTCGAGCTGCTGGAAGGTCCGGGCAGCGAACTCCTCCTCATAGCCGCGCGCGATCATCCCCGAGATCAGCCGGTCACGAAACTTCGAGACCCCGCCGGTGTGTTTGAAGGTGGCCATGCTCTTGCGCAGGAGATCGGCCTCGCCTGCGGTGAACCCCGCGCATTCGATGGCAACGCGCATCGCCTGTTCCTGGAACAGCGGCACGCCGAGCGTCTTGCCCAGCACCTTCTCCAGCTCGGGCCGGGGATAGTCGACCTCTTCCAGGCCCTCGCGCCTGCGCAGATAGGGATGAACCATATCGCCCTGGATCGGCCCCGGCCGCACGATCGCGACCTGCACCACCAGGTCGTAATAGGTCCGGGGCTTCAGGCGCGGCAGCATCGACATCTGCGCCCGGCTCTCGATCTGGAAGGTGCCGAGCGTGTCGGCCTTGCGGATCATCGCATAGGTGCGCGGATCCTCGGCCGGGATCGACGCCAGATCGAGGCGGATATCCTTGTGCTCGGCTAGGAGATCAAGCCCCCGGCGCATGCAGCTCAGCATGCCGAGCGCCAGGACATCGACCTTCATGAAGCGCAGCGCGTCGATATCGTCCTTGTCCCATTCGATGATCTGACGCCCCTCCATCGCCGCGGGCTCGATGGGGACGAGATCGTCGAGCCGGTCATGGGTCAGGACGAAGCCGCCCGGATGCTGTGACAGATGCCGGGGCGCGCCGCGAAGCTGGGCGGCCAGTTCGAGCGTCAGGCGCAACCGGCGATCCTCCGGGTTGAGGTTGAGATCGCGGAGCTGCTGCTCGGTCACGCCGGCCTCGGACCAGCCCCAGAGCTGGCCGGACAGCGTCTGGATCAGGTCTTCGGGAAGCCCCATGGCCTTGCCGACGTCGCGCAGCGCGCCCTTGGAACGATAGCGGATGACGGTGGCGGTCAGAGCGGCGCGCTCGCGGCCGTAATGCTCATAGACCCACTGGATCACCTCCTCGCGCCGCTCGTGCTCGAAATCCACATCGATGTCGGGCGGCTCCCGGCGCTCCTCGGAGACGAAGCGCTCGAACAGGAGATCGTTGCGGCCGGGATCGATCGCGGTGATGCCGAGCACATAGCAGACGGCGGAGTTCGCCGCCGATCCGCGCCCCTGGCGAAGGATGCCGCGCGACCGGGCGAAGCGGACGATGCTGTTCACCGTCAGGAAGTAGGGCGCGTAATCGAGCTTGCCGATCAGGGCCAGCTCATGCTTCAGCGCGGCTGTCACCTCCTCGGGGACACCCTCGGGATAGCGGCTCGCCGCGCCCTCCCAGGTCAGCCGCTCCAGGGTCTCCTGTGGGCTCAGCGCCGGATCGTCGCGCTCTTCGGGATATTGATAGCGTAACTCGTCGAGGCTGAAGCGGCAGCGATCCGCGATCTCACGCGTCCGGGCCAGCGCCTCGGGCCAGCGCGCGAAGAGGCGGTGCATCTCGCCGGGCGCCTTCAGATAGCGGTCGGCATGGCGCTCGCGCCGGATTCCGAGCGCATCGACGGTGACATTGTGCCGGATCGCGGTGACGACATCCTGCAGGATGCGGCGTCCGGGCTCATGGAAAAGCACGTCATTGGTCACGACGGTGGGCACACCTAGGCCCGCAGCGAGCGTCGACAGCTCCCAGAGGCGCATCTGGTCATTGGGCCGCCGGCGCAGCGTCAGGCCGAGATAGGCGCGATCGCCAAAGGCATCGCGCAGGCGCCGCAGCCGCAGACCGCAGGTCTCGTCGGCAAGGTCCGGCGCCAGGACCACGATCAAGCCCTCGCCATAGGCGACCAGATCGTCCCATTCGAGATGACAGCGCGCCTTGCCCGCCCGCCCCTTGCCCAGCGACAGCAACCGGCAGAGCCGTGAATAGGCCGCCCAGTCGGTCGGATAGACCAGCACGGACATGCCGCAGACGAGGTCAAGGCGGCAGCCGATGATCAGCCGTACGCCCGCCTCCTTCGCCGCCTCATGGGCGCGGACGATACCCGCCAGCGTGTTGCGGTCGGTCACGGCGAGCGCGCCGATCCCCATCGCGGCCGCAGTGGCGAAGAGCTCCTCGGCCGAGGACGCGCCACGCAGGAAGGAAAAATGCGACGTCACCTGCAATTCGGCGTAAGCGGGCGCGCTCATCCGAAAATCCCGTGCAGGAACCAGCGATGCGAGCCGGTGGCGACATCCTCGCCATCGCCGGAGCGGAAGATCCAGAAGCGTTCGCCGGCATCGTCCTCGACCCGGAAATAGTCCCGCACCGCTTGTCGCTCGGCATCGCGTTTCCACCATTCCCCGAAGATGCGCTCCGGTCCGTCGGCCCGTCGGACCCGGCGGCGCACGCCCTTCCAGGAGAACCAGTTCGGGGGATGGTCCGGCAGCAGCGCCATGGTCTCGATCGGCTCCGGCCGGGCGAGAAGCCGCGACGGGCGCGGCCAGTGGTCGGGCCAGCCCGCGCCCGTATCCCCGGCAAGCGCTGGCAGGCGGCTGACCGAGCGTTCGGGCACATCGCTCGCCACCGGGGCGAAGCGATAGACCGCCCGCGCGCCGACCCGGTTCGCCAGCGTGTCGATCAGGCCGGAGAGATCCGGCGCGGTCTCCTCGATGAGGCTGCTGGCCGCCTGCTTCAAGGGCAGCGGTTCGGCCAGGGTGGCTGTCAGCGACATGATCTCGATGCCGAAGCCCGGCGCGATGGTCTCGATCTTGTCGCAGAGAAGCCGGGTCAGGCGCGCGGGATCCCGCACCGGCATGGCCAGGCCGATGCGCACCGTCTCGATCCGGTTGTCGACCCGGTGGCAGAGCAGGTCGAGACGGCGCGCGCCAAGACCCCGCCCTTCGAGCGTCTCGCAGAGCGCCATAACCAGCTTGTGAATATAGCGCGCGATGGTCTCGGCGGCGCCGATCGGTTCGGCGAAGACGCGGCGGACGGAGACCAGCTCCTCCGGGCGGATCGGCTCGATGGGTTCGGCGACCGCGCCCATGGCCTGATCGAGACGCCGGCAGAGCTCCGGGCCGAAGCGCCGGGTCAGGGGCGCGCGCGGCTGCCCGATCAGGTCGCCGATGCGGACAAAGCCGAGATCGTATAGCCCCGCTGCGATCACGGGTGGCAGACGCAGGGCTTGCAGTGGCAGCGGCGCGAGGACCGGGATGGTTTCGTCGGGAGGGGCGACAAACAGCGGATCGGCCGCATAGCGCGCCAGCGCATGGGCCGCGCCCCAGCTATCGGCGATGGCGGCGCTGGCGGTGACGCCGGACATGACAAGCCGACCGGTCAGCGCCTCCAGCATGGCCGCTTCACCGCCGTGCAGATGGTCGGCGCCGGTCGCATCGATCACGATCCCGTCCGGCGCATCGACGGCAACGATCGGACTGAAGCGTTGCAGCACCCAGAGCGCGAGACGTTCGAGGCTGTCCAGGTCGGCTTTTGGGTCGGCGGGCTCAATGAGGAGGCCGGGGACCATCGCCTGGGCCTTGGTGACGGGCAGGCCGGCGCGCAGGCCGAGCGCCCGCGCGGCCGGATCGGCCGCCGTCACCACCCGGCGGTTCTTCTCCCTTCCGGCGACGACCAGCGGCACTTCACCGGGCGGCGCTGCGTCGCCCGCCTTCCGCCGCAACCGGTCTGTCGGCCAGTTCGGCAGGAAGACGGAGATGACCCGAGCCATCGCACGCCTCCAGTTCGATATCGAGACATTCGCCCGCTCGCGCCCGGATCAGCTCGACCAGCCAGCGCGGCCGCCCGACACCGGGAACCGGAAGGGGCGCGGACGGCAGCGCCGAGACCCGCCAGCGGGTCATCGCCGCCGTCGGCTGCCCGAAATCGCTGGCCTCCGCCTGCCGCCGCCAGCGGCGCAGCGCGATGCAGATCGTCGCCGAGCCTTTCGCCGCGAGATGCAGCCGCCGCGAGGCGGTCATCGGCAGGCGCGCGACGTCACCGACAACCGCCCCCAGCCCGCCATGCCGCAGCCCCTCCTCCATGCAGGCCAGGACGGCCTTGTCGTCTCCGGCTTCGACGAAGATCACCCGGCCGGGCGGCAATCCGGCCTGCTCCAGCCCCGGTGCGAAGAGATCCTGGAGCGCCACGCACCAGAGCACCTGGCCGGTGGTGCGGGCGGCGATCCCAGCCGTGAAACAGGCGGCAGCCGCGCCATCCACCGCCCCGTTGCCGCCTCCCGCGACTTCATGGAGGCAGCCGAGCGCCAGCCCGCCACCGGGCAGCTTGCGATCCAGCGGCGCGATCCCGAAGGGCAGCACCTCGTGCGGACGCGTGCCATCGCCTTCGAGCCGCGCGATGCGCGCCCGAAGGTCGGCAATGGCTGGGCTGTCGGTACGGCTGGGCATATGAGGATGGCGTCTCCGGGGCTTTGCACTGGTCGATTCCGTTGCTATGTTCTTTATTTGTTCTCTTGCGGGTCGAGAGTCAATCTCGGCCATCCCGGAAGTGATCGACGGAGCGCGATGGCCTATGGTGGCGTAAAGTATTCGCAAGGAGAGTGGCGGGGCGATGTGCAATCTGTATCGCATTACAACCAATCAGCAGGCGATCCGGGATTTCGTGGCCGCCACCCATGACAGCATCGGCAATCTCGAGCCGTCGATCGATGTCTATCCCGACCGCCCGGCGCCGGTGGTGCGCAACACCGATGGCGGGCGGGAACTGGCCTCGCTGACCTGGGGCATGCCCACGCCCATCGAATATCAGAAATCCCGTGACGCGCCGGACACCGGCGTCACCAATATCCGCAACACGGGCAGCCCCCATTGGCGCAAATGGCTCGGGGTCGGGCATCGCTGCGTGGTCCCGGCCACCGCCTTTTCCGAGTATGGACAAAAGCCCGATCCAGTCACGAAGCGCAAACCGCTGCACTGGTTCGCCCTCGATGAGACCCAGCCCCTGTTCTTCTTCGCGGGGATCTGGACGCCATGGCGCGGAACCCGCGGCTCGAACCGGACCCCGCGTCCGGGCGATCATCAGCTGTTCGCCTTCCTGACGACCGAGGCCAATGGCGTGGTGGAGCCGATCCACCCGAGGGCCATGCCCGCCATCCTGACGAGCCGCGACGAAGTCGAGACCTGGCTGACCGCCGACTGGAACGAAGCCAAGGCGCTGCAACGGCCGCTGCCCGATGAGCGGCTGGTTATCGTGGAGACGCCAGCCAATACAGCCGCCGATGGCATGTTGCCGGGCATCTGACAATGATCCGGAGGACGAACATGGGCCGGAAGGAAGAAGAACAGTTAGCGGCGACGCTCGCCAAGGCGATGGCGATGATCTGCGTCCGCAACAGTATGTTGGAGGACCTGCATGCCGGCCCAGTCCCGATCACGAAGACCGGCGACTATTCCGATGTCTTCGTCATCGACGCCGACGGCAATCGCATCCCGTGGGGAACCGTGTCGAGGCTCGACGACGACGAGATGCGCGACCTGATGCGCCAGGTGGTCAATCGGCTCTACACGTTCCAGACCTGCTTCGCAGAGCCGCAGTTTCAGGCGGTGATCGACAAATGGCTTGGCGTGGCGCGCAACTGGGACGAGCCGGCCCTCGACGAGCGCCTTGCGGGAAGGCACTCATAGCCAGTTGATGGCCGGTAGTGAACGTTTGGTCGCGTGCCCAAGGTCGCCCACCAAATCGTTGCAAAGGCGTTCGCCGTCGGTTCAACGGGGACCTTTCCTCGGGGCTTCCATGGGCCTTCCAAGTCGAATGCATCGGCACCCGAAGCCTAAACTGTCTTGGGCTTGCTTTTCATTGCTTACAACATTATTGTTGTAAGCATGATTCCTGCCCTCACCCCATTGCCAGGCTCGCCGTGGTCCGTTTTGCCTCCTGGGGCACACAAGGCGAGTCTTGAAGATGTCGCAGCGGCTTTCGCAACAAACGTCTGGCGTCGTCAGCTCTTCGACGGCCTCGTTCTCGCCTCTGGCAAGCTACGAATTGCCGGATGCCCCGCGATCTATCTTGATGGCAGCTATGTGACGGGCAAGCCGAGGCCCGGCGACTTCGATGCCTGCTGGGACCCTACCGGGGTCGATCCAGCCAAGCTTGATCCTGTGTTCCTGGAATTCGGGAACGGTCGGTCGGCACAGAAGGCAGCATTCAAGGGCGAATTCTTTCCATCCTCGATGATGTGCGCCGACGTCGGGCGGTCATTTGTCGATTTTTTCCAACTGGATCGTTTCACAGGAAAACAGAAAGGGATCATCTCAATTCCGCTTTCGGCCGATCCACTTCTCTCCGGGAAGGAGCAGCCATGATCTACAGCGACAAGCAATATACCATATCGAGCGCACAGCGTTCGACGTTGCAGGAAGCGCTTGCTGCTGCAAAGGAACGCGCTTCGGGTCAGGCATGGCTCAAGCAGGCAGAGATCGACGGGCTCAAGAGCCAAATCGCTGATATCGATGCCGAACTCGCCGAATACGATCTGCTCAAATCCGGCCAGGTCTCGTTCTCGAAAACCTATGCGCTTGAAGAGTTGCCGCGCGTGCTGGTGCAGGCGCGGATCGCGTCCGGGATGAGCCAGACGGACCTTGCTGAGAAGCTCCGCATGAAGCCGCAACAAGTGCAGCGCTACGAGGCCACTGACTACATGGGCGCGAGTCTCGGCCGGCTGATCGAGATTTCGAAGGCGCTTGGCGTGAAAGCGTCGGGAAGCTTCGAGGGGCCGAAACCGGCCGGCGGTTCAGTCTTCGCGTGGGGCGATGCCGACGACATCGTCTGGGGGCAGCTTCCCTATAAGGAGATGATCAAGCGCAAGTGGTTTGATCTGCCGCGTGGCGGAAACCCGATCGAGCTCGTTAAGGAATATTTCATGCACGCGGCCGGACCGCAGTTTGCGACGGCGTTGCATCGCAAGAAGATGCGCAGCGGCAATGTGCCGAACGAATACGCCCTGCTCGCGTGGCAGGCGCGTATTCTTGAGCGGGCGCGCAGCAAAATCGACGCGGGCGAGATCGGCACATTCGAGCTGGATGACCGGTGGCTGCCCGAGCTGGTGCGTCTCACGAAACGGAAAGACGGGCCGAAGCGCGCCCGCGACCTGTTGGCGGAGAAGGGCATTGTTCTCATCGTCGAGCGTCACCTCCCAGGGTCGTATCTCGACGGCGCGGCAATGCTCTCCGATGGTGAGACGCCGGTGGTAGGCCTTACGCTACGTTATGACCGTCTGGACAATTTCTGGTTCGTGCTGATGCACGAGCTCGGGCACGTCTTCCTGCATCTCTTCGACGGTTTGCGCTTCGACTTCTTCGACGAGGAAAGCGGCAATGACAGCGATGCGATCGAGGTTGAAGCGGACAAATTCGCGCTCGACGCGCTGATACCGGAAACGCTGTGGGACCAGTGTCTGTCCCGCTTTGCCCTGTCAGAAGAGGCGGTGAAGATCGACGCGGAGACGATCGGCATCGATCCGAGCATCATCGCGGGCCGCATAAGGAAGGAGCGCAGCAACTACACCATACTGAATGATCTGGTTGGTCGGGATCAGGTGCGCTCGCAGCTTGAGGAGGCGAGCGATGATCTTGACTAAGGATATGTATGTTCCGGCGCTGCGGTGGAGGCAGGGCGAATACCAAGCGCTTCTCCGCCTGGCAGGTGGAGTCAAGGATTGCATTGTGCCCTACATCACCATCCCTGAAGTCGAATACGACTTCGAGTTGCGGCAGCCGAAGAAATCGGTCCATGAACACGTTCATCCGTTCGCCGCCCGGTTCAATTCCAAATGGGGGCAGCGGCCCGCGTGGGTAAGTGTTCATCCGGGCATCGCTGATCAGCCCATGGATGATGGGCGGGATATACCCACCTATGTGTTCGCAGCTCTGCGCGCGTTCCAGGCGAATGCGATTCCGGCAGTTCCCCTGGACGCTGCGGCTTCCATCATCGCGTCTGTCCGGACGATTGCCGCGACCGACGGACTTGGGGTGGCGATCTCGATCCGGCTCGAGGATCTGATGAAGCCCAATGCTCGCTCCCGCATAGACGGATTGGCGGCGGCACTTGATTTGGAGCTTTCGGAAGTTGACTTGATCATCGATCTCGGTGCGCCGAATTTCGAGCCCTATGACGCCTTCGCAGGCGCCCTGACCTCAGCCATGCGTAGACTTGGCGACCTGTATGCCTTCCGGAATTTGGTCGCAATCGGCACAGCGATTCCCGAGACGTTCAAGGATGTCGCCAAGGGCGCCGACCAGCTTCCGCGCCACGATTGGCTCTTTTACCAGGTGCTACTCGGCAAGATTCCGGCCGGCATGCGACAGCCGAATTTCGGAGATTACACGATCGTCCATCCGGAATTTAAGGCTCTGGACATGCGCATGATCAAGGCGGCAGGCAAGCTCGTCTACACGACGCCGGTAGCTTGGGAAGTACGGAAGGGCGGGGCATTCAACGACAATCGCGCGCAGATGCATGGGCACTGCGCGTCAATTGTGGCGTCGGGAAACTTCAACGGTTCCGGCTATTCAAGCGGCGACGATTACATCGCAAAGTGCGCGGTTCACAAAGAAGGACCAAGCAATCAGACGCGATGGAAGGAGGTGGCAATCAACCATCATATCACACATGTGCTGGGCGATCTCGCCACGCTTGGCGCCGCACCATGAAGGCGCGGATGGAGGCGGTTATCTCGCGAAGGGTCATGGCCTCACAAAGCATCTCGTAAAGCTGCTTTCTCGGCCGCCGGAGGTCCTTCGCTGCATACCCGACTTGCCCCAGGAGTTGGACGACTTCATCGCGCCAAAGCAGGTGCGCCATCATGACCGGATCGATTTCGGGATTGGCGGCGGCGTTTCGCAATACTCGGAAGTTGATTCCGCCCCTTGGTCCCTGCTCGGCCGCGATCACGCCGCACCATTCAGGCGCATGACTCATGATGCCTGCGACATGCTTCGGCGCGGCGACAAGTGTAAGCTTTTGTAGGGTCTGGCGGTAGGTGTCGATCTGGGTCGCGAACCGGTCGAGGTTATCTTTGGCGCTCTTGATTTCATAGCCGTGGATGCAGCCGTTGATGACGGCTATGTCGATGCGGCTCCGGGCGTGCGCGAGGCCAAGCTCGTCGATCACAAGCGTATCGGGATGAGATTTGGCACGCCGCAATCGTTTGGCGTGTAGCGCGGAGCGAATGTCTGCGTCTGTTGTTCCCAAGTTCGTCATGGCCGTCATCGATATCCCCCCAGTTTACTTTCTGCCGGAAGTTCGGCGTCAATCCAAGGTGTCATTCTGACTCACCTGACGTTTCTCGGGCGCGTCACCGCAGATGACCGCTTCTGGTTGCCGGCAAGCCGACTGGAACGGCCGGCTTTGGCGCATTGCTGCCGACGCGCACCGTGAGCCAGCTAGTCCCCGCCAGCCAGTCGACGGCGGGGAACGAACGCCTACCGGCTGCACCACCATTCTTCGCCATCGGGCCAGGCTCTCGCCAGCCTCTCGGCGATCAGGATGTCACCGATGTCCCGGCCGGCGATCCTGATCGTCACCAAGGTCCGCGTCCCGGTGTTGTCCGGCTTGCCATACTCGACGGTCCAGTCGTTCGAGTTCAGCAACTCGATCACCCGGTCGCTGGCTCGCTGCGCCAGCGCGATTTCGGCGTCACCTCCACAGATGTGAGTTTGCGGTTCCGGCGTGTCATAGCCCTCCATCCGCAACTTCTCCCCGTCGATCCAGATCGTGTCGCCATCGACAAGGCAATATTCGTCAGCGGCACGCGTCTGTCCCGGAATGCACTTGGCAATCTGCGGCCGAGGTTGAGCTGCGGCGGGTTCGAGCGGAGCGCCAGCGGCGGCACAAAGCGTCAGGGGGAGGACGGCCATCTGTTGGCGAAGGTTGGAGAATAGAGAAACACGAATTTGCATGGTCGGATCTGATCTGCTGCAATCTTGGTGGTTGGGCGGACTGCTACGTTTGCAAGCAGTTTCGGCTTTCATCCGCCACCCTCGCGGAGCGAAGCTGCGATGTCGCTGATCGAGCGGAGCAGGACCAAGGGGTCATCCCTGGAAGGTTCGAAGCCGCGCCGCCTCCAGAACTCGGCCGCCTCCCCGTCAACGGCGTTGACCATCAAGGCCCGCCCACCGATCAGCGACGCGGCCTGAACGCAGCGCTGGAGGGCGTGCTTCACAAGGCCGGTGCCAATGCCCAACCCTGCCCATGCTGTGTCGATCGCGAGCTGGCCGAGCAACATGCTCGGGACCGGATTCGGCGGTTGCCCCGTCCTGATCGAGCGCGGCAGAACCGAAGGCACCACACCGGTAGGCGCAAGGCCGTAGTAGCCGACCACGCGCCCGGCTTCATGAACGACGAGAACGGCAGTGAAGCCCTTCTGCTGATTGGAGAGGGCGCGCGTCTTCAGCCAGTGGTCAAGAGTCGGCTTGCCACAGGAGAACTCGGACACATCGTGAGCGGCGGTAAGCGGTTCGGGGCCTGACAGTTGCAATGGCTCACCGCTTCGCCACGTAGCCGGGCTCCCATGGTGCGGGCCGCTTCAGGACTTCCACCATCTCCGGAACGGGAGCGGCCGGACGCGCCAGCACATCCATGAATTCGGCGAAGCCTTCCGGGCTCATCCGGATCAGGCCTTGTTCCATGACGACCTCCTCGGCCGCGCGCACTGCGGCGTCGCGCACGAAGTCTGTGCGCGAGCGGCCGCGCAGGTTTGCGGCGCGATCGATCATTGCGACATCCGCCTCGGGCAGGCGCATTGAGATCGGGTATTCCTTGCGTTCGGCGGTCGTGGCCATGGCGAATCTCCTTGGTCGGCATATAGCGCCTTGTATCGCGAATTACAATACGATAAGCTCACCTCAACAGTCAATGACCTCATGAGGAGAGGCGACGAGACCAATGATGACCGGGCCAGCGAGGGATTCCGATAGGTTATTTTGCTACGCCATAGCTCGCCAGGACACGCTGGGCTACGCTACAGCCCGCTCACCCGCGCCAATCGCCGCCGAATATTCGCCTTCAATTTCCGTTGCTTATGCTTCCCCCGAGGCGAATGCTGCAAGTTATGACCTTGCGAGCCCCAGGAAACCCAGCAAAGATCACAGGAGAAGAGCGCGAAGCGCTGCTCGAATCCTTGCTGCTGGACGAGCCGGAGCTAACGTTTACGCCGCGCGGCAATCCCGACCCTCGCCTTCTGCGTCTGGTCGGCATCCTGGCGAGGCAGGCGGCGCAGGAGTGCTATGCAGAGGAAGTGAAGATGTCACGGCAAAGGAGGAAGCGCTCCTCCTGATACGGATGGGAGCCATGTTTTGAAAGTCGCGATCTACGCCCGCTATTCTTCCGACAATCAACGCGACGCCTCCATCGCCGACCAGTTCCGTATGTGCCGCCTCCACGCCGAGAAACAGGGCTGGCATATCGTCGAGGAGTATTCGGACCACGCGATCTCCGGCGCGTCGCTGATCCGCCCGGGCATCCAGGCGCTCATGGCCGACGCTATGGGCGGCCGCTTTGACCTGATCCTGGCCGAGGCGATGGACCGCCTCTCCCGCGACCAGGAAGACATCGCGGGCATCTTCAAGCGCATGTCCTATGCCGACGTGAAGATGTTCACCCTGTCGGAAGGCGAGGTGACGCATCTGCATGTCGGGCTCAAGGGCACGATGAATGCGCTGTTCCTGAAGGATCTGGCCGACAAGACACGCCGCGGACAGCGCGGCCGGGTCGAGGCAGGCAAATCGGGTGGCGGCAATGCCTATGGCTACGATGTGGTCAAGAAGTTCGATGCGAACGGCGAGCCGATCCGCGGCGATCGCACCATCAACGAGTTCCAGGCCGAGGTGGTCCGCCGCATCTTCCGCGACTACGCCGCCGGCAAGTCGGCCAAGACCATCGCTTTCGCCCTGAACAAGGAAGGCATTCCCGCTCCGTCAGGCGGCGACTGGGGTTTCAGCACGATCAACGGCAACCCGAAACGGGGCAACGGCATCCTCAACAATGAGATGTATATCGGCAAGATCGTTTGGAACCGGCAACGCTTCGTCAAAGACCCGAACACCGGCAAGCGGCAGGCTCGCCCCAACCCGGAAGAGGAATGGGTCATCCAAGAGGCGCCGGAGTTGCGCATTCTCGACGACGACCTCTGGAGCGCCGTGAAGGCGCGACAGGAGAAGAACAAGATCGCCCGGAAGGAAAACGGCGAGGCCGATCTCTCCCGGATCAATACCCGTCGCCGTCCCAAATACCTCTTCTCGGGACTGACCAAATGTTCCTGCTGTGGTGGTGGGTATTCCGCGATCTCGGCGACGCTGATCGGATGTGCGACGGCCCGCAACAAGGGGACCTGCGACAACCGGGTCAACATCCGCCGCGACGAGCTTGAATCGCGCGTGCTGAACGCACTGCGTACCAAACTCGTCGATCCCGAACTCTTCGCTCATTTCTGCGAAGTCTTCACGCAGGAGATGAACCGCCTGCGCATGGAAGGCCGCGCCGAGATCGCGTCGGCCGAGGCGGAGATTGCGAAGATCGATCGGGAACTCGAGACCCTACTCAATCTGATTCTGAAGGGTGGAGCCGCTGACGCGCTCAACGCGAAGATGGTGACGCTGGAGAAGCGTAAGAAAGAACTGGATCTGTTCCTGACCGAAGCGGACGAGCCACCACCTCTGCTGCACCCGAGCATGGCACTGCAATACCGCAAGCGGGTCCAACAGCTCTACGACGCCCTGCAGGACGAAGACGAGGGGAAGCGGATCGAAGCCGCCGACACCCTGCGCTCGCTCGTGGACCAGATCGTGCTGACGCCGGTCGACGGCAAGGTGGAGATCGACGTTCAAGGCGATCTCGCTGGAATCCTTACGATTTCCACGCAAAGCAAAAACCCCGCAGCGGGGGCTACGGGGGCGCAAGTAAAGATGGTTGCGGGGGCCGGCAGCGGCTTCGCCATCGGCATCTTCGCGTCGCTGCTGGGGGTGGCGGGCGGGGAACTGCTCATCCCCACGCTGGTGGTGCTGTTCGGGCTCGACATCAAGCTCGCCGGCAGCCTGTCGCTGGCCATCAGCCTGCCCACCATGATCGCGGGATTTGCCCGCTACAGCCAGGATCGCAGCTTCGCCGTGCTGGGCCGCAACCGGCGCTTCGTCGTCGTCATGTCGGCAGGGTCGGTGGCCGGAACCCTGATCGGCGGGCAGTTGCTGGGACTGGTGCCGAATGCGGTGCTGTTGCCGCTGCTTGCCGCCATCCTGCTGGTGTCGGCCTACAAGATCTGGCGGCACGAGGAAGCCGCCCCCGCCTGAAGCCGCAAGGGTTTCAGGCAGGGGTCTTTGGTTTCAGGCGGAGCCTCGGGCCTCAGGCGTGGGCCGGCTGGGCGGTGGCGGCCGCGCCGGAGCGGGCCTTTTCCACCAGATGACCGGCGAGGCGATGGGCCATGGCCATGATGGTAAGGGTGAGGTGCTTGTCGGGCAGCACCGGCACCACGCCGCCGTCGCAGACATAGACATTATCGAGGTCGTGGCACTTCAGGTTCGCGTCCACCACGCCCTTCGCCGGGTCCGCCGAGATGGCGGTGGTGCCGGCATAGTGGATGCCGGTGCCGCTATTGTCCCGCGACGGGTAGATGGAGGTGGCCCCGGCATGGCGCAGCACCGTGCGGCCCCAGGCTTCCATGGCGTCCATCATCTTGTCCGCCTTGTCGGAGGACGAGAAATCCACGGTCACATGGCGTACTCCGAACCGGTCGTAGCTGTTGGCGGGGCGCACCCGGTTGGCGGGGTTGGGATCGCCGGCGCAGAACAGGCCGAGCGTCACATAGGAGTGGAACATGAAGCGGGAGAGCCGCTCTTTCATGAAGGGCGGGAAGCGCTTCATGCCCACGAGATAATGGGGCACGTCCGGCACGCCGTGGATGGCATGGCCGATGAAGGGGAATTCCTCCCCGTCCGGCAGGGTGCCCCGCGACAGCAGGATCAGCAGGTCGCCATAGCCGATGTCGAAATCCCGCCCGCTGCCCCACAGCTTCCACAGCGAGGTGGAAAGCACCGACTTGGGATTGTCCTGCAGCCGCAGGCCGAGCTGGCCGAAGGCGTTGCCCATGCCCTCCGGGGCCACGTCGTCGGCCGAGTTGAACAGGATGCGTGGGCTCTCGATGGCGCCGGTGGCCAGCACCACCCTGTCGGCGGTGAGCAGGCGGGATTCGCCGGTGGCCATGTCGCGATATTCCACGCCCAGGACCCGCCGCGAGCCGGGCTCGCGCAAAAGCCGCACCACCTTGGCCCCGGTGCGCAGCTCGTAGTTCGGCAGCTTGGCGATCTCGGGCAGCAGGCGGGCGGTGAACTTGTAGACCGCGCCGGTGGGGCAGCCGGAGGTGCAGATGCCGGTGGAGGCGCAGGCGTTGGGGCTGTCGGGGCGGGTGTCGATGGCCTTGCGATTGGGAATGGCGCGGGAGTAGGGCTCCTCGAGGCCGTTCACTGCATCGATGATCATCTGGTCGGCAGGGCGCAGGGGCTTGGGCGGCACATAGATGCCGTCGGGCAGCTCGGGGATGTCTTCCTTGGTCCCGCACACCACGATGCGGCGCTCCACCGCGTCATAGTGCGGTGCCAGCTCGGCGTAGCGGAACGGCCAGTCGGCGAAATCCTTCTCGGAAAAGCGCACGCTCACGCCGTTCCAGAGGTTCTGCAGGCCGTTCACCTTTATGATCTGGTAGTGGCGGAAGCCGCCCTCCGGCCAGCCGGTAGAGCCGTCCTCGCCCTTCTCGAACAGGGGATGGACGAACAGGCTGTCGTGGGGCTCGGCGGGCCACACGGTATTGGAGCGGATGCCGAAGTCGAGCGCCGTGCCCGGCGGGTCGACGCGCTTGAAGTGGTCGTCCGCGAGCTGGCCACCCTGCTCCAGCGAGACCACGTTGAGCCCGGCCTTGGCCAGTTCGTAGGCGAGGATGCCGCCACCGGCGCCGGTGCCGACGACGATCACATCGCAATGGGCCGCTTCAGCCACGCACGCCTCCCAAAGGCCACTCGCCCACCGTGCTCAGGAACGCCGGCGAGGCGAAATAAACGTATTCGAAGAAGGTGTGCACGGCCTCTGCGTCGTCACCCAGGTGTTTGCGCTCCACCTCGCCGCCCTCGGCGAAGCCGGCGCGGTCGGCGATGCGCCGGAACGCGCCGTTGAGCTGGTCGTTGAGCTGAACGATGCGGACGAGGTCGGGCAAAAGCGGCTCAAGCTCGCGGTGGTAGTGGTCGAGCGGCAGCACCGCCGCCACCAGCCGCTCGAAATCGAGCGGAGCCGCGGGGGCGCTGACCGTTTCTGCGTCGGGAGGAGTGGCCATGGCTGGGCGCTCCTCAGGCGGCACGGGGCGTGAAGCGGCCGAGGTCCCGCAGGGGGCGGCCGCTGTCGAGATGGCGCTCGATCTCCTCCAGGCTCACGCCGGAGGTTTCGGGCACCAGCCATTGGGTGAAGGCGAGGCCGACCACGCAGACCACCGCATAGAGGCCGAACACGCCGGCCAGGCCGAACTCCGCCACCAGCACCGGGAAGCTGAACACCACCAGGAAGTTGAAGCCCCAGTTGACCAGCGAGGCGATGCTCATGCCCAGCGCCCGCACGTCGAGCGGGAACACCTCGGACATCATCACCCAAGGCAGCGGGCCGATGGCGATGGCGAAGGAGGCGATGTAAAGCACCAGCCCGCCAAGGGCGAGCTTGCCCATCATCTCGCTGCCGGTGGCCGCGCCGATGGCGATGACGCTCAGCGCCACCGCCGTGCCGGCAAAGCCGATCAGCAGCAGCAGTCGCCGGCCCAGCCGGTCGATGAGGGCCATGCCGACGAGGGTCATCAGCACGTTGACCACGCCGATGCCGGCGGTGGCCAGGATCTGGGTGGTGGTGGAGCTGAAGCCGGACAGCTCGAACACGGTGGGGGCGTAATAGATCACCGCGTTGATGCCCGAAAGCTGCTGCAACAGGAACAGCCCCATGGCGACGATGAGCGCCGGCCGCACCCGCGGGGTGAGCAGGTCGGACAGGCGCGCCTTGCGGTTCTCGTCCTGGGTGGCGCCGGTGAGGATCTCGGCGAACTCGGCCTTCACCGCCGGGTCGCTCTCGGACTTCTCGCGCACGCGGGCCAGCGCCGCCCGGGCCTCGGCTTCCCGGCCGCGCACGGCGAGCCAGCGCGGCGTGTCCGACAGGCCGAAGATGCCCACGAACAGGGCGATGGCCGGCACCGCGCCCACCGCGAACATCCAGCGCCAGGATTCGTGGAAGGCGTAGCCCACCACATAGGCGCCGAGGATGCCGAGCGTGATGGCGAGCTGGTAGATGGAGACCAGCATGCCGCGCTGCGCAGCCGGCGCGCATTCGGAAATGTAGAGCGGCGCCATCATGGCGGCGACGCCGACGCCGAGGCCGATGATGAGCCGGGCGAAGGTGAGGGTCCACAACCCGAAGGCGAAGGCGCTCAGGAGCGCGCCGACCACGAACAGGACGGCGGCGGCCAGCAGCAGCCGGCGCCGACCCAGGGCCAGGGCGAGGCGGCCGCCGACAATGGCGCCGAGGAACGCGCCGAACGGCACGGCGGCCGTCATCATGCCCTCGGCGACGGGGTCGATACCGAGGTCGCGGCGCAGCGGTGCCAAGGCGCCGGCGATGACGCCTTCGTCGAAGCCGAACAGCGCCCCGGCGATGCCGGCTATAGCGGCGATGAGATACATCATGGGGCGCCCCCTCCCGGAGTGCGGTTTCAGGTGTTTGTTATGCGGGACCCGGATCGCGCTCGAGATCCAGGACACAGAACGTGTGATCCGATCGGCCTGCGACGCGGGCCGATCGGCGAGTGCTCTACGCGAGCACCACTTTCGCCACCTTGCGCATGGCGGTGATGATGTCGTCCACGTCCTGCGACGTGAGCGTCGAGGCGATGGTCAGCAGCGCGCCGCGGGCGTTCAGCTCGTCGCAATGGGGCAGGGCCCCGGCGGCATAGCTGTAGTCGGCACCGAACGCATTGGAGGGGTGGGTCCAGGGGAAGCCGTCGCGGCTGTCGGACCTCTTGTTCACCAGGCTCGGAATGTTCGAGTACCAGTGCATGCCCCATTCGCGCATGGTGAGGCAGGCCAGCGACCCGGGCGGGCCGGCGATGCCTTCCGCGCGCAGGGCGTCGACGAAGCGGCGGGCGGTGGCCTCGTCCTTCAGGGTCATGATGAGGAAGGGGCCGGTGTCGCCCGCCGGGTCCGGAATGGTGCGGAAGCCGAGGCCGGGGGTGCCGGCCAGCGCGTCGCGGATGCGCCACTTGGCGGTGCGCATGGCGCCGGTGATCAGCGGCAGCTTGCGCATCTGGGCGAGGCACATGGCGCCGGTCAGCTCCGACATGCGGGCGCCGACGCCCCACAGCTGGCAGGTCTCGTCCGAGGTGTCGAGCCGGCCCTGGGCGTTGCGCGGATAGCCGAGGTCGTGCAGCGCCACGATGCGGCGAAACAGGTCGTCGCGCTCAGTCACCACCATGCCGCCGTCGCCGGAGGTCATGTTCTTGTTGAGCTGGAAGGAGAAGATGCCGACATCGCCGAAGGTGCCCACGGCCTTGCCGTTCTGGCTCGAGCCGGCGGTCTGGGCGCAGTCCTCGATGAGGCCGATGCCACGCTCGCGGCAGATGCGGGCGACCTCCGCCACACGCCCCGGTGCCCCGCTCATGTGCACCATCAGCGCGGCGCGGGTGTTGGGGCCGATCTTGCGTTCCACGTCGGCGGGATCGAGGGTGAAGCAGTCGTCCACGTCCACGAGGCGCGGGATGGCGCCGGCGCGCACCACCGCGCTCACGCAGCTGACCCACAGATAGCCGGGCACCAGGACTTCGTCGCCGGGGCCGATCTCAAGCGCGGACATGGCGATGGACAGGGCCGCCGTGCCGGAGGAAACGCCCAGCGCGTGCTTGTGGCCGAAGGCGGCGCACCATTCCTTCTCGAGGGTGTCCACCATGTGCTGGAGGTCGGGCCCGTAGAAGCGGAAGGGGCTCTTGGCGCGCACCACGCGGGAGACCAGCTCCAGCTCCTCGTCGCCGATCCAGTGGGCGCCGGGTAATTCCCACGGCAGCGGCGCCTTGCGAACCGGCTCCCCTCCCTCGATGGCGAGACGATTGGCGTGCTCATGCGCAGTGGCCGAGGCAGTCACGTGACGCTCTCCCCTGAGTACCGGATTTATCGATTGAAACCTGTCAGGCCGGGATTTTTCCTGTACTTATGCTCCTGCCTCGCCGCAGCTTACAAGTCCTTTCCGTTTGACGGCTAAAGGATACCTCACCCCGGCTGCGGACCCTCCGGAGCGACCCCATGAAGACGCTGCTGCTCACCGCCAGTCTGGTGTTGCTGTTCGGCATTCTTTTCGGCTTCAGCACAGCATCCATCGCCGGTGTGGTCGAGGCCATCGCCCAGGCGTTCGCCTTGTCCACCCGCGCCACCGAGATGGTGGTGACCTCCCTGCTGGTGGGCTGCTTCATCGGGGCCGCCGCCGCCGCGCCGGTGTCGGCACGAATCGGCCGGCGTCCCGCCTGCCTGCTCGCCGCCGTGCTGGCCATGGCCGGCTATAGTCTGATTCCGCTGGGACAAGGCGTTGCGCCGGGGGCGGGCATGCTGGTGGCGGCCCGCATCCTCATCGGGCTCGGGGTCGGCCTGTCCTCCATGGTGGTGCCCATGTATGCGGCCGAGGTGACGCCGGCGCGACATCGGGGAGCGGTGGTGTCCCTGTTCCAGCTCGCCATCACCCTCGGCATCCTCGCCGGCTATGCGGTGCCGCTGGCCCTGATCGGCCGCGCCTCCTGGCAGCAGATGCTGGGCGGCGGGGTGCTGGTCGCGGCGGCCTGCGCCGCCATCGTGCTGCTGCTTCCGGAAAGCCCGCGCTGGCTCAGGTCCAGGGGCATGAGCGCCCGCGCGGACGCGGCCGCCCGCGCGCTCGGCATCTCCGACGAGATGGGGGAGGAGCACGCACCGGACGGCGCCAACTGGCGGGCCGTGCTCGGCCGCGGCGCCACCGGGGCGGTGCTGGTGCTGTGCAGCGTGCTGTTCGTGCTGCAAAACTTCTCCGGCATCGACGGTATTCTTTATTACGCGCCGCACATCTTCACCGAGCTGGGCTTTCCGGCGGGAACGGCGGCACTGGCCGCCACCTTCGGCCTCGGCCTGTTCAACGTCATCGCCACCATCGCCGCCATGGCGCTGGTGGACCGGCTCGGCCGCCGGCCGTTGCTGATCGTGGGGTCGGCGGCCATGGCGGTGAGCCTTGGCGCCGTCATCGTCGCGGCGCTGGCCGACTGGCCCTGGGTGGCGCTGGCGGGGCTGTGCGCCTATATCGTCGCCTTCGCCCTCAGCCTCGGGCCCTTGCCCTATGTGCTCATGTCGGAGCTGTTCCCCTCCGCCATCCGCGAGCGGGGCATCGCGGTGGCCTCGGCCACCAGCTGGCTCTTCAACGGCATCGTCGCTGGCACCTTCCTTTCCGTGGTCCAGGGCATCGGCCTGGCCGGCACCATCGGCATCTTCTTCGTGGTCTGCGTGCTGTCGCTGGTGGTCTCGGTGCTGTTCGTGCCGGAGACGCGCCGGATCGGGCTGGAGGAGATCGAGGCCGACGTGCTGGACGGACGGCCGCTTCGGCAGCTCGGTGCCGGCGGCTAAACCGGCCCGCCAAAAGGGTGATCACGCTCCGTCGAGCCGATCCCGCGCGCTCTGGCCGCGCCGGGCGACCTCCGCTATAGGGGTGCGCGGTTGCCGTTCCCCAATGAGGAGTTGTCCTGTGGCCGACGTGATTGATCGCGCGCCCAACGCCGTTGTTTCCACAGTCGTTCGGCTGGGAGCGTCGGCGGTGCTCCTCGGCGGCACCTTGCTGCTGGCGGGATGCGGCGAGGCACCGGAGGCGAAGGCGCCCGAGCCGCGTCCGGTGCGCACCGTTCTTGCCACCAGCCGCGCGGCCAGCGATGCGGTGACCCTCACCGGCCAGGTGGAGGCGCAGAACGAGGCCACCTACGGCTTCCGCATCGGCGGGCGCATCATCGAGCGGCTGGTGAATGTGGGCGACCAGGTAAAGCCTGGGCAGGTGCTGGCGCGGCTCGATCCCCAGGACGAGCAGAACGCCCTGCGCTCGGCCCAGGCGGCGCTTTCGGCGGCCAACGCCAATCTCAGCCAGACCCGCAACCAGTATGAACGCCAGCGCCAGCTGCTGGCCCGTGGCTTCACCCCCCGCGCCCAGTATGAGCAGGCCGAGCAGGCCTTCCTCAACGCCCGCTCCCAGGTGGAGGACACCGAGGCCCGCCTGCGGATGGCGCAGGACCGGCTCGGCTTCACCGAGCTGAAGGCGGATTCCGCCGGCGTCGTCACCCAGCGGCGGGCCGAGCCCGGCGAGGTGGTGCAGGCCGGCCAGCCGGTGGTGGAGGTGGCGCGCCGCGACGGCCGCGACGCCGTGTTCGAGGTGCCGGCCGCGCTCCTCACCTCCCTGCCCGGCGATCCCGAGGTGGAGGTGGCCCTTTCGGGCGACCCCGCCGTCAAGGCCGCCGGCCGGGTGCGCGAGGTGGCGCCGCAGGCGGATCCGGTCACCCGCACCTTCCGCGTGCGCGTCGGCCTCATCGATCCGCCGGAGGGGCTGCGGCTCGGCACCACGGTGACCGGCCGCGTGGTGGTGGACAGCGGCCCGGTGATCGAGATCCCGGCCAGCGCGCTCACCCGATTCAATGACAAGCCGGCGGTGTGGGTGGTGGACCCGAAGGCGCAGACGGTCTCCCTGCGCAATGTGGAGGTGCTGCGCTTCAGTCCCGCCACCGTGAGTGTGGCCGAGGGGCTCAAGCCCTCCGAGATCGTGGTGACGGCGGGCGTTCAGGCGCTCCATCCGGGGCAGAAGGTGCGCCTTCTGGGGACCCAGCTGTGAGCGGCGGGTTCAACCTCTCCGCCTGGGCGCTGAAGCACCGCTCGGTCATCATCTATCTCATGGCCATCTCGGTGGTGGCCGGCATCATGGCCTTCCGGAACCTGGGCCGGGCGGAAGACCCGACCTTCGTCATCAAGACCATGGTGGTGCAGGCCAACTGGCCCGGCGCCACCCTGGAGGAGACGTTCCGGCAGGTGAGCGAGCGGCTGGAGCGCAAGCTCCAGGAGGTGCCCAAGCTCGACTATCTGGAGAGCTACACCAAGCCCGGCACCACCACCATCTTCGTGCACCTGAAGGGCTCGGCCACGGCGGCCGAGGTGCCGGACATCTGGTACCACGTGCGCAAGAGCGTGGGCGATATCCGCCACACCCTGCCGCAGGGCATCGTCGGGCCGTTCTTCAACGACGAGTTCGGCGACACCTTCGGCATCATCTACGGCTTCACCGCCGACGGCTTCTCCCATCGCGAACTGCGCGACTATGTGGAGGACGTGCGTTCCGAGCTGCTGCACGTGCCCGATGTCTCCAAGATCGAGATCCTCGGCGCCCAGGACGAGCGCATCTTCATCGAGTTCTCCATGCAGGAGCTCGCCAGCCTCGGCATCGACCGCGCGGCGGTGCTTTCGGCGCTGCAGAGCCAGAACATCGTGCGCCCCTCGGGCGAGGTCCAGACCGGGGCGGAGAACATCTCCATCCGCGTGTCCGGCGCCTTCACCTCGGAAGCCGATGTCGCCAACGTGAATTTCGTGGTGAACGGCCGGCTCATCCGCCTCGCCGACATCGCCACCATCCGGCGCGGCTATGCCGATCCGCCCCAGCCCATGTTCCGGGTCAACGGCCAGCCGGCCATCGGCCTTGCCATCGCCATGCGCGACGGCGGCGACATCCTCGCCATGGGCAAGTCCATCGACAGGACCATGAACGGCCTCATCGCCAACCTGCCCGTGGGCATCGAGGCGCATCTGGTGGCGGACCAGGCGGTGACGGTGAACAGCGCCATCGCCGAGTTCATGGAAAGCCTGTGGCAGGCGGTGGCCATCATCCTCGTGGTGTCGTTCATCGCCCTCGGGGTAAGGGCCGGCGCCATCGTGGCCCTCGCCATCCCGCTCACGCTCGCCATCGTGTTCGCGCTGATGCAGCTGGTGCACATCGACATGCAGCGCATCTCGCTGGGCGCGCTCATCATCGCGCTGGCGCTCATGGTGGACGACGCCATGACCACCACCGACGCCACCCTGACGCGTCTCGCCGCCGGCGACGACAAGGTGACGGCGGCGTCCTACGCCTTCAAGGCCTATGCGGCGGCGATGCTGGCGGGCACGCTGGTGACGGTCGCCGGCTTCGTGCCGGTGGGTTTTGCGGCCTCGTCTGCGGGCGAATACACCTTCACCCTGTTCGCAGTTGTGGCCATCGCGCTGCTGGTGTCGTGGATCGTGGCGGTGCTGTTCGCCCCGCTGATGCAGGTGCTGATCCTGAAGGCCCCGCCCAAGGACAAGATCCCCGATCCGGACGCCCCGCCCACGGGGGTCATGGGGCTCTACCGCTCCTTCCTCATCTTCTGCCTGCGGCTGCGCTGGGCCACCATCGCCGTCACCCTCGGCCTGTTCGCGCTGTCGGTGCTGGCGCTGCCGCTCATCCCGTCCCAGTTCTTCCCCTCGTCGGACCGGCCCGAGCTGCTGGTGGACCTCGCCTCGCCGCAGAATGCCTCCATCTACCAGAGCGAGAAGGTAGCGCAGGCGTTCGACGCGGTGCTGGCCAAGGATCCGGACGTGGCCCGCTGGTCCACCTATGTGGGCCGCGGCGCCATCCGCTTCTATCTGCCCCTCGACGTGCAACTGCCCAACGACTTCTTTGCCCAGACGGTGATCGTGGCCAAGGACGTGGCCGGGCGCGATCGCCTCAGGGCCAAGCTGGAGAAGGTGCTGGCGGAGGACTTCCCCCAGCTCGTCGCCCGCGTCTCGCCGCTGGAGCTGGGCCCGCCGGTGGGCTGGCCGGTGCAGTATCGGGTGTCGGGACCGGACATCGAGAAGGTGCGCACCATCGCCTTCGACCTCGCCGCCGTGATGGCCTCCAACCCCAAGGTGGAGACCGTCAATTACAACTGGATCGAGCCGGCGCGGCAGGTGCGCATCAAGGTGGACCAGGACGAGGCGCGGCTGCTCGGCCTGTCCACGGCGCAGCTTGCCGGCGTGCTCAACACCGTGCTGTCGGGACAGGCGGTGACGCAGGTGCGCGACGACATCTATCTCGTCAACGTGGTGGCCCGCGCCACCGACGAGGAGCGCGTGTCGCTCGCCACCCTCGGCACCCTCCAGGTGCCGCTGCCCAGCGGGCGGACCGTGCCGCTGAGCCAGATCGCCACCTTCGATTATACCCAGGACTATCCCGCCGTCTGGCGCCGCGACCGGGTGCCCACCCTGACGGTACAGGCGGACGTGCGGCGCGGCATCCTGCCGGAAGGCGTGGTGGCGCAGCTCGATCCCAAGATCGACGCCCTGCGCCGGACCCTGCCGGCGGGCTACGCCATCACCGTGGGCGGCACAGTGGAGGAGAGCGCGGCCTCGCTCGCCTCGGTGGTCGCCGTGGTGCCGGTGATGCTGCTGCTCATGTTCTCGGTGCTCATGTTCGAGCTGAAGAGCTTCCAGCGCCTCGTCATCGTGCTGTCGGTGGCGCCGCTTGGCCTCATTGGCGTGGTGGTGGCGCTGCTGGTCTCGGGGCGGCCTTTGGGCTTCGTGGCCATCCTCGGCGTGCTGGCGCTGATCGGCATGATCACCAAGAATGCGGTCATCCTCATCGGCCAGATCGAGGCCGACCGCGCTGCGGGCAAGAGCGTGTGGGACGCAGTGGTGCACGCCTCCTCCACCCGCTTCCGACCCATCATGCTCACCGCGGTGTCCACGGTGCTGGGCATGATCCCCATCGCGCCCACGGTGTTCTGGGGGCCCATGGCCTTCGCCATCATGGGCGGGCTTCTGGTGGGCACGCTGCTCACCCTCATCTTCCTGCCGGCGCTCTACGTGGCCTGGTTCGGCCCCGATACGGGTCCTGAGCCGGTGGCCGCGCCCAAGGTGGAGCGGGCGCAGGCAGCCTGAGACGACAACGGTCCCCGAGCGGGGCCGTACTCAACCGGGGCCGGGCCGCACGGCCGGGCCCCCAAGACAAGAAGGTGCTTTGCCGGCCTGGCGTCCTTACCGTCGGGCCGGCACCTGCTCCACGACCTCGGGGAGGGCACGACCGGGTGCCGCAACGGGCGGCGACGACGGGACGAAGCGCGTTCACAGAGGTGTCGAAGATGGAACGGGAACCGGTACTTGTTGATTTCGCGCTGCAGGGCGGTGGCTCCCACGGCGCCTTCACCTGGGGTGTGCTCGACCGCCTGCTGGAGGAAACCTGGCTGGAGATCGAGGGCGTGTCCGGCACCTCCGCCGGCGCCATGAATGCGGCGGTGCTCGCGGATGGCTATGCCGCCGGCGGCCGGCAGGGCGCCCAGCAGGCGCTGGAAAGCTACTGGCGCCACGTGTCCGAGGCGGCGCGCTTCAGCCCGTTCAAGCGCTCGCCCCTCGACAAGATGTTCGGCCGCTGGTCGCTCGACAGCGCGCCGGGCTTCCTGTTCATGGACATCATGACGCGCATGTTCTCGCCCTATCAGTACAATCCCTTGGGCGGGAACGCGCTGGCGCCGATCCTCGCCAAGCAGATCGACTTCGAGCGCCTGCGCGCTTCTCCCATCAAGGTGTTCATCACCGCCACCAATGTGCGCACCGGGCGGCCGCGGGTGTTCCGCAACGCCGAAATCACCCCCGAGGTGCTGATGGCCTCGGCCTGCCTGCCCACCCTGTTCCAGGCGGTGGAGATCGACGGCGAGCCCTATTGGGACGGCGGCTATTCGGGCAATCCCACCCTGGCGCCGTTGGTGAGCGAACTGACGTCGGACGACACGATCCTGGTCCCCATCAACCCGCTGGAGCGGCCCGGCACGCCCAAGACGCCATCGGAAATCCTCAACCGCCTTAATGAAGTGTCCTTCAATTCGGTGGCGGTGAAGGAACTGTACATGATGGCGATGCTGCAGCGGCACGCCAGCGAGCTTTCCGGCGATACGGAAGCCTGCAACTGGGCGCGCATGCGGGTGCATATCGTGCGCAACCCCATCATGGCGACGCTGGGATTTTCCTCCAAGCTCAACGCGGAGTGGGACTTCCTGACCATGCTCAAGGAGGAGGGGCGCAAGGCGGCCCAGGTCTTCCTCGACGACCATGGCCACGACATCGGCAAGGCGTCCACCGTCCGCTTCGAAGAATTGCTGCAGGAGCTGTGACGCATGGGTCTCATCGGCATCCTGGTCGGCCTTGCCGTCCTTATCTTCCTGGCCTTCCGGGGCTCCAGCATCCTCATCCTCGCGCCCATCGCCGGGCTGATCGCGGCCGCCTTCTCCGGTGAGCCGCTGCTGGCGAGCTGGACCCAGACCTTCATGCGCAACGCGGCGGACTTCGTCGCGCAGTTCTTCCCGCTGTTTCTGCTCGGGGCGCTGTTCGGCAAGCTGATGGAGGATTCCGGCTCGGTCACCTCCATCGCCAACTTCATGACGCAGAAGCTCGGGGCACAGCGGGCCATCCTCGCGGTGGTATTGGCGGGCGCCATCGTCACCTATGGCGGCGTCAGCCTGTTCGTCGCCTTCTTCGTGCTCGCCCCCATGGGGGTGGCCCTGTTCCGCTCCTCCGGCGTGCCGCGGCGGCTGATGCCGGCGGCCATCGCGCTCGGCACCTCCACCTTCACCATGTCGGCCATGCCCGGCACGCCCTCCATCCAGAATGCCATTCCCATGCCGTTCTTCGGCACCACGCCGTTCGCGGCGCCCGGCCTCGGCATCATCGCCTCGCTGGTCATGCTGGGCTTCGGCATGTGGTGGCTGAAGCTGCGGGAGAACGCGGCACGGGCCAAGGGCGAGGGCTTCGGCGCGCTGATCGCGGCGCCGGACGAATCCGCCGAGCTTGCCGCCGACGACCCGCTGGTGCGTGAGCGGGCCACCACCGCCGGCAGTTTCGACCCCTCCGAGATCCATTCGAGCGACGAGGCCACCCGGCAGCCGCCGATCCTGCTCGCGGCCCTGCCGATCATCGTCGTGATCGTGGTCAACCTGCTGATGTCCTTCGCCATCCTGCCGCGAATGGACACTTCGTTCCTCGCCACCGACCAGTGGGGCAACAGCAGCCTCTCGGCGGTGGGCGGGGTGTGGTCGGTGATCGTGGCGCTCACCGCCGCCATCATCGCGGTGATCGCCATCAACTTCCGCAGCGTGCCGGAACTGCGCGCCACCATGACGGCGGGCGCCAACGCCTCGGTGCTGCCCATCCTGTCGGTGGCGAGCCTCGTGGGCTTCGGCGCCATCGTCGCCTCGCTGCCGGCCTTCATGGAGGTGCGCAACTGGGTGCTGTCCATCCAGGGCGGGCCGCTGGTGTCGCTGGCGGTGGCCACCAACATCCTCGCCGCGCTTACCGGCTCGGCCTCCGGCGGCCTCACCATCGCCCTCGACGCGCTCGGCCCCACCTACATGAAGATCGCTGCCGAGATCGGCATGGACCCGGCGCTGATGCACCGCGTCGCCGTCATCGGCTCCGGCACCCTCGACAGCCTGCCCCACAACGGCGCGGTGGTGACGCTGCTTTCCGTGTGCGGGGTGACCCACAAGGAAGGCTATCTCGACATCGTCATGGCGGCGGTGGTGGGCGCGCTCATCGCCCTCATGGTGGTGATCGGGCTCGGCACCCTGGTCGGCAGCTTCTGAGGCGGGTGGCCGAGGGCCGCGGTGCCGTTCCCGCCGACGCTTCAGCCGGGGCGGAAGGCTTTGTGCTTTCCGCCCGGCGCGTCTAGAGCATACCGGCGGCGGTTGGGCCGCCGTCCAATGAAACCATCACACCAGCCGGAACTGCGGGGGAAGACATGCCAGCCACCTTTGAGGTCTCGGGCTTCCTCACCTTCACCCTCGCCATCGTGGTGTATTTCATCGGCGCCGGCCTCAACGGCGTGATCGCCCCGCTGCGTCGCTGGAACATTCCGGAGGCGGTCACCGGCGGCCTCCTGGCGGCGGTGGCGACGCTCGTGTGCTATCGCGTGCTCGGCCTTGCCATCTCGTTCGACCTCGCTGCGCGCGACATGCTGCTTTTGTATTTCTTCACCGGCATCGGCCTCAATGCGCGCCTGTCGGACCTGGTGCTGGGCGGGCGGCCGCTGCTCATCCTGCTGCTTCTGACTGTGGTCTATCTCGGGCTGCAGAATGTGGTGGCCATCGGCGGGGCCAAGGCGCTGGGCCTGCCCGACGGCATCGCCCCGCTGCTGGGCTCGGTGTCGCTCATCGGCGGGCACGGCACCACCATCGCCTGGGCTCCGCTGATCTCCGAGCGCTTCGGCCTGCCCAATGCCCTGGAAGTGGGCATCGCCAGCGCCACCCTGGGCCTCGTCATCGCCAGCCTCGTGGGCGGGCCGGTGGCGGGCATCCTCATCAACCGCTTCAAGCTGCGCAGCGACGAGATCCTGGCCCCCATGGTGGGCCTGCCCGACGACGACGTGGGGCCGGACGCGGGCAAGGTGACCTATCGCAACATCCTGAGCGCGCTTCTGGTGCTCAACGTGGTGATCCTCACCGCGTATTCGCTGGAAGGGCTGGTGGAGCAGACCGGCATCAAGCTGCCCCTGTTCGTGGTGTGCCTGCTGGTGGCCATCGTCATCACCAACACGCTGCCCCATGCCCTGCCGCGCATGACGTGGCCGGCGCGCACGCCGGCGCTGGCGCTCATCTCCGACCTGTCGCTGAAGATCTTCCTCGCCATGTCGCTCATGAGCATGCAGCTGTGGACTCTGGGCGGGCTCGGGCCGGCGCTGGCCGTGGTGCTCGGGCTGCAGACGCTGGTGGCGGTGCTCTACATCCTGTTCGCGGTGTTTCCGGCAATGGGGCGCAACTACCAGGCGGCGGTGCTGGCGGCGGGCTTCACCGGCATCAGCCTTGGGGCGACGCCCACCGCCATCGCCAACATGACGGCGGTGACGCGTACCCACGGGCCGGCGCCCATCGCCTTCATCATCCTGCCGCTGGTGTCGGCCTTCTTCATCGACATCGCCAACGCCCTCGCCATCGGCTTCATGCTGCGCTGAGGGCGGGCGCGCCTGGAGCATCAGCGCCGGGCGCCATCTGCATTCATGAAAGGCCAGGCGCGGGTGCGGTGGTCCTGCCGCGCATGCTTAGCCGTGGGCGGCAGGTTGCGCGGGGACGGTCGCCGCGCGACCGGCTGACCCTGAGCCTCATTCACATCAGAATAAATCGAAACTGAAGATCGATTTGTAATAATTCTCGATCGCGCGTTTGCAAGATGGTGTAGAAGTACGCTGATTCTTATTGTTATTCAATCCGTGAATATCCCCTCTTGTTGAGCTAAATTCGTGTGGCTAGCATTTGCTTGCAAATTGGGATGCCGGCGTTGGCTGGTATTCCGTTCTAGATTTGAATCACTTCATAAAGAGACGGGTCCATGATTGTCACGGTGATCTTCGGCTCCGATGGCGGAGCCACGAAAGGGGTCGCGTCCAAGATTTCAAAGAAATGCCAGGGCCGTTCGGTGGACATCAAAGCCGCGACCAAGGCCGATTTCGAGAATAGCGATCTTCTCATCCTCGGCTCGCCCACCTATGGCGACGGAACATTGCAGACCGACTGGGAAGAGAACATCGACAAGCTGCGCAGCGCCAACCTGAAGGGCCGGAAGGTGGCGCTGTTCGGCACGGGGGACCAGGAGAGCTATCCCACCTCCTTTGTCGATGCCATCGGCATCCTCTATGACGAGGTGACGGATCTCGGCGCGGTGGTGGTCGGCTTCACCGACACCGCCGGCTACGACTATGTGGGCTCCACGGCCGAACGGGACGGCCAGTTCGTCGGCCTCGCCCTCGACCTCGACACGCAATCCGGTCTGACCGACAAGCGGGTGACGGCATGGCTCAGCAAGCTGCTTTAGGCCCCTGCATGGACGTGCCGGAGGATGTGTCCCTCGCGCAGGAGGCCGGCTGGCCTCCGTCCCCGGCCGTCGCTGTTGCAGAGGGGTGCGCGGCGCCGGTGATGCGGCTGTTCCAGCACCATGTCTATGAATACGGGCGGGGCGTGCGCGCCCTGTTCCTCATGACGCTCTGCCGCGCCGAGCTGCCGCTGGTGCTGGCCCGGCTCGGGCGCCACGGCATCGACCATTTCGTGCAGGAGGTGAGCCCGGTGAAGGTGAACCTCTTCTTCGGCCGTCCGGCCTTCGTGGCGGTGGCGCGGGCGGTGGTCACCCGGCCGCTCAACACGTTGACGGCGGAAGAGGATTTCATGCTCGGCACCCTGCTCGGCTACGACAAGGAGCAGCAGTGCCGGCGCTATCTCGGCCGGTCCGGGCGCGGCCAGCCGGAAGAGGTCGCCCTCGCCGCCGAATGAGGGCGGCGGCTGTCGGCTGGGCGCAGGCTAGCGGGCGCCTTCGCTCTCGGCGTAGCGGGTGGCCAGCGGCAGGGACGCGGTGGCGAGGAAGGAGCGGTAGCGGCGCCTTGCATCCATGGCGGTGCCGTTGTCGGCGATGGCGGCTTCCTGCAATTCCGCGAGCGCCCACGGGGTGGGCTCCACCGGAATGGCGACGATCTCGGGCGCCGCGCGCGAGGTGATCTCAATCACGTCGTGGGGGGTGAGGGCCTGGAGGGCGTGGGTGGCCAGCTGGCGCTGGTAGGCGCGCCGTTCGGGTGAAAGCTCGTCCCACGGCTCCAGCAGGGGATAGCGCTGCCGGGAGAAGGCGTGCATCGCGCGCGCCATGCGCTCCACCATGTCGTTTGCCACCATCCCCGCCTCTCAACGCCTGACAAACTGAAGCCCGGGACCCCGGATGGAAGGCAGGATGCCAGACGCCCCTTTCCCGGAAGTTGCCGGGCGGGCCGACCTTCCGACATGGTTAATGGACGGTTGATGCCGACGGTCGTTGGGCGCCTGCCTGCGTCATCGCGCTGCCGCACGGGCGGGCGATTATCCGCCCGCCTTGCATTGCGGCGGCGTCGGCCGCTGCTCTAGGATGCGGGCCGAAACGGGATCAAGGGAGTAGATGCATGTCCGTGAAGCTCAGCGACCTGAAGGTGAAGCTGTTCACCGACGGGGCCGACAAGGCGCAGATTGTGGAAATGGCCAAGCAGCCCCACATCGCCGGCTTCACCACCAATCCGTCCCTGCTGCGCAAGGCCGGCGTGACCGATTATGAGGCCTATGCCCGCGATCTCGTCGCCGCCGTGCCGGACCGGCACATCTCGTTCGAGGTGTTCTCCGACGACATCCCGGAAATCCGCGCCCAGGCCCGCGTCATCGCCACCTGGGGCGAGCATGTGCACGTCAAGCTCCCGGTCTCCACCACCCGTGGCGAGACGCTGTACGACCTGGTGCGGGACCTGGTGAACGACGGCGTGAAGGTGAACCTCACTGCCATCTTCGACGTGCCCCAGGTGGAAGAGGGTGTGAAGGCGCTGGCTGGTGGCGCCCCCTCCATCATCTCGGTGTTCGCCGGGCGCCTCGCCGATCTCGGCATCGACTACAAGCCCGCCATCTCGCGGGCGGTGGCGCTGGCCAACGCGACCAACAACGTGGAGGTCATCTGGGCTTCCACCCGCGAGGTGTGGAACGTGATCGAGGCGGACGAGCTGGGCTGCCACATCATCACCGCCCCCGCTGACGTGCTGAAGAAGCTTCCGGCGCTGGGCTCGCGCACCGCCGCCGAGCTGTCCCTCGACGCGGTGAAAGCCTTCCGCGCCGATGCGCTGGCCGCCGGCCTGACCCTGGACCTCAAGGGCCGCGCCGCCGCCGAGTGACTTTTTCGGGGCACTGCCTGCGTTGAAGGCAGGCCCCGGCATTGCACACATCGCGCGCGCTGTTACACTGGCCGCAAGGCGCAGCCGGTCGCTGACCCAGCGGCAGGCCTGAGCGCATGTTTCCGCCTTGCGGCGAGGGGATGGACATGAGGGACGAGACGCACGGACCCGGTGCGGGTCCGGGGCAGTCTTGCCGCGAGCGTGCCGTAACGGAAGCCGTAACGGATGCACGCTGCGGGGCAAAAGGGCTCGCGGGTTCGGCCACGGTGACCGTGGACGGGGTCGCGCCTCTGGACCCGCCTTCGTGTTCCGACAAGATCGCGTCCCCCGGCAAGATCGTGTCCCCCGACCCTGCGCAACCCTGCGCCAGCCCGCCCCGCACCCCTCCGGACCATCCGGTTTCAGCGCCTCCCGCGTCGGCCAGCGGGCATCCCGCGCCGTCCTATCCGTCCGGCAATGCCAGCGCGGTCTATGCCGCCATTGACCTCGGCACCAACAATTGCCGCCTCTTGGTGGCGCGGCCCACGGCGCGCAGCTTCCGGGTGGTGGATGCGTTTTCGCGCATCGTCCGCCTCGGCGAGGGGCTGACCGCCTCCGGCCGCCTGTGCGACGAGGCCATGGCGCGGGCAGTGGCTGCCCTTGAGGTCTGCGCCGCCAAGATGGACCTGCGCGGCGTGACCCGCGCCCGCATCGTCGCCACCGAGGCCTGCCGCGCCGCCGACAACGGCGCCGAATTCTGCGCCCGGGTGGAAGAGCGCACCGGGCTCCAGCTGGAGGTGGTTGACCGCCGCACCGAGGCGGGGCTCGCGGCCACCGGCTGCGCGCCGCTGGTGGACCCCACCTGCGACGGTGCCGTGCTGTTCGATATCGGCGGCGGCTCCACCGAGGTGGTGTGGCTGGGCCGGCGCTCGGCGGGGGATGACGGGCCGCCGCGCGCCCGCATCCGCTCCTGGGTGTCGCTGCCGGTGGGCGTGGTCTCCCTGTCCGAGCGGCATGGGGGGGTGCGCGTCTCGCCCGATGTCTTCCACGCCATGGTGGACGAGGTGTGCGGCATGCTGGACGGCGTGCGCCAGAGTTGGGGCGTGCGCGCTCCCGGCCGACTGCACCTGCTCGGCACCTCCGGCACCGTCACCACCGTGGCCGGCATCCATCTCGGCCTCGACCGCTACGACCGCACCCGGGTGGACGGCGCGTGGCTCGGCGCCAGCCACATCGAGGAGGTGGTGGAGCGCCTCATGTGCATGTCCTTCGAGGAGCGGGTGGCCAATCCCTGCATCGGGGCCCAGCGGGCGGATTTGGTGCTGGCCGGCTGCGCCATCATGGAGGCGGTGCGCCGGGTTTTCCCCACGGACCGCCTGCGGGTGGCGGACCGGGGCTTGCGCGAGGGCATGCTGGTGCAGTTGATGCGGGCTGATGGCGCCTGGCGGCGCAATCGCCCCGCCGGCACCCCTTCCGGAGACGCACACGCGTGACCACCCCACCCCGCGGGCCGGACGGCCGGCCCCTGAAAGTGCGCGTGAAAAAATCGCGCGGCCGCACCACGTCCTCCCAGAAATGGCTGCAGCGCCAGCTCAACGACCCTTACGTCGCCCGCGCCAAGCGCGAGGGCTGGCGCTCGCGCGCCGCGTTCAAGCTCATCGAGATGGACGAGAAGGCCCGGCTTTTGAAGCGCGGCATGCGCATCGTGGACCTGGGCGCTGCCCCCGGGGGCTGGAGCCAGGTGGCGGCGAAGAAGATCGGCCTTGAGGAAGGCCTCGGCAAGATCGTCGCCATCGACCTTCTGGAGATCGAGCCCATTCCCGGTGTTGCCTTCGCCCAGATGGATTTCCTGGCGCCGGACGCACCGGAGCGGCTGATCGCCATGCTGGGCGGGCAGGCCGACCTCGTCATGTCCGACATGGCGGCCAACGCGACCGGGCACAAGAAGACCGACCACCTGCGCATCGTCGGCCTGGTGGAGCTGGCGGTGGAGTTCGCCCGACAGGTGCTGGCGCCGGGCGGGACCTTCCTCGCCAAGGTGATCCAGGGCGGCATGGAAGCGACCCTTCTGGCCGACCTCAAGCGCGACTTCACCCAGGTGCGCCATGTGAAGCCGGCCGCCAGCCGTGCCGATTCGGCCGAGCTGTATGTGCTGGCCACCGGCTTCCGCGGCGAGGCGGACCGGGCCGAGACGGACGATGCCGGGACCGATGGCACCGGGACCGCCGAGGCGCAGGCGCCCCGCGATCAGTGATCGGGACTGACCTCGCTGCGCGGGTCGGCGAGGTCCGGCTTGCGGCCGTTCAGCTCCGCACCGGCATTCCGGGGCAGGCCGACGAAATAGGCGAGGCTCGCCAGGCTCACCACCGCCACCACCAGGAAGGCGACGGCGAAGTCGCTCTGGGTTACCGCCATCTCGCCCCGGTGGGCGCGCATGGTCTCCAGCACAAAGCCGGCCAGCGCTACGCCGCAGGACAGCGACACCTGCTGCGCCACGCTGGCGAAGGAGGTGGCACGGCTCATCTCCTGGGGCTCCACTTCCGCATAGCTCAGCGCATTGAGCGCTGTGAACTGGAGCGAGCGCAGGAAGCCGCCCACCAGCAGCACCATGACGATGATCCAATGGGGCGTGAACGGCGTGAAGGCGGCGTTCACCGCGATGAAGCCGGCCGAAAGCACGGCGTTGGCAAGGAGCACGCGCTTGTAGCCGAGCCGCCGCAGCAGCGGTGCGGCGGTGAATTTCATGATGAGGGCCCCCGCCGAGGCGGCGAAGGTGAGCATGCCCGAGGCGAAGGGCGACAGGCCGAACGACAGCTGGAGCAGCAGCGGCAGCAGGAAGGGCAGGGCGCCGATGCCCACCCGGAACAGCGAGCCGCCCACTACGCCGGCGCGGAACGAGGAATGCCGCAAGAGGTTCAGGTCGAGCACCGCATGGGGCGTGACCCGCGCATGGCGCACATAGAGCCACAGGGCGCCGGCGCCGATGCCGGCCACGGCGAGGGCGGCCCACACCGGCACCAGCTCCTGTCCCAGCACGGCGAAGCCGAAGACCAGGCCGGCGAGCCCGATTCCGGACAAAACGAGGCCCTTCAGGTCGAGCGGCGGCACGTCCTCTTCCCGAACATTCTCGATGAAGCGTGTGGCGAGGAACACCCCCAGCACCCCGATGGGCACATTGATGAAGAAGATCAGCCGCCAGTCGAAATAGGTGGTGATGAAGCCCCCCAGCGGCGGGCCGAACACCGGACCCAGCAGGGCGGGAATGGTGAGCCACGCCAGAGCCGACACCAGCTCCGTCTTCGGCACCGAGCGCAGGATGACGAGCCGCCCCACCGGCACCATCATGGCTCCGCCCATGCCCTGGACGATGCGGTAGAGTACGAAGTCGGTGAGCGAGGTGGAGAGCCCGCACAGGATCGAGCCGATGGTGAAGATGACGATGGCGGAGCGGAACACGGTGCGCGCGCCATAGCGGTCCGCCGCCCAGCCGCTGGCCGGAATGAAGACCGCGAGGGAGAGCAGGTAGGAGGTGAGCGCCAGCTTGAGCGCTACCGGGTCTTCCTTCAGGTCGGCGGCGATTGCGGGCAGGGAGGTGGCGATCACCGTCGCGTCCACCTGCTCCATGAACAGGGCACAGGCGACGATAAGGGGAATGAGAACCTGCGGCGGCAGCGCGTGGCGCGGCATGAGCGTTTCCGTAGGGTCGCGCCTCGGGGCAGGGTCTTCGGGGGCAGAGCGACGCGTTGAGCCCGGCGTCCCGAATAGGGGCTCCACACGCCGTGATCAACCACCTCCAGCCCCGCCGGGGTCACGATGCCTTGCAGGCGCGCCGGTCCGCACCATATGGATGCCGAGGCCTTTAAGGAGGGCCTGACGCGACCATGATCTACATTCTCGCCGCTCTGCTTCCGCCGCTCGGCCTGCTGGTGAACGGACAGCCGATTTCGGCCCTTATCAATCTGGTCATGATCGTGCCGTGCATCCTGCTCGGCCTGATCTTCCCGCTGCTGTTCCTGTTGCCCTCCGCCCATGCGGTCATCGCCGTGCACATGAAGCGCACGGATCGCCGCCAGCGCGAGGTGCTCGAGGCGATCCAGCGCAGCGGCGTCCCGCCCGCCGACTGGCGGCCCTGACACGCGGTTTCGTCCCCTCCGGCCCGGCCGGAGGGGAACGCATGCGACTTGGGAAAGTGGCGCCCCGTCAGTCCACCGTCAGAACGATCTTGCCCACGTGGGCGCTCGCATCCATGCGGGCGTGGGCGGCGGCGGCATTGGCCAGCGGGAAGGTCTCGTCCATCACCGGGCGGTATTTTCCCGCCGCGATCAGCGGAAACACCTGCTCCACGATGGCGGCGGCCAGCGCCGCCTTCTCCGCCACCGGGCGCGAGCGCAGGGTGGAGCCGGTGTGGGTCAGGCGCTTCAGCATGAGGCGCATGAAGTCGACCTCGGCCTTGGCGCCCTGCTGGAAGGCGATCTGCACGATGCGCCCGTCCTGGGCGGCGGCTTCGTAATTCTTCTGGATGTAGGGGCCACCAATCATGTCCAGGATCACGTTGGCGCCCTTGCCGCCGGTGAAGCTCTTCACTTCGGCCACGAAATCCTGGGTGCGGTAGTTCACTGCTAGGTCGGCGCCCAGCGCCACACAGGCGGCGCACTTTTCGTCCGATCCCGCCGTCACCACCACCCGCGCGCCGAAAGCCTTGGCGAGCTGGATGGCCGTGGTGCCGATGCCGCTCGACCCGCCGTGCAGCAGCAGCGTCTCGCCCGCCTTCAGCTGGCCGCGCTCGAAGATGTTGCTCCACACGGTAAAGGCGGTTTCCGGCAGGGCCGCCGCCTCGGCGGCGCTCAGGCCTTCGGGGATCGGCAGGGCCGTGGCCTCGTGCGTCGTGCAATATTGCGCATAGCCGCCGCCGGTGACGAGGGCGCAGACCCGGTCGCCCAGCTTGAAGCGGCTCGCGCCTTCGCCGAGGGCCACCACCGTGCCGGCGATCTCCAGGCCCGGAATGTCCGAGGCACCGGGGGGCGGCGGATAGAGGCCCTTGCGCTGCATCACGTCCGGCCGGTTGATTCCGGCGGCCTCCACCTTCACCAGGAGTTCGCCGGCGGCGGGGGCGGGGACCGGGCGGTTGCCTGGCACCAGCACCTCCGGCCCGCCGGGCGCGGAGATGAGGATGGCGGTCATGGTTTCAGGCAGCGGGGCAGGAGATACGGGGGCAGCGGACGACATGGACGGCTCCGAAAGGACTTCCGAAAGGACTTGCGGCGCGGCGCCTGAGGCGCAGTGTCTGGCGATGGCGCGAGAGGGGAAACCGGCCGGCACGACCTGACCGGTGAAATCCGCCTCGCCTCATGGCATTGGGGGCTCTTGCGAGCAGGCCCCTTTTAACCGAAGCGGGGACGGGCAAAATAGGAAATAGGCGGGTCGGACCTGAAGTCCGTTCCACCACGCGAGGCGACAATAGGGAGGGGCACGCAAGATGCCAATGGATGACGAACTTTTGCCGCTGCCGCGCGAGCCGCTCATCGCGGCGGATATCTCGCGCCTGTCGGTGGACGAGATCGAGCAGCGCATCGCCGACCTCAAGGCGGAGATCGCGCGCCTGGAGACGGCGCTCACCGCCAAGCTCGCCTCCCGCGCCGCCGCCGATGCCGCTTTTAAATTATAGGGGCGCCGGCCCAGAGGGGGCAGGGGTTTTAGATGTCACGCGTTAAGGCGGCCTTAATCCCTGCCTGCCAGACTTCACTTGTCCGCAGCGTTCCTCCCAACACCTGACCGGACATGAGAGCGAGTACCGAGACCGAGTATCTGGACCGAGTACCTGGACCGAGTACCTGGCAACTCTCCCTGTCAGACTTCGGAGCCGCCGCAAGGCGGCTCTTCTTTGCGTGGGGTGCCCGATATCCCCAGGGCATTTGAGGCCCGGACCCTTTACGGGCGCCCGCCCGTTCCGCTTGATGCACGCCCTTGTGTGAGGAGCGCTCAAGTGCGGGACCGGGACGCGGCGGCATCAGCCGCCATCTTCAACGGAGGTATGGAGACGCTCGCCTCCGCGCAGGCGCGCCTGTCCTCGACTTCGCTCGACCCCTCCGCCGCCGACGCCTTGCGTCGCCTGGTGCTGGATGCGTCTTCGGCGCTGCTGATGCTCGACATGCTGGGCGAGGGGGACATGGCGCCCGAGGCTTTCCGCAGCGAAGCCGCGCGGCTTCACCTGGCCCTGCCGACCGGGCTCGTCGAACGCCTGCCGGCGGCGGCCCGGATCGGGGCGCTGGAACTCGCGACCCTGTGCGGAACGCTCGCCGCGCGGCTTCAGGCCGCGGCCATGCCGGCTACCGGTGCATCACGCAACGCAAAAAGCCGCGACGGCGGCACAACCGCCCGCGGCTTCAGCTGGTGACGCGCTCAAGCTGAACGGCGAAGGGGATGCCCCTGCGCCAGCACGGCAAAGCCGCCACGTCAGGCCCTGCGACGCAGATACGCAGGGCCGGATGCCGCGGCGGGGGCCGATCAGCCCTTGAGAAGGGCGCCGAACTTGCTCTTGAAGCGGGAAACGCGGCCGCCGCGGTCCATCAGCTGCTGGGTGCCGCCGGTCCACGCGGGATGGGTGCGCGGGTCGATATCGAGCTGAAGGGTGTCACCCTCCTTGCCGTAGGTCGACCGGGTCGTGTACTCGGAACCGTCCGTCATCACCACCTTGATGAAGTGGTAATCGGGGTGGATGTCGCTCTTCATTGGTTCAATCCTTTATCGCCACGCCGACGCCCTCCCGGGTCCGGCAGCGTCAATTTCGGTTCCTGACGGAAGTGGCGGGTCTATAACCGAGTGCATGCTTTGACACAAGCCGACACCTCAACTGCCCCCAACAACGACGCCTCCGAGGGCTCCCGGCGCCGCAAGGCCAACCTGAAGCCGCTGCGAGGCCTTGCCCCCTACCTGTCGCGCTATCGCGGCCGGGTCGCGGCGGCGCTGGTCGCCATCCTGGTGGCGGCGCTGGCGACGCTGGCGCTGCCGCTGGCGGTGCGGCGCATGATCGATTTCGGCTTCGCGGCCGACCATGCGGCCCTGGTGGATCGCTATTTCGCGGTGCTGGTGGCGGTGGCGGCGGTGCTCGCCGCCGCCTCCGCCGCCCGCTACTACCTTGTGACCACGCTCGGCGAGCGGGTGGTGTCGGACCTGCGCACCGCCGTCTTCGCCCGCCTGGTGACGCTGGACGGCGCCTTCTACGACACCGCCCGCTCCGGCGAGCTGACCTCGCGCCTTACGGCGGACACCACCCAGCTGAAGTCGGCGGTGGGCGCCTCGGCCTCCACCGCCTTGCGCAACCTGGTGCTGTGCGTGGGCGGCATCGCCATGATGGTGGTGACCAGCCCGCGCCTGTCGGCCCTGGTGCTGGTGGCCATCCCGGTCATCGTACTGCCGTTGGTGGCGTCCGGCCGCAAGGTGCGCCGGCGCACCCGCCATGCCCAGGACACGCTGGCCGACGCCTCGGCCTATGCCGCCGAGGCCCTCAACGGCATGCGCGCGCTGCAATCCTCCAGCGCGGAAGGCGCTGCGCGGGCGCGCTTCGACGGGGCGGTGGAAGAGGCCTTCACCGCCGCACAGGACGCGACGCGGGCGCGGGCCTGGCTCACCGGCGTCGCCATCTTCCTCGTCACCGCCAGCATCGTGGCGGTGCTGTGGGCGGGCGCCCAATCGGTGCTCGGCGGTACCATGAGCTCGGGGGCGCTGAGCCAGTTCGTGCTCTATGCGGTGCTGGCCGCCGCCTCGCTGGGCAATCTGTCCGAGACCTGGGGCGAGGTTTCCGCCGCGGCCGGCGCCGCCGAGCGCATCGGTGAACTGCTGAAGGTGGAGCCCCAGGTGCGCACCCCGGCCCAGCCAGTTGCGCTGCCGGCGCGTCTTTCCGGCGCCATAAGGTTCGACGAGGTGTCCTTCGCCTATCCCACGCGGGCCGACGACAATGCCCTGCATGCCGTCTCCTTTACCGTGCGGCCCGGCGAGCGGGTGGCGCTGGTGGGGCCGTCGGGGGCGGGCAAGAGCACGGTGTTCCAGCTGCTGGAGCGCTTCTACGATCCGCAGGCGGGGCGCATCCTGCTGGACGAGATCGACATCGGCACCGCCGATCCGGTGGACGTGCGCCGGCAGATCGCGCTGGTGCCGCAGGAGGTCGCCATCTTTGCCGACACCGTGCGCGCCAACATCCGCCTGGGCCGGCCCGACGCCACCGACGCCGAGGTTGAGGCCGCAGGCCAGGCGGCGGCGGTGGACGAGTTCGTGGCGCGCCTGCCGCAGGGCTGGGACACGCTGGTGGGCGAACGCGGGGTGACCCTCTCCGGCGGCCAGCGCCAGCGCATCGTCATCGCCCGCGCTATCCTGCGGGCCGCCCCCATCCTGTTGCTCGACGAGGCCACCAGCGCGCTCGATGCGGAAAGCGAGACCCTGGTGCAGACCGCGCTCGAGCGCTCCATGGAGGGGCGCACCACGCTCGTCATCGCCCACCGCCTCGCCACCGTGCTGGAAGCCGACCGGATCCTGGTGATGGAGGCCGGCCGCGTGGTGGACGAGGGCACCCACGCCGAACTGGTGGCCAAGGGCGGCCTCTACGCCCGCCTCGCCCAGCTCCAGTTCAACGCGGCGGCTTAATTCCAACGGCCGTTGAGCTTGGCTCAATGGCCGTTGGTTGAAGCCCGCGCGGCGTTTGAGCGTCACCCTCTCGGCATCGGTCAAAACCGAGGCCGTCGGTCTAAAGCCCGCGTGTCGCCTGGGCGGTATCCTCCCCGCGCCATTCCATGCGGAAAGTGCGGCGGCCAGACATGGGGTTCTCGCCCTCGGCGACGACGGCGAGCCCCATCTTCTGGTAGAAACGCACCGCGCGGGGATTGTCCTGGTTCACGTCGAGGGCGACGACGGCCGGGGAGATGCGCCGCGCCTCGTCCATCAGCGCCTCCGCCGCGCCCTGTCCCCAGACGCGCGGGGCGACCGCCAGCTGGTCGAGATATCCGGTGCCGGGGTGGATGACCACGAAGCCGGCCACCGCCCCCGCCCCGTCCAGCGCGACCCGAATCAGCGCACCGCCTGCGGTGAGGGTATCGAGATGGCTTTCAAGCCACGGCCGGCGGGCCTCGAAATCGATCTCCGGCAGGGTCTTCGCCCAGCTCTCCACCCACAGCTGCGCCATGGCAGGACGATGGGCGGGCAGGGCAGGGACGAGGGTATAGGGCATGGGAATGTCACGTCTTGGCTTCAGACGACGGGATGGCTCGTGCGGATCCAACTTCTTCGCCGTCAAATCCGGGCATCCAACCTGAACCAGAGGGATTGCCGGGCACTTAACGTCTCTTGAGCCGCGCTGCTGGTCCATTCCCGCAGGAATTCAGAGACGACCGTAGCCTCACCGCTCCGTCAGCTTCAGCTCGATGCGGCGGTTGCGGGCGCGGGCCTCGTCGGAGGCGGCGGGATCGATGGGCTGGTATTCGCCGAAACCGGCGGCGATCAGGTGCTGCGGGCTCACCCCCTTGGAAATGAGGTACTGAACCACCGCGATGGCCCGCGCCGCCGACAGCTCCCAGTTGGACGGGAACTGGGGCGTGGCGATGGGCCGGTTGTCGGTATGCCCATCGATGCGCAGGGCCCAGGAGATGTCCGGGGGGATGGATTTCTCCAGATCGAGGATGGCGCCCGCCAGCTTGTCCAGTTCCGCCAGCGCCTCGGGGCGGGGCGTGGCGGAGCCGCGGTCGAAAAATACCTCCGACTGGAACACGAAGCGGTCACCCACCACCCGCACGTCCGGCCGGTTGCCGAGGATGTCGCGCAGGCGGCCGAAGAATTCCGAGCGGAAGCGCGTCAGCTCCTGCACCCTTTGGGCCAGTGCCACGTTGAGCCGGCGGCCGAGGTCGGTGATCTTGGTCTGGCTCTCGGCATCGCGCTTCTCGGCGACATTGAGGGCCTCTTCCAGCGCCGCCATCTGCCGGCGCAGGGCGGAAATCTGCTGGTTGAGCAGCTCGATCTGGGCGACGGCGCGGGCCGCCACGTCCTTCTGCAGGTCCACCTCGCGGGCAAGCGCCCGGGTGCGGCCCTCGTCGGAGGTCGGCGCCGGGGCGGCAGAAAGCTGGCTCTTGAGGCGGTCGCGCTCGGTTTCGGTGGCCTCCAGCGAGGCGCGCAGGGTGGCCAGCTCCCCGTCCGTGGTCTGGCCGGTGGCGCGTTCCAGCGACAGCAGCTCCGTGAGCTGGCGGATCTGCGCCTGCAGGCGCTGCATCACATTGTCCTTGCCCGACATCTCCTGGGTCAGGAAGAACTGGGTGAGCATGAAGACGGACAAAAGGAAGATGAACACCAGCAGCAGCGTGGACAGGGCGTCCACGAAGCCGGGCCAGTAGTCGATGTGGCGGTCGCGGCCGCGTCTGCCCAGGGCCATGGCTCAGCTCCCGCTCAAGGGTTGGTCCCGGCGTCCGGTCATGCCTTGCCCCGTCCGGAGGTCTCGTCCTCCAGCCGGCGGACGAGGCGCTTCAGCTCCTCCTGCTGGGCGCTCTGCGCCTCGATCATCTGCTTCAGCAGGGCCTGCTCCGAGCGCATGTGGGTGACGAGACCCTGAAGGCTCTCGGCAAGCTGGGACATGGCGGTGGTGACCCGCTGGGAGCCTGCTTCCGTCATGGTCTTCTCCAGCCGGCCCATGGCGGAGACCAGGGGTGCGGTGTCGAACGCCGGCTGGGGCGGCGGGAGGGCGAGGGGCGGGCTTGAGGGAACAGGCTGCGCCGTCGCCGAGAGGCGCGCCGGCTCGCGCTCGGCGCCGAAGCCGCGCTCGCGGGGGGGCTCATCGAGGTCGCGCACGGTGGTGGAGAGCCAGTCTTCCAGATCGGTATAGAAACGGGTCTGCGCCTGCCCCGCCTGGAGGTCGAGGAAGCCCAGCACCAGCGAGCCCGACAGGCCGAACAGGGAGGACGAGAACGCCGTGCCCATGCCGCCGAGCGGGGCGGCCAGGCCGGTCTTCATATCCTCGAAGATGGAGCCGGCATCCGGCCCTACCTGCAGCGAGCTGATGACCGTGCCGATGGAAGACACGGTTTCCAGCAATCCCCAGAAGGTGCCGAGCAGGCCGAGGAACACCAGAAGACCGGTGAGGTAACGCCCCATGTCCCGGCTCTCGTCGAGGCGGGTGCCGATGGAATCCAGGATCGACCGCATGGTGACCTGGGAAATGGACATCCGCCCTACCCGGTCGCCCAAAAGCGCCGCCATGGGCGCGAGCAAGGTGGGCGGGCGCGCCACCGCCAGCCCCGGGTCGGAGAGGCGGAAGGAATTCACCCACTCCACCTCGGGAAACAGCCGCGCCACCTGTCGGATGGCGAGGATGATGCCGACCGCGAGCACCCCGAAGATGACGCCGTTGAGGCCCGGATTGTTGAGGAAGGCGGCCAGGATCTGCCGGTGCAGCACGGCGGCGAGCGCCGCGCACAGGGCCAGGAACACGATCATCCGCACCAGGAAGATTTGGGGGGACGATACCTTGATGAAAGGATCGACGACGCGCGCCATGAAGGTTCCTCGAAAGCAAGGGTCCTCGAGCGGAAGGGGCATCGAGCGGAAGATCCGGCCCGGTCCTGATAGCAGATTGCGGTGAGTCTGGCTCACCCCAATCCGGTTCCGGCGGTGCGGTGCCCGACTATGGCACAGCGCCGGTGCCGGGCGAAACCGTCATCACCTTACGGAAAACCAGTGACAGGTTGTTGGACGGCATCTCGACCACCCGCGCGAGGGCGAGGCCGTTTTTCGCCGCGCAGGCGGCCACGTCGTGAAGGTGGCGCAGGCCGAAGCGCGGGTCCTGCCGCTTCAGGTCGGCGTCGAAGGCCACATTGCTGGGGGCGGTGGGGACGCCATCCTGCAGGTAAGCGCCATAGGCGAACAGCACGCCGTCCGGCGGCAAGCGGGCACCGGCGCCGCGCATGAGCCCTTCGGTCGCCTCCCACGGGCTGATGTGGATCATGTTGACGCAGACCACCGCATCGACCTTGCCCACCGGCCAGTCCGCAGCGGCGGCATCCAGCGCGAGGGGCGCTCGGACGTTGGCAAGGCCTTCCGCAGCGGTCCAGGCAGCGATGGAGGCCCGCGCCTCGGGGGAGGGGTCGGAGGGTTGCCAGGTGATATGCGGCATCTTTCGGGCGAAATACACCGCGTGCTCGCCGGTGCCGCTGGCGATCTCCAGCACCAGCCCGGTCGCGGGCAGAAGCTGGAGCAGCTGGGCGGCGATGGGCTCGCGGTTGCGCGCGACCGCCGGGGCGGAACGGCGCGCGTCGGGGGACGGATCGGGCACGGGTCGGGTTCTCCGCTGCGTCAGGGCGCCCGGGGCCGATGGGGCAGGGGGGCGGGAGGCGCCATCTTGGCCGGTGGGGCTGCGGGGCTCAACCGTTCCCCATGCCTCCATCCGCCGCAGCGGCACGGGGCGCATCTTCGGCGTCCGGCCGGCCCGGGACTTGGCCTGGGGCGCCGCGAGCTTGAAAAATGACTGCGAGATAATGTGCGATCGCGCATCCGCGGCGATATAAGGATCCAAAGCCAGCACGAGACCGGAACCCTTCTTTCATGACGACAAGCCGTGACGCCAGTTTCCTGGAAGGCGCCTTTGCCCGGGCGCGGCCCCCCGCGGCGGATCGCGCCGGTCATGAGCGGATGGCGCATGAAAGTGCCGGGCTCGCGCGGGCGTTCGATGATCTTGCCGCCTATATGAACGCCTGCATCCTCGGCCAGCCGGCGTTCGTGGAACTGCTGCTCATCGCCGTGCTGGCGGACGGCCACCTTCTGGTGGAGGGCGCGCCGGGCCTTGCCAAGACCAAGGCCATCAAGGCGCTGGCCCGCGCCATCGACCTCAGCGACCAGCGCATCCAGTTCACGCCGGACCTGCTGCCCTCCGATCTGACCGGCACCGACATCTACCGGCCCGAGGACGGCACCTTCCGGTTCCAGAAAGGGCCGCTGTTCCACAATTTCATCCTCGCCGACGAGATCAACCGCGCCCCGGCCAAGGTCCAGTCGGCCCTGCTGGAGGCCATGGCCGAGCGGCAGGTGACGGTGGGCGGCAAGACCTACCGCCTCGACGACCTGTTCATGGTGATGGCCACGCAGAACCCCATCGAGCAGGAAGGCACCTATCCCCTGCCGGAGGCCCAGCTCGACCGCTTCCTGCTGCACGTGCGCATCGATTTCCCCGATATCGCCGCCGAGCGCGAGATCCTGCGCCTGGTGCGCGGGGAGGCGCGGGGCGTGGCGCCGGACTTCGGTCCGCCCCTGCCGCAGGAGGTGGTGTTCGCCGCCCGGCGCGCGGTAGCGGCCGTCCATATGGCAGAGCCGGTGGAGGAATACCTGCTCCAGATGGTGCAGGCGACCCGCCACCCCGAGCTGTACGGCGCCGACCTCGAAGGGCTGGTCAGCTTCGGCGCCAGCCCGCGCGGCACCATCGCCCTCGACCGCTGCGCCCGCGCCCATGCCTGGCGGCGCAAGCGCGACTATGTGGTGCCGGAGGATGTGCAGGCCGTGCTGAAGCCGGTGCTGCGCCACCGCGTGCTCATGACCTTCGAGGCCGAGGCCGACGGGGTGACGAGCGACGATTTCATCGACCTCCTCATCGCCCGGGTGCCGGTGGGCTGAGGTCGCGGACTGCCATGTCGGAACGGGAGATGTCGGACAAGGATCCGTTGAAGGGCGTCGTCGCCCGCCTGCCGGAGCTGGTGGCCGCGCGCCCGCGCGGGGGCGGCGGCTTTGCGCCCGGCGGCAAGGTGCGGACCCACCAGTTCGGCGGCCACCGCTCGTCCTTCCGCGGCCGCGGCATGGAATTCGACGAGGTGCGAGCCTACCATCCCGGCGACGATGTGCGCACCATCGACTGGCGTGTCACCGCGCGCACCGGGCGCACCCACACCAAGCTGTTCCAGGAGGAGCGCGAGCGCCCGGTCCTGATCCTCGCCGATGCGCGCGCGCCCATGCGCTTCGGCACGCGCGACAGCTTCAAGTCGGTGCTGGCTGCAAAGGCGGCGGCCATCCTGGCCTGGGTCGGCATCGCCGGCGGCGACCGGGTGGGGGGCGTGGTGCTGGCACCGTCCGGTGTCAGCGCCTTCCGGCCCGAGCGCAGCCGCAGGCGAATCCTGAATTTCGTGCGCGCCGTGGCCGATGCCACCGCCGAGCGGGTGGGACCGGCGCCGGAGGAGCCCACGCTGGCGGAAGCCCTGGCGCGGACCCGGTCGCTGGCCCGGCCCGGCACGCTGGTCTTCCTTGTCACCGACTTTGGCGATCTCGATGTCCATGCCGTGCGCGAGCTGGAGCGGCTCGCGGTGGACAATCACGTCACCTGCCTGTTCGTGTTCGACCGGCTCGAGGCGCAGATGCCGGACCCCGGCCACTATCCTGTCACCAACGGGGTTGCGGTGGCGCGGCTCGATGCGGAGCGGGCGGCGCTGCGGGCGGCCTATGCCCAGCGCTTCGCCGTGCGCCATGACGGGGTCGAGCGGATCTGCCGCGAGCGCGGCATGACCTTCCTGGACCTTGAGACCGGCAGCGATCCGGCGGATGTGCTGCATCCCGAGCGGCTGCGGCCGCTCCAGTCGGCGGGGCGGCGGGCAATGGGGCGTGCCCCGGCATGACCTCTCCCACCACGCTCCCGCCCACCGCGCCCGATTTCTCGACCCCGGACTTCCTGACGCCGGGGGGGAAGATCCCAGACGCCCCGGCGCCGCCCTCCCTTGAGGAACAGCTCGCCACCCTGCGCGATATCCACCTGCCGCCGGACGTGCCGTTCTGGCCGCCTGCTCCCGGCTGGTACGCGCTGGCCGGGCTGGTCCTGTTGGTGGGGGTCGTGCTCGCCATCCGCGAATGGCGCTGGCGGCAGACGCTTGCCTACAAGGCCATGAAGGAGTTCGAGGCGACGCTGGCGCAGGCCCATGCCCATGCACAAGAGGGGGGCGATGGCCTTCCCGATGCCCAGACCATCGCCGCGGCGGCCTCCGGCGTGCTGCGCCGGCTCGTGCGCGCCCAGTCCGGGGATGAGGCCACGGCCCTCACCGGGGAAGCTTGGGCGCGGGTGCTGGTGGCCGGCAAGGCGGGCTTCGGCGTCGCCGAGGCGGCATACCTCGCCCGCGCGCCCTATTATCCGCCGGCCGCCGCTCCGGATGCCGGGATCGCGCCGAAAGCCTTCGTCACTGCCGTGCGGCGCTGGATCAGGGCGCGCGCATGATCACCCTGCAATGGCCATTCGTGCTGGCGCTGCTGCCGCTGCCGTTCCTGGTCCGCCTGCTGCTGCCGCGCGCGCCGGAGCGGCAGGCCGGTGCCCTGCGCCTGCCGTTCTTCGCGGACCTCGCCCGCGCCGGCCTCGTCGCCGCCGGCCGGCCCCGCTTCAGCCGCCTGCGGCTGGCGACGCTGGCCTTCATCTGGACCCTGCTGGTCATCGCCGCCGCGCGGCCGGTCTATGTGGGTACGCCCGTCGCTATCCCCGTGGAAGGCCGCGAGATGATGCTGGCGGTGGACCTTTCCGCCTCCATGTCGTCGCCGGACCTGGTCCAGTCCGGCGTGCCGGCCAACCGGCTGCAGGTGGTCAAGCGCGTGGCGGACGACTTCATCGCCCGCCGCACTGGCGACCGCATCGGCCTCATCCTGTTCAGCACGCGGGCCTATGTGCAGGCGCCGCTGACCCTCGACCGCAATGTGGTGCGCCAACTCCTCGCCGAGGCCTCCATCGGCATGACTGGGCGCAACACCTCCATCGGCGATGCCATTGGCCTTGCGGTGAAGACCCTGCGCGATCGGCCGGCGAAGGATCGGGTGCTGATCCTGCTCACCGACGGTGCCAACACCTCCGGCGTGCTCGACCCCATGGAGGCGGCGGCCATCGCGGCGAAGGAGAATGTGCGCATCCACACCATCGGCGTGGGCGCCGACAGCAATTTCACCGACATCCAGCCCGGCATGCTCATGAACCCGTCAGGCGACCTCGACGAGGAGGCGCTGAAGAAGATCGCGGGGCTCACCGGCGGCCAGTATTTCCGCGCCCGGAACGACAAGGGCCTCGCTGCCATCTATGCCGACATCGACCGGCTCGAGCCGGTGGCCGGGGACCCGCAATATGTGCGTCCCACCATCGCCCTGTTCTACTGGCCGCTCGGGGCGGCCCTGCTCCTGAGCTTCGTCCTCTCGGCCCTGCTGCTGCTGCATCTGCCCCTGCGCCGCCGGGCGGGCGGGGGTGAGCCGGCGCGCTTGGAGGGCTCCGCCTGATGCCGGCGAGCTTCCATCTCCTGCGGCCCGAATGGCTGCTGGCCCTGCTGCCGGCGGCGGTGCTCGCAGCGCTGCTGTGGCGCCGGCTGAAGCAGGGCGCGAACGACTGGTCGCGGGTGGTGGATCCCCATCTGCTCGTCCACCTTGCCGCGTCGGGCGGACGACAGACGGGCCGCTGGCCCATCGCGCTGCTGCTGGCGGGCTGGGGCGCGGCCATCCTCGCCATGGCCGGGCCCACCTGGGAGAAGCTGCCGCAGCCGGCCGGCGGGCGGCTTGAACCCGTGGTGGTGGCGCTCAGCCTCACCCGTTCCATGGGTGCCAGCGATGCCAGCCCCACCCGCCTTGCCGCCGCCCGCTACAAGGTGGCCGACGTGCTCGCGCGCATGCGCGGCGGCGAGGTGGCGCTGGTGGTCTATGCCGACATTCCCTTCACCGCCGCGCCCCTGACCGAGGACGCCCGCGTGGTGGGCCAGATGCTGCCGGAGCTTGCCACCAACCTGATGCGCGGCGGCCCCGCGCGCACCGATCTCGCCATCGAGAAGGGGGTGGAGCTTCTGAAGGGCGCCGGCGCTTCCAGCGGCCGCATCCTCATTCTCGCGGACAGTGCCGGGGATGACCCGGCGAAGGCGCAGGCGGCGGCCAGGGCGGCCGCGGGGGCGGGCTTCAAGGTCAATGTGATCGGCGTTGGTGGCTCCGGCGCGGATGGGGCCGCGCCTCTGGATGCGGCGGGCCTTTCCGCCCTCGCGGTTGCCGGGCGTGGCACCTTCTCCCGCCTCACCGCCGACGACAGCGACCTGGAGAGCACCCTGCCGCTGACCAGCGCGTCCGCCACGGCGCCGCCGGCCGACCAGGACGGTTTCACGGCGGATGTGTGGGCGGACATGGGGCCGTTCGTGCTTCTCATCGCCGTCCTGCTGGCGCCCTTCGCCTTCCGCCGGGGGTGGATCGCCGTGCTGCTTCTTGCCATCCTGCCTACCCTGTTCGCTCCGCCTCCGGCGGCGGCGGGGACATGGGACGATCTGTGGGCGCGACCGGACCAGCAGGGCGCCTCCGCCTTCAGCGCCGGGGACTATGCAACCGCCGCCCAGCGTTTCGAGGACCCGGCCTGGCGCGCCGCCGCCCGCTACAAGGCCGGCGACCATGCGGCCGCGGCAGCAGCCTATGCGGGCATTCCCGGCGCCGACTACAATCGCGGCAATGCGCTGGCCCGCTCCGACCGGCTGGAGGAGGCCGTCGCCGCCTACGACGCCGCGCTCAAGGCCGACCCCGCCGACGCCGACGCCAAGTTCAACCGGGATCTGGTGCAGGGCATCATCGACGCCCGCAAGAAGAAGGACGACGACAAGAAGAACGACCAGAAGAAGGACAAATCCGGCAGCGGTGGAGGCGGTGGCGGCGGCAAATCCGATCCCGGCAAGCCCGATCCGAACAAGTCCGACCCTTCCAAGTCTGATCCGGCGAAACCTGATCCCGCCAAGCCGGACAATGCGAAGCCGGACGCAGGCAAGGCCGGCGCGGACCCGCAGAAGGACAAGCCCGGCGAGCCCGATAAGGGCGATCCGCAGTCGGCTGGCGGCGCGCCACAGCCGTCCGGACCGCCGCAAGCCCCTGCGCCGCTGCCGCCGCGACGGCCGCCCGAGATCGCCGCTGCTCCGCAGCCACCGGCCGAGCCGCCCCAGCAGCAGCCGGCACCCCAGCCGCCGCCACAGGCGAACCCGCCGTCTCCTCCGGCCACCGCCGCGTCGGCCCCGCCGCCGCCTCTGCCGCAGGGCGCGCCTGATGTGCCGCACGACAGCGGGGACGCAAACAAGGCGTTCGAGCCTCCCCCGCCCGGCCCCACCCAGGTGGTGCCGACCGCAGCGCCCCCGTCGCCCGGCAGCAAGGAGGGCAAAATGCCCGCGCAGGCGCTGTCCGACGACGCGCAGAGCCGCGAGCAGGCGCTGCGCCAGGTGCCGGACGATCCCGGCGGCCTCCTGCGCGCCCGCATCCGCGCGCGCTATTTGGGCAGCCCGGTCAACGTCCAGGTGGAGGGCGAGCCATGATCCGCGCGCTGCTGCGCCTGGCTCTCCTGCTGGCTGCGCTGATCGCGGCGACGCCGCTCCTCGCTGGCGCCTTCAAGGCGAGCATCGAGCGCCTGCCCACCGACCAGGGCGAGCCGTTCGAGCTGGTGCTGAGCCTGACCGGCCGCGACAGCCTGGAGCCACCGAACGTCACCCCTTTGTCGAAGGATTTCGAGATCCTCGACCGGCGCAAGCGCAGCCGCATGGACACCTTGGCCGGGCAAAGGATCGAGGTGAACGAATGGGTGCTGACCCTGGTGGCGAAGCATCCGGGCCGTCTCACCATTCCCTCCCTTTCGGTGGGCGGGGAGGCGAGCGCCCCCATCGACCTCACCATTGCTCCCGGCGCGGCCATTGCGCCGCCCGATGACGAGCCGCTCTCGCTGGCGGTGGACGTGCAAGGCACGCCCCCGTTCTTTCTCCAGAGCGAGATCCCCATCGTGGTGCGCATGTTCGACCGCGTCGGCGCGCTGGAGGCGACGGCGGGGCAGCCGGAGGCCGATGGTGCCTCCTTCACCCCCGATGGGGGACTGAAAACCTATTCCCGCGTCTTCGGCCGCCAGCGCTTTCGGGTGGTTGAGCTGCGCTACATCATGCGGCCGCAGCGCACCGGCACCATCCAGATCCCCTCCTTGGCGCTCAAGGCTTCAATCCCCACCTCGCCTCCGGGCGCGCAGGAGCAGGCCCGCACGCTGGGACGGCCCGCCATGCCCTGGCTCGGCGGCGGCTTCAACGCCGGCCGCAAGGTCACCGTCTATTCCAATCCGGTGGAGGTGGAGATCAGCCCGCGCCCCGCCGGCGTCACCGGCTGGTTCCTGCCGGCCCGGTCCGTGACCCTGCGCGAGAGCTGGTCGCGTCCGCCGGCGCAGGCCAAGGTCGGCGGCGCGCTGGTACGCACCTTGCGGCTGGAGGTGAAAGGCGCAAGCCCCGGCCAGTTGCCGCCCCTCGCGGCGCCCGAGGTGGACGGCGTGCGCCAATATGCCGACGAGGGCAAGCCGGAGGCGACCTCCGTGGACGGCGGCATCGGCGCGGTGGTGGAGACGCGCGTCTCCGTGGTGCCCACGCGGGCCGGAACGGTGACGCTGCCGGCCATCTCCGTGCCGTGGTGGAACGTGACGGCAAACCGGGCGGAAGTGGCCACCTTGCCGGCCGTGACCCTCAATGTGTCGGCCTCCTCCGACGGCAGCGCACCGCGGGTTCCGACCGCTCCCGTTGCCGTACCGGCCCCAACGCTAACTGCTGATGGAACATCAGGCGGCTGGAACGTGCGCGATGTGCTGGCCGTGCTCGCCGTGACCGTGCTGGTGGTCGGCACCGTCTTCTACAGCGGGCGTCGGCGGCGCCCGGCCGAGGCCGAGCGTGCGCCGGACCCGACGCATCCCGGAGCGGTCCGGCCGGCCGGGGCCGTCCACGGCCGCACGGCCGGGCGTCCGAAATTGGCGCCCGTGGATCTCGATGCGGCGGCGCGGGCGCTCGATGCCGCCTGCCGCGGTAATGATGCGGCCGCCGCCCACCGCGCCTGGCTCTCCTTCGCCCGCGCCATGGGCGGGACGGGGGCCTGGACCCCGCGTACCCCCGGGATGGCGCAGGCGGTGGCGGAGCTGAGCCAGCACCTGTATGCGGGCGGGGCCGGGGGCTGGGACGGGCGCGCTTTACGCAAGGCGCTGGCCACCGAACGGCGTGCCGCGAAGGCGCGGAACGGGCGCAAGGCCCGTGGCCTCCAGCCGCTCTATCCCACGTCCCGTTGATCGGGATCCGGCCGAACGGTCTGGTTCCGGGCGGAGCGGCGGCTAGACGCTGCCCCACACCCTCAGCAGGAAATCGGTGAAGATGGAGACCGCCGGCGAGCGCACCGGAGTGGCCCAGGCGGCCACGGTGACGATCTTTTCCGACACGTCGTCGAGATCGCGGATGACGATGCCGCGCCGCTGCAGGTTGCGCACGCAGCTGGCATAGACCGAGACTCCGGCCCCCGCTGCGACCAGCCCGAAAATGCCTTCCGACGAGGAGGCCTCCTGGGTGATGCGCGGGGTGAAGCCGGCGCGGTGGCAGATGGAGAAGAAGGCGTTGCGGAAGGCGCCCCAGTTCTCGCCCGAGCCGAGCACGAAGGGCTGGTCCGCAAGGTCCGAGAGGCGCAGGGTGCGCACGTTGGAGAGCGGATGGGTGATGGGCAGCAGCGCCACGTAGCGGTTGTCGTCGAAGGTGTAGCTCTCCATGCTCGGCTCCTCGAACGGGCCGATCATGAAGCCGATGTCGATGCGCTCCGCCAGCAGCGCCTCCTGCTGCTTGAAGGTGGGGATGAACGAGATCTCCAGCCGAATCTCCGGCCGGTAGCGACTGAAGGCGCTCAGGAATTCCGGCAGCCGGCCGTTGATGGCGAAGTCCATGTAGCCGATGCGCAGCAGGCCCACCTCGCCGCTGGCGGTGCGGCGGGCGTTGGTGACGGCCCGTTCCAGCCGTTCCAGGGCGGCGCGGCCGTCGGCGAGGAAGGCTTTGCCGGCCTCGGTCAGTTCCACCGAGCGCGTGGTGCGGGCGATCAGCGGCACGCCCACGTCCTGTTCCAGGTCGCGGATCAGGCGGCTCATGGCCGGCTGGGTCATGTGGGCGCGCTGGGCGGCGCGGCTGAAGTGCAGTTCCTCCGACAGGAGGACGAAGGCACGGACGTGGCGGAGGTCGAAGCGCATGGGTACATTCATATCACAAATGGCATAAGTCATGCGAAATTTGGAATTTCTCCTGTCATAGAAGATTGAGCACTCTGGTCCCTGCAAGTCCGGCGCAGACGGGCGGAAAACCAGCAGGGACAACGACTATGGCGTTCGAGGAAGATCTCGATGCGGCGCTGACGCGCGCCTTCGAACAGGCAACCTCCCTCTACCAGGGGCGCGGCTTCCAGCGGCGGGTGGGCTTCGGCAGCCGGCCGGCGCTGATCAACGTGGATCTGGCCAACGCCTGGACCCGTCCCGGCAACCCGTTCACCTGCGAGAAGATCGACGACCAGATCATTCCCGGGGTGCAGGCCCTGCTCGCCGCCTGCCGGCGCAATGGCCACCCGGTGGTGCATGTGACCACCTGCTACCAGGTCACCGACGAGACCGAGGCTGCGACCGATATGGGCTTGTGGCACCACAAGATTCCCATCGAGGTGGTGGATCAGTCCAAGCCCGAGCTGTGGGCCATCGACAGCCGCATCGAGCCGGTGAAGGGGGAGCAGGTGCTCATCAAGAAGCGGGCCTCCGCCTTCCACGGCACCTACCTCGCCGGCTTCCTGCGCGCCAACAATGTGGATACCATCCTGGTGACCGGTGTCACCGCCTCCGCCTGTGTGCGCACAACGCTTTGCGACGGCTTGGCGGAGGGCTTCCGCACCATCGCGGTGAAGGAATGCATCGGCGACCGGGTGCCTGGCGCAGTGGCCTGGAACCTCTTCGACATCGACGCGAAGTTCGCCGATGTGGAGCCGCTGGAGCGCTGCATCTCCTACCTCGACGAAGTCGGCGCCAAGTCTCGCGCCGCGGCGTGAAGAGTTCTCTCGCCGCGGCCTGATCGGGTCGCCGCGCTCCGGTGCGGCGACTTCCAGACCTTCTCCGACATCGACGACTTCGACTTCGACATCAAAAAATAAAATCCAGAGGCGGACATGACGAAGACTGATCTCACCCTTTCGGGTGCGCCCTCCCGGCGTGCCGTCCTCGGAGCGCTCGGTGCGGGGGCGGCGGTGCTCGCCGCCCCGCGCCTTGCCCGTGCGCAGGAGGGCACCCTCGTCGTCTCCAACTGGGGCGGTGACTGGAACGAGCGGACCATCCGCTTCGTGGAAGCGCCGCTGGTGGAAAGCCGCGGCATCAAGATCGTCCGCGACCTCGGCATGGAGCCGGAGCGCAAGGCCAAGCTGATCGCCGAGAAGCGGCTCAAGCGTGGCACCATCGACGTCATCCATATCAACGAGGGCGACAGCGTGGAGCTGAACGCTCAGGACGTGCTGAGCGACATCGATTTTTCCAAGGTGCCCAATTACGCCGACGTGGTGCCGGCGCTCAAATCCAAGCCCTTCTTCGTGCCGTGGCTCTACAGCGGCGTCACGATCATCTACAACAAGGACAAGGTGCCGAACCCGCCCAAGTCCTATGAGGAGCTGTGGGACAAGAAGTGGGCCGGCAAGATCGGCCTCACCAACCAGCTTTACTTCAACTACATCATGATGGCCGGCCTGATCAAAGGCGGCAATGTCACCAATACAGAGCAGGGCAAGGAACGGCTGATCCAGCTGAAGGAGCTGACCCAGCCGCGCATCTATGCCGCCCACCAGCAGCTCGGCGCCGGCCTCGTCAATGGCGAGGTGGACATTGCGGTGAACTACAAGGCGCGCGGCCTGCAATGGGCCAATGACGGGGCGCCGCTGGCCATCCAATATCCGACCGAAGGCGCCATCGCGGTCATGTTCGGTGCCGCCCTGCCCAAGCGCGCGCCGAGCCCGGACCTCGCCAATATCTATTTCAACGCCATGCTGGACAGGAAAGCCATGGCGGGCCTTGCCGGCGCCAGCTTCTACGCCCCGGCCAATTCCAAGGCGGAGCTTTCCGACGAGCTGCGCGCCAAGGTGGACTTCACGGCGGCGCAGGCGGCGGCGCTGAAATTCCCCGATTATGCCCACGTGGCCAAGAATACGGCGGAATGGCTCGAGTGGTGGAACAAGAACATCGCCCGCTGAGCGCGGTCGGCATGTCGGGTTCGGCCATGTCCACGGCAACGACCAGCCCTGGCGGTGCCAGCGCGCCGCCCCTCAAGCTTCCCGCGCCGGGTGCGCGGGAGCGCCGGCGCCTGTCGCCGGCCTTCGGCCTCGCCGCGCCGGGCACCCTGTTCGTGGTGCTGGCGCTGATGGGGCCGCTCGCCCTCATGTTCCGCTATTCGCTGAACCGGTTCGTGCCGGGGCAGATGATGGTGGAGGCGCTCACCCTCGCGAACTACCAGAAATTCTTCGCCGACAGCTACTACCAGGAGGTGCTGGCGACCACCCTGTGGGTGTCCGGCCTCTCCACACTCCTGTGCCTCCTTGCCGGCTTTCCGGTGGCGTACTTTCTGGTGCGGCAGGCCAGCGACAAATGGAAGGGGCGGTTGCTCCTCCTCGTCATCCTGCCGCTGCTCATGGGCAATGCGGTGCGCACCGCAGCGTGGATGGTGATTTTGGGTGACAAGGGCCTGTTCAATGCCTTCGTCGGCACGCTCGGCCTGTCGCCGGTGAAGCTCATGTACACGCCCACCGCCGTGGTCATCGGCCTGGTCTCGGTGTTGCTGCCGTTCATGATCGTGACGCTGCAGAGCGTTATCGAAGGCATTGACGCCAATCTGGAAGCCGCCGCCTCCAGCCTTGGCGCCTCCCACCTCACCACCCTGTGGCGGGTGGTGCTGCCCTTGGCGCTGCCGGGCATCCTCGCCGGCACCATGCTGTGCTTCATCCTCTCCATGAACGCCTATGCGACGCCGGTGCTCATCGGCGGGCCGAGCTTCCAGATGATGGCGCCCGCCGTCTACCAGCAGGTGGCGAAAGCCATGAACTGGCCCTTCGGCGCGGCGCTCGCCTTCGTGCTCATGGCGGTGACCCTGGTGCTGACCACCACCGCCAACGTCCTGGTGCAGCGGCGCTATCGCCGCTGGAGCGAGTGAGTGCCGCCATGGGAATTCTCGCCATCAACCGCATCTATGCCGCGCTCTCGGCGCTGGTGCTTGCCTTCGTGCTGCTGCCGCTGGTGGCCATCGTGTGGGTGAGCTTCTTCGCCAACCGCATCCTCTCCTTCCCGGCCACCGGATACACCCTCGACTGGTATGTCCGCGCCTGGGAGCAGGAGGCGTTCCGCAACGGCTTCATCACCAGCATCGAGACCGCGCTGGTGGCGGTGGCCATCTCGCTGGTGCTGGGCGTGCCGGCAAGCCTGGCGCTGGTGCGCTATCGCTTTCCGGGGCGGGATGCCATCCAGACCGTGCTGCTCTCGCCCATGGTGGTGCCTGGCATCGTCGGCGGCGCGGCCCTGTTCATGGCCTTCATCGAGCTGGAAGTGCTGCTGGACGTGGAGATCGCCGGCACCCTGCCGGGCCTGCTCATCGCCCATGGCCTCATCGCCTTGCCGTGGACGGTGAGGTTGGTGACGGCCTCGCTGGTGGGCATGAGTCCGTCCTTTGAGGAAGCGGCGCGCTCGCTGGGCGCGGGGGTGTTCACCACCTTCTTCCGGGTGACGCTGCCCATCATCAAGCCGGGCATCGTGGCGGCGGCGCTGTTCTCCTTCGTGGTGTCCTTCATCGACCTTGAGAAGTCGATCTTCCTGGTGGGGCCGGGCCGCACCACGCTCCAGATCGCGCTGGTCTCGTATCTGGAATGGAACCTTGATTCCACGGTGGCGGCGGTCGCGACCGTGCAGATCCTCATCATCGGCGCGCTGCTGATCGCCAGCGACCGCTATGCCCGCCTCGCGCGGGCGTTCTGAAACGCCTGTTTTCGGAGTGACCTGAATGTCCGACGTCGTCCTCCAGTCCATCGTCAAGCGCTATGACGCCACCACCGCCGTGGACAATGTCTCGCTCAACATCCGCCAGGGCGAGCTGGTGGCGCTGCTCGGCCCCTCCGGCTGCGGCAAGACCACGACCCTGCGCATGGTGGGCGGCTTCATCCCCGTCACCGAGGGGCGCATCCTGGTGGGTGGGCGCGATCTCACCTCGCTGCCGCCCAACAAGCGCAACATGGGCTTCGGCTTCCAGAACTACGCGCTGTTCCCGCACATGAGCGTGGGCGAGAACGTGGCCTTCGGCCTGCAGATGCGCAAGCTGCCCAAGGCCGACATCGCAGCCAAGGTGAAGACGGCGCTGGACCGGGTGAAGCTTTCCCATCTCGCCGACCGCCTGCCCAAGCAGCTCTCCGGCGGCCAGCAGCAGCGGGTGGCGCTCGCCCGCGCTCTGGTGATCGAGCCGGACGTGCTGCTGCTCGACGAGCCGCTCTCCAACCTCGACGCGCAATTGCGCAACGAGATGAAGCTGGAGATCCGCAACATCCAGCAGCAGCTCGGCATCACCACCATCTTCGTCACCCACGACCAGGACGAGGCGCTCTCGGTGGCCGACCGGGTGGTGCTGATGCGCGCCGGGCGCATCGAGCAGATGGGCGCGCCGGACGATTTGTTCGAGCGGCCGGCTTCGCACTTCGTGGCCGAATTCATGGGCGTCACCAACCTGTTGGCCGGCACGCTCGAAGGCGTCGGCCGCTTCCGTCTCACCAGCGGCGAGGTGGTGGCGGTGCCGGTGGCCGGGCTGTCCGGCGACCTCGCGCTGGCGCTGCGTCCCGAGCGGGTAATCCTCGACGGCACCGACGAGGCGCTGCTCGCCAACACGCTGTCGGCCGAGGTGGAGTTCGCCACCTATCGCGGCCTCGTCATCGATTACCGGGTGCGCCTGCCGTCCGGGGTGACGCTGATCGCCCGCCGGCCCTCGCCAGCGGTGGGCGGCCCCGCCCCGCTCAGCCCCGGCCGCGCCGTGCGCGTCTCCTGGCCGCCCGAGGCCGGAACCCTCGTGCCCATGTGACCTGGCACCCGCTCCTTTTCCAGTATCCGCCGACGTAAGTCTGGCACCTCAGAAGGCATTTCGCCGTGAATCTGCACGTTTCGCCCACGAAGGAAGATCAAGCCGTGTCCAGCCTGCACGAACAGCTTGTCGTCATCGACGGCCTTATCATCTCCGATTTCAGCCGTGCGGTGTTCGAGGACATGCGCAAGGGCGGCCTCACCGCCGCCAACTGCACCTGCTGCGTGTGGGACAACTTCACCGAGACCATGCGCAATATAGCCAAGTGGAAGAAGGATTTCGCGGCCAACGCGGACATCATCTCCCAGGTCTACACCACGCAGGACATCCTGAAGGCCAAGGCCGAGGGCAAGACCGGCATCATCCTCGGCTGGCAGAACACCTCCGGCATCGAAGACCACATCGAATATCTCCAGCTTTTCCATGAGCTGGGCGTGCGCATCATCCAGATGACGTACAACACCCAGAACTGGGTCGGTTCCGGCTGCTACGAGGGCACCGACAGCGGCCTCTCCGACTTCGGCCATGACGTGGTGGCGGAGATGAACCGCCTCGGCATCCTGTGCGACCTTTCGCACGTGGGGCCGAAGACTTCGGAAGACACCATCAAGGCGTCGAAGCAGCGCGTGGCCTATTCCCACTGCCTGCCGGCGGGGCTCAAGGCCCATCCGCGCAACAAGAGCGACGCGCAGCTGCGCTTCATCGCCGACAAGGGCGGCTTCATCGGCGTCACCATGTTCCCGCCCTTCCTGGCGAAGGGGCCTGAGGCCACCGTCGCCGATTATGTGGAGGCGATGGAATACATCATCAACATCGCCGGCGAAGACGTGGTGGGCGTGGGCACCGACTTCACCCAAGGCTACGGCCAGCCCTTCTTCGACTGGATCACCCACGACAAGGGCTTCGGCCGCAAGCTCACGGATTTCGGTGCCGTCATCAATCCGGAAGGCTTCCGCGAGATCGGCGACTTCCCGAACCTCACCGCCGCCATGGAACAGCGCGGCTGGTCCACCGCCCGCATCGAGAAGGTGATGGGGCAGAACTGGCTCCAGCTGCTCAAGGACGTGTGGGGCGCTTGAGCCCCATTTCGTCTTTCCTCCAACGCGGGACTACTTTCAAGATGGCCAAGCCCGAGATCGAGATCGACGTGGACCCGGCGACGGGACGCTGGTTCGTGGACAAGATGCCCATGATCCTGGTGCCCCAGCATTTCTACAACAACAACCACTTCGCCATCGAGGGTGCGCTGGGGGCCGAAGCCTTCGACGCGACGCTGGCCCCGGCGGGGCACCTCTCCGCCTATGTGTGGTGCAGGAAGCAGGCGGAGGTCTACGGGCTCGAAGGCGTCGATGTGTTCGCCCACTACATGAAGCGGCTGTCGCAGCGCGGCTGGGGCCTGTTCTCCATCCTCGCCATCGATCCCGCCGCCGGCACCGCCACCATCCGCCTCGACAACTCCTCCTTCGTGACGGAGCAGACGCGCTCGGCGGGTCGTAAGCTCTGCTACATGTTCGCGCCGTGGCTGGCCGGGGCGCTGGAATTCGTCTGCGAGCAGGCCGGCGCGCCGCAAAAGCTTGAGGCCCGCGAGGTGCAGTGCGCCGCCGAGGGCCACGACTACTGCCTCTACGAAGTCAAGCCCGCCGTCTGAGGCGGGCGTCTTCTTCAATAAGACCTGAATTAGCGACCCAAATATGGGCGCACCTTCCATCCGACCAGAGGACTTGAGGAACATGAGCGACAAGATGAACATGTCTCGCCGCACCGCGCTGAAGACGTTTGGCGTGGCTGCCGCCGGGGCGCTGGCGGCGCCCGCCGTCATCACCCGGTCGCTGGCCGCCAGCGAGACGCTGGTGGTCTATAATTTCGATGGTCTGCTCGGCAAGGTCATCAAGGATCACTGGATCGATCCCTTCAGCCAGTCCACCGGGGTGAAGGTCGAAGTGCTGACCATGCAGGGCTCCTCCCCGCCCATGGCCAAGATCAAGGCCCAGGTGGATGCCGGCCGCCCCGATGCGGATGTCATCCCCATGCAGATGCCCGACTATGTCTTCGGCGTGCGGAACAACCTGTTCCAGACCATCGACGCCAAGGACATGCCCGAATACGCCAACCTCTATCCCGATTACATCACGCCTCATGGGCCGAAACTGGTGCTGTGGAGCTACGGCCTCGCCTACAACACCGACAAGATCAAGACCGCGCCCACCGCCTGGGCCGACCTGTGGGACCCCCAGTACAAGGGCAAGGCGGCGCTGAACGAGGCGCTGTTCGACCAGGCGCTACAGATGGTCAACCTCGTCGCCAAGGGCAAGCCTTTGCCGGTGGACGACGCCACCTTCGCCGCCCTCACCAGGCTGCGCCCGAATCTTGCAACGCTCTGGACCACAGGCGCCCAAGCCGAGCAATTGCTGCGCACCGGCGAGGTGTGGATCATGCCGGTGTGGAACGGCCGCGTGTATCCGCTCAAGGACCAGGGCGTGCCGATTGATTTCGTCTCGCCGAAGGAAGGCTTCTTCACCCGGGCCGACCCGTTCTGCATTCCGCGCGGCGCGAAGAACCCGGAGCTTGCCAAGGCCTTCATCAACTTCTCCTGCACGGTCGCCCCGCAGCAGGCGCTGGCCAAGGGGCTGTTCTATGCCTCGCCCAACCAGAAGGTGGTCTATCCGCCGGAAATCGCCAAGCGCGTGGTGGTCTCCACCCGCGAGGAACTGGCGCGCGCCGTGCCGGAGGATTTCGAGGTGATCGTGGACAATCTGCCCGATTGGCGCCGGCGCTGGGATGCCTGGAAGCAGAGCTGAGCGAAAGCCGGTCGCGGAGCCCTCGTCATGGCGAGCGATGCCTCTCTCCCATCCTCCCTCGCGGATCCACGGGGCAAGTGGATGTCATTGAAAAACCTCGGTCGCCAGGGTTTCGGCCGGCTCGGATGGTGGGGGCTTCTGGCCCCCGCCATGGCGTTGTACGCCCTCGTCTTCTTCATGCCGCTGGGCGTGCTGGTGGGCGAGAGCGTGCACCCCTCCGGCGCGCCGCAGCTGTCGCTTGCCAATTATGCCGCCTTCTTCACCGATGGCGTCACCTTCTCCATCTTCGCGCGCACGGTGCGGCTTGCCTTCTTCGTCACCCTCACCTGCCTCGTGTTCGGCTATCCGCTGGCCCTGTTCATGCGGCGGGCGGGGCCGGTGCTGCGGCTGGTGGCGCTCACCATCGTGGTGTCGCCGCTGCTCACCTCGGTCATCGTGCGCAATGTGGCCTGGCTGCTGGTCCTGGGGCGCGAGGGCATGGTGAACACCCTGCTGCGGCAGGCCGGCCTCATCGATGCGCCGCTGCCACTGCTCTACAACACCTTCGGCGTGGTGGTGGGCGTCACCCACGTCTATCTCGCCTTCCTGGTGCTGCCGGTGTTCTCCTCGCTGCTCGCCATCGATCCCTCGGTGGAACAGGCGGCGTCGAGCCTTGGCGCCTCGCGCTTCACCGTGTTCCGCAAGGTGACGGTGCCGCTCTCTTTGCCGGGGGTGATCGCGGGGTCCACCCTCGTGTTCGTGCTCACCATGGGGGTGTATCTCACGCCGGTCATCATGGGCGGCAGCTTCGTCACCACGCTGCCCATGGTGATGACGGACCTGGTACGCACCCAGTTCGACTGGAGCCGCGCGGCGGCCTTCGCCATCGTGCTCCTGGCCTTCATCGCCGTGGTGATGGTGGCGTCCAGCCGCGCCGAGCGGCGCATCGAGCGCATGCGCGGGGAGCTGTCGTGATGAGCGAGAACCGGATCGGCCTCCTCGTGGGTACCATCGCCGTGACGGTGATGGTGTTCCTCATCCTGCCCCAGCTCATCCTGCTGGTGCAGTCGTTCACGGCGGAGGATTATCTGTCCTTCCCGCCGAAGCATTTCGGGCTGCGCTGGTACGCCTTCATCTTCGGCGATGAGACCTGGCAGCGGGCGCTGTTCACCAGCCTCCTCATCGCCGTGCTGGTGACGCCGCTCGCCGTCATCCTCGGCACGGCGGCGGCCATCGGGCTCGACCGGGGTCCCATGCGCCTGCGCAAGGCCATGCGCACTGCTTTGGTGTCGCCCATGGTGCTGCCCCACGTGGTGCTGGGCATGGCCATCTACCGGGTGTTCCTGCCGCTGCGCTTCGACGACACGCTCGCGGGCTTCCTGGTGGCGCATCTGGTCTTGTGCGTGCCCTATGTGATCGTCACGGTGGGGGCGAGTCTCCAGGCCATGGACCGCTCGCTGGAACAGGCCGCCATGAGCCTCGGCGCCTCGCTTCCAGTGGCCTTGTGGCGGGTGGTGCTGCCGCTGGTTCGGCCGGGGGTGATCGCGGGGGCGGTGTTCGCCTTCATCACCTCGTTCGACGAATTCATCGTCACCTACTTCCTGGCGAGCCGGCAGACCACCGCGCCCATCCAGATCTTCTCCAGCCTGTCCTATCAGCTGGAGCCGTCCATTGCGGCGGTTTCGGGCCTCACCCTGGTGGTGACGGCGGCCCTGTGCGGCCTGCTCATCCTGCGTGGGAGCATGGCGGGCACGGCGCAGGTGGCGTGAGGGGGGGCAGGACGGCGGGCGCCACCACCGTCATGCCCGGCCTTGTGCCGGGCATCCACGCGGTTCGGCCGGGAACCCCTTTCGGAAGCCAGCACCAACGGCACGGCGTGGATGTCCGGGACGAGCCCGGGCATGACGGCGGTGCAAGCCCAAACAAAAAGCGCGGGACGGATGGCCTCCGTCCCGCGCTTTTCTTTTCACCCGATCCCCGCGATCAGGCGAATTCCTGCGCCACCTCAGTGAGGAAGCCGGAGACATAGGGCGCGAACGAGCGCCAGCATTCCACCCGGAAGCCGGTTCCCAGCCGCACCACCACCACGTCGGCCTTGCCCAGCAGGGTGCGGGTGGCTGAGCCTTCAGGGAAGGCGGCGTCGGACAGGTCCAGCGCGATGCCGGCGTTCAGCACGTCCGCCGCATGGGGGCCGGTGACGGCGATGCCCACGTTGCGGTGGCCCACGGCCACCAGCGAGAAGAAGCGGCCCGCAAGAGCCGCCTCCAGTGCCGCCTGGGCGGCAGCGCCTTCGCCTTCGGGCAGCACCAGCAGCCATTCGTCGGGGCCGAGCCGGGCGGCGAAGTGCTCCGGCGTGCCGTGGGCGGTGTTGAGGGCGCCCGACAGGTCGAAGCCGCCAGCAGTGCCCGAAAAACCTCTCAGCCGCAGCACGAAGCGGTCGGCCGGGGGCAGGGGGGAGACGATGCCGCCGGTGCCTGCAGGCAGGGCGGGGGTGCGGCGGGCGATAGTCGGGGTATCAAGCATGGAGCGCTCCTTCCGTCTGGACGCCATTCACGCGCTTGCCTTCGGGATCGACGAACACCGGCTCGGTCACGGTCACGGCCGTGAAGCCGGTGGGGGTGGTGACGTGCAGGGTCTGCCCCATGCGCGCCCGCCCGCCGGCAACCAGCGCCAGCGCGATGGGCTGGTCGAGGCTCGGGCTGAGATAGGACGAGGTGACGTGCCCCAGCATGGTCATGGGCACCTTTTGGGCCGGATCGGCGACGATCTGCGCCCCCTCGTCCAGCACCGTGCGCCCGTCGACGCTGGCAAGGCCCACCAGTTGCTTGCGGTCGGCCAGCGCCATGTCCGGGCGCGCCAGCGAGCGCTTGCCCACGAAATCGCGCTTTAGCTTGGAGACCATGCCGGAGAGGCCGAGATCGTCAGGCGTCACGGTGCCGTCGGTTTCCTGGCCGACGATGATGAAGCCGCGTTCCGCGCGCAGAACATGCATGGCCTCGGTGCCGTAGGGGGTGATGCCGAAGCGCTGGCCGTAGTCGAACAGCGCCTCCCACACCGCGCGGGCGTGGTCCGCCGGCACGTTGATCTCAAAGCCCAGCTCGCCGGTGAAGGAGACGCGCATGAGCCTTGTCGGCACGCCGCAGATCTCCCCGACGCGCACCGCCATGTGCGGGAAGGCCGCGCCCGCGAGGTCGATGCCGGTGACGAAGGGCGCCAGCACGTCACGGGCGCGGGGGCCCTGAAGGGCGATCACCGCCCATTCCTCGGTGGTGGAGGTGGCGAAGACGTTGAGGTCCGGCCACTCGGTCTGGAGATAATCCTCCATGTGGGCGAGCACGCGCGGCGCGCCGCCGGTGGTGGTGGTCACATGGAACAGGTCGGGGGCAAGGCGCGCGACCACGCCATCGTCGAAGATGAAGCCGTCTTCCTTCAGCATCAGACCGTAGCGGCACTTGCCCGGTTCCAGCTTCAGCCAGGCATTGGGATAGATGCGGTTGAGGAATTCCGCCGCATCCGGCCCCTTCACCTCGATCTTGCCGAGCGTCGAGGCATCGAAGATGCCGACGCTTTCGCGCACCGCCTTGCATTCGCGCTTGACCGCCGCATGCATGTCTTCCCCCGCCTTGGGGAAATACCAGGCGCGGCGCCATAGCGAGACGTTCTCGAACCTGGCGCCATGCTCCACCGCCCACTCATGCAGCGGGGCGGTGCGGATGGGGTCGAACAAGGCCCCGCGCGCCGAGCCGATGATGGCGCCGAAGGTCACCGGCGTATAGGGCGGGCGGAAGGTGGTGGTGCCCACCTGCGGGATGGGCTTTTCCAGGATCTCCGACAGCAGGCCCAGCGCCGCCATGTTGGAGGTCTTGCCCTGGTCGCTGGCCATGCCGTTGGTGGTGTAGCGCTTCACATGCTCCACGCTCTCGAAGCCCTCGCGCACGGCAAGGCGGATGTCCTTGGCCGTCACGTCGTTCTGGAAGTCGAGGAAGGCGCGTACCTTCTTGGGATCATCGTCCGTGGGCAGCACCCGCGCCGGGGCAAAGCCCGTGGGGGTCGCCGGGGCGGCGGCGAACAGCCGGGAACCGCCCGCGCCCGCCGCGCCGCTGCCCGCCGCCCAGCCTTCGGCGAGGATTGAGCCGAGGTCGTAGGTGCCCTCGCAGGCGCCGGCGGAGCGCTCTTTCTGCACCGAGATGCCGGGCACGAAGGCGTCGATCTCCGCGCGGAAGGCAAGCTTGCCGCGCGATTGGGAGAACAGGTGCACGGACGGCGTCCAGCCCCCCGAGACGCCGGCGCAGTCGCACGGCAGGGTGCGCCGCGCGCCGACGCCCTTGCCAGCGGTAAAGGGCGCGACGATGAGGCCGGTGAGCCCCTTGCCGCCGGTGGAGCCCACCACCGTGTGGCCGGCGAGGATCTCGATGCCCGAGACCCGCTCCTTCTCCGGGCCGATGGCGCTCAGGGGCCGGGTGTCCACGATGGTGACATCGAGCCCGGCGGCCTTGGCGTCCGCCGCTGCTTCATAGGCGGAAGCGCCGTTGGTGGCGAACACGATGCGCCGGCCCGGCGCCACCCCGTAGCGGTTGATGTAGGTGCGCACGCTTTCCGCCAGCATGATGCCGGGGCGGTCATTGTCGGCGAAGGAGAGCGGGCGCTCGTGGGCGCCGGTGGCGATCACCACTTCCTGCGGGCGCACCTGCCACAGCCGCTCGCGCGGCAGCTTGGGATCGGGCTTTTCCAGATGGTCGGTGACGCGCTCGGTCAGCACCACGTGGTTGTGGTTGTAATAGCCGAAGGCGGTAGTGCGCGGCAGAAGGGTGACGTTGGTGCGCCCAGCCAGCGTCGAAAGCGCCTGCGCCACCCATTGCGCGGCGGAGACGCCGTCGATGGTGGCGGTGCGTTCCGCGAGGAGGCTGCCGCCCATCTCCGCCTGTTCGTCGGCCAGGATCACGCGCTTGCCGGTCTCGGAGGCGGCCAGCGCTGCGGCGAGGCCGGCCGGCCCCGCGCCCACCACCAGCACGTCGCAATGGGCATTCCGGTGCACGTAGCGGTCGGCGTCCGCCACGTCCGGCGCTACGCCGAGGCCGGCGGCGGCGCGGATCTTGGGCTCGTAGAGCTTGTCCCAGAACGAGCGCGGCCACATGAAGGTCTTGTAGTAGAAGCCCGCCACCAATACTGGCGACAGGCGGTCGTTGACTGCGCCGATGTCATGCTCCAGCGAGGGCCAGTGGTTCTGCGAGGACAGCTTCAGCCCGCCCACCGCCTCGATCACCGTGGCGCGGTTGTTGGGGTCGGCGCGGCCGGGGCCGCGGTCTACCTTCAGCAGCGCGTTGGGCTCGTCGGCGCCGTGGGTGAGGATGCCGCGCGGGCGGTGATACTTGAACGAGCGGCCCACCAGGCGGATGCCGTTGGCGAGCAGGGCGGAGGCCACCGTGTCGCCGGCAAAGCCCTCAACGGTCTTGCCGTTGAAGGTGAAGGCCAGCGGCCGAGCGCGGTCGATGCGGCCGCCGGTGGGGAGGCGATTGGATTGGGCCATCTCACTTGCCTCCTTCAGTTGGGAGCGCAGGGCGCGGCTGGCCCATCTCGTAGCTGGCGAGGAAGCTGTCGCTCACGGTGTTGCGCAGGGCGTTGAACCAGCGGCCGCAGCCGTGGGAATGCAGCCAGCGCTCGGCATGCACGCCCTTGTTGCTGGTGCGCACGAAGAGATAGTCCGCCCACCGGGCGTCATCGAGGGCGCTGGGGTCGGCCGGGCGGGCGATATGGGCCTCGCCGCCGCAGTGGAATTCCACCTCGGGGCGCGGTCCGCAATAGGGGCAGGGAACGAGGAGCATGGTGCGAATCCTCAGTGGGCAACGGCCGCCGCCGCTGCCTCGTCGATGAGGCGGCCGGTGCGGAAGCGGTCGAGGGTGAAGGGGGCGTTGATGGGGTGGGGCTCGTCGCGGGCGATGGTGTGGGCGAACACATGGGCCGAGCCCGGCGTCGCCTTGAAGCCGCCGGTGCCCCAGCCGCAATTCACATAGAGCCCCTTCACCGGCGTCTTGCCGGTGATGGGTGAGCGGTCCGGCGTCACATCCACGATGCCGCCCCAGGAGCGCAGCATCTTCATGCGGGTGAATTGCGGGAACAGCTCGCAGATGGCGTCCAGCGTGTGGGTGGTGATGTGCAGGCCGCCCTGCTGGCTGTACGACACATACTGGTCGGTGCCCGCGCCGATCACGAGTTCGCCCTTGTCGGACTGCGAGATGTAGGCGTGCACCGCGTTCGACATGAGCACGCAGGAAAAGCACGGCTTCACCGGCTCGGACACCAGCGCCTGCAGCGGGAAGCTCTCCAGCGGCATGCGCACCCCGGCCATGCCCATCACCATGGAGGTGTGGCCGGCCACCGAGACGCCGATCTTCTTTGTCTTGATGGCGCCGCGGGAGGTTTCCACCCCCGTCACCGCGCCGTCCGGGCCGCGGGTGATGGCGGTGACCTCGCAATTCTGGATGATGTCCACGCCCAGCGCATCGGCGCCGCGGGCATAGCCCCACACCACCGCATCATGCCGCGCCGTGCCGCCGCGCCGCTGCAGCGCCGCGCCCATCACCGGATAGCGGATGTCCGGGGAGATGTTCAGCGGCGGGCAGAACTCCTTGGCCTGTTCCGGCGTCATCCACTCGTTGTCGATGCCGTTGAGCCGGTTGGAATAGACGTGGCGTTTGAAGCTCTGCACGTCGTGCGCGTTGTGCGCCAGCATCAGCACGCCGCGCTGGGAGAACATGACGTTGTAGTTCAGCTCCTGGGATAGTCCTTCCCACAGCTTCACCGCGTGCTCGAACAGTGCTGCGCTTTCGTCATAGAGATAATTGGAGCGGATGATGGTGGTGTTGCGCCCGGCATTGCCGCCGCCGATCCAGCCCTTTTCCAGCACCGCGATATTGGTGAGGCCGTGTTCCTTGGCGAGATAATAGGCGGCGCCCAGTCCGTGGCCGCCACCGCCGATGATGATGGCATCATAGGCGGCCTTCGGCGTAGGGTTGCGCCACTGGCGCTCCCAGCCCTGGTGGCCGTTGAGGGCTTCGGTAAGCAGCGAGGAAATGGAAAAGCGGCGCATGGGCCTCACGTCCTTGTTCTTGAGCCAGGATGCGCCCGGCCGGGGTGGCGTTCTCGTTCAAATGCGACCGGATTCTGGAATGGATGCGACGGGGGTGGGGAGGCGGCTGGCGCCGAGGCACAGGGCGAACACCTCAACCACCCGTCATGGTCGGGCTCGTCCCGGCCATCCACGCCGTTCCGCCTGCGCGCCGTTCGACATTTTGCGCCCTGCCGTGCCGCGTGGATGCCCGGCACAGGGCCGGGCATGACGGCGGTTCAAGGGGGTAGCGGCGCTCCTGCCCTCCCTCCGCTCACGCTTTAGTCGGCAGGGACACGGGCCCCTCACATCCCCGCATAGAGCGGGAAGCGGGCGCACAGCTCGGCCACCCTGGCGCGGGTCGCCACCTCCGCCTTGCCGTTGGCTTCGGCGCCATTGGCCGCAAGGCCGGTGAGCACGTCGGCGATGAGGTCGCCGACCTCTTCGAACTCGGCGATGCCGAAGCCGCGCGTGGTGCCGGCCGGGGTGCCGAGGCGGATGCCCGAGGTCACGAACGGCTTTTCCGGATCGAACGGGATGCCGTTCTTGTTGCAGGTGAGGCCGGCTCGCTCGAGAGCGGCTTCCGCCGCCTTGCCGGTGACGCCGAAGGGCCGCAGGTCCACCAGCACCATGTGGCTGTCGGTGCCTCCCGAGACGATGGCCGCCCCGCGCTCGGACAGCCGGCCGGCCAGCGCCCGCGCGTTGGAGACCACCTTGAGCGCATAGGTGCGGAAATCGTCGGTGAGGGCCTCGCCGAAGGCCACCGCCTTGGCCGCGATCACATGCATCAGGGGGCCGCCCTGGAGGCCGGGGAAGACCGCCGAGTTCAGCTTCTTCGCTAGCGCCTCGTCATTGGTAAGGATGAGGCCGCCGCGCGGTCCGCGCAGGGTCTTGTGGGTGGTGGTCGTCACCACGTGGGCATGGGGGAAGGGGGAAGGATAGGCCCCCGCCACGATGAGCCCGGCATAGTGGGCCGCATCCACCATCAGGTGCGCGCCCACCGCATCGGCGATGGCACGGAAGCGGGCGAAATCGATGATGCGCGGATAGGACGAGCCGCCGGCGATGATGAGCTTGGGCCTGTGCTCCTGCGCCAGGCGCTCCACCTCGTCATAGTCGATGAGTGCGTTGTCGCGCGTCACGCCATAGCCGATGGCCTTGAACCACTTGCCGGAGAGCGTGGGCGGCGCGCCGTGGGTGAGATGCCCGCCCGCCGCCAGCGACATGCCGAGCAGGGTGTCGCCGGGCTGGAGCAGGGCCATCAGCACCGCCGCATTGGCCTGCGCGCCCGAGTGCGGCTGCACATTGGCGAAGCCGGCGCCGAACAGCGCCTTGGCGCGGGCGATGGCGATCTCCTCCACCACGTCCACATGCTCGCAGCCGCCGTAGTAGCGCTTGCCCGGCAGGCCCTCGGCATACTTGTTGGTGAGCACCGAGCCCTGCGCCGCCAGCACCGCCTCGGACACGATGTTCTCCGAGGCGATCAGCTCGATCTGGTCCTGCTGGCGCTTCAGCTCGGCGCGGATGGCGTCGAACACGGCGGGGTCGGCGGCGTGGGTCGGGGCAACGTGAAGGGTCATGGGCGTTGGTCCTTCTGGAAGGGATGGGGATGGGCGGGGCGGCTCAGCATTCCGGCACGTTGACCGCGAGGCCGCCCTGCGAGGTTTCCTTGTATTTGGACTGCATGTCGGCGCCGGTCTGGCGCATGGTCTCGATCACCTGGTCCAGGGAGACGTGGTGGATGCCGTCGCCGCGCAGCGCCAGCGAGGCCGCCGCGATGGCCTTGTTGGCGCCGAAGGCGTTGCGCTCGATGCACGGGATCTGCACCAGCCCGCCGATGGGGTCGCAGGTCATGCCGAGGTGATGTTCCATGGCGATCTCGGCGGCGTTCTCGATCTGCGCCGGGCTTGCCCCCAGCACTGCCGCGAGTCCCGCCGCCGCCATGGAGGCGGCCGAGCCCACCTCGCCCTGGCAGCCCACCTCGGCGCCGGAGATGGAGGCGTTGCGCTTGATGAGCGCGCCCACCGCCGCTGCGGTCAAAAGGAAGTCCCGCAACTGGGCGTGGCTCGTGTCGGGGCAGATGTCGCGCACATAGCGCAGCACCGCCGGCACGATGCCCGCCGCCCCATTGGTGGGGGCGGTGACGATGCGCCCGCCGGCGGCATTCTCCTCGTTCACCGCCATGGCGAACACCGAGACCCAGTCCATGACCTCATGGGGCGGACGCTGGTTGGTGAGCCGATCGGCCTGCAGTTGGTCGTGGATTGCCCTGGCGCGCCGCTTCACCCGGAGCCGGCCGGGCAGGGCGCCCTCGCGGGCAAGGCCCCGGTCGATGGAGGCGAACATGGCGTCCAGAATGGCATCCAGCCCCCGCTCCACGTCTTCGCGCGGGCGCAGGGCGCATTCGTTGGCCATCTGCAGATCGGCGATGGAGAGTTGCGCGCGGGCGCAGGCGGAGAGCAGCTCCGCCGCCGTGGCGAAAGGGTGGGGCACGTCCTGCGCCGGCGCCTCGCGGGTCTCACCCTCCTCCACCACGAAGCCACCGCCGATGGAATAGAACACACGTTCTTCGAGGGTCGCGCCGTCTTCTCCAAATGCGCGGAAGCGCATGCCGTTGGAGTGGAGCGGCAGCAGGGTGGCGAAATCGAAGATCAGGTCGCGCTCGGTATCGAAGGCGATGCGCGCGCCGCCGGCCTCGATGAATTTCTGGATGGCGAGGCGCGCGGTGAGCACCGGCACCTCGTCCGGGTCGAGCGTATCGGGCGCGGCGCCCATGAGGCCGAGCCAGATGGCGGTGTCGGAGCCATGGCCCTTGCCGGTCCAGGCCAGCGAGCCGAACAGTTCCGCCGTGACGCGCCGGGTGCCCTGCGGCAGCCCCTCGCGAAACCGCCGCGCCGCCACCATGGGCCCCACCGTGTGCGACGAGGACGGCCCGATGCCGATCTTGAAGAGGTCGAACACGCTGATCATCCGTTGCCTCTGGTTTGAAGGTGGGGCGCGCTGGAACCCTCTCCCGCTCGCGGGACAGGACGGGTGGGGGAAGCGGTGCTTTTCACGCGGCGCCGGAGTGGGTGGCGCGGACCGGCCACTCCCCACCCGCCCGCCCGGTCTTGACCTGCCCCCCGGACGGGGCCGATGCTGTGATACTGCCTGCCGCAAGCGCCTTGATCTCGGCGTGGTGCGACCCCTGTCTGGAACAGATGCGACATTCGCCGCCCTCCCGAACGCCGCCGGGCGCCCGGCACCCGAGCGCCAAGCTGCGGGTGGGCTTCGTGCTGATGCACAATTTCACCCTCACCGCGTTTTCGAGCTTCGTGGACGTGCTGCGCCTCGCCGCCGACGAAGGCGACCGCTCGCGCCCCATCGGCTGTTCGTGGCAGGTGATGAGCCCCGGCCGGCGCCCGGCGCGCTCGTCCTGCGGCATCGATATCCAGCCCACCGCCGACCTCGGCGATCCGGGCGATTTCGACTACATCGTGGTGGTAGGCGGCCTGCTGCACGGCATGCCGCCGCTGCCGGCCGCGGTGGCCAGCTGGCTCCAGCGCGCGGCCAAGGCAAACGTGCCGCTGGTGGGGGTCTGCACCGGCTCGTTCGTGCTGTGCCGGCTGGGGCTGATGGCGCAGCGCAAGTGCTGCGTCAGCTGGTACCACTACCGCGATTTCCTGGAGGAATTTCCCACCCTCGTGCCGGTGGCCGACCAGCTGTTCGTGGTGGACGGCGACCGCATCACCTGCTCCGGCGGGGCGGGGGTGGCGGACCTCGCGGCGCAACTGGTCACCCAGCATCTGGGATCGGCGGTGGCGCAGAAGGCGCTGAACATCCTGCTCATCGACCGCCCGCGCACGGCCGACAGCGCCCAGCCGGCGCCGGGCCTTGGGCAAGGCAGTCCGGGCGAGGGGCGGCCTGGGGATGGCGGCATCGAGGATGCCCGCGTCTCCCGCGCGCTGCTGCTGATGGAGCAGAACCTTGCCGAGCCCCTGCCCATCGCCGCGCTGGCCGATGCGCTGGCGGTGAGCCCGCGCCAGCTGGAGCGGCTGTTCGCCGAGCGGCTGGGCGAAAGCCCGCAGGAGAGCTATCTGGCGCTGCGCCTGCGCCATGCTCGCTGGATGCTGGCCAACACCCCGTTTTCCGCCGCGCGCATCGCCGCCGATCTGGGCTTCGCCGACGGTTCCCATTTCGGCCGGGCGTTCAAGGCCCGCTTCGGCGAGACCCCGGCAGTCTTCCGCCGCGCCACCGCCCGCCCCGCCCGCCGCTCCGCTCCGGCGGAGGAGACGCGGGTGTTCGATTAGAGACCCCCGGCCACACCGGGAGCAATATGGGGAGACGACATGAGCACGACCGAGTTGAGCACGACCAAGGCGCCTTTCGTGGTGATCGCGGAGTTCGATGTGGAGCCCGCCCACCTCGCCGATTTCCTCGCTGTCGCGCGCGATGATGCCGCCCATTCGGTGGTCGACGAGCCCGGCTGCCAGCAGTTCGAGGTGACCGTGCTGGAAGGGTCGTCCACCGTGGTGTTCTTTGAGGTTTACGACGACCGCGCGGCGTTCGACGCCCATCTGGAGACGCCCCACCTCGCCCGTTTCCGCGATGCCTTCCAGGCCCTGATCCGCTCCGAGCCGACGGTGCGCTTCGGCGCCCTGCGCAGCGTGTAGGGCGCGTCCCGCCTCGCATTAAGGCCCGCCGTCGTCCCCCGGGACGCGGCGGTCGCCCCGTCCCGCCTCGCCGACGCTTTTCCACCAGGGGGGCTTGTCAACGCCATCCACTTTGATCAATATCTCAATCTGTATTGAGGTGTTGAGATGGATGAACCCCACGCCTTGGCCGCCTTCGCCGCCCTGTCCCAGGAGACGCGGCTGCGCATCGTGCGGTTGCTGGTGGAAGCCGGGCCGGAAGGCCTCGCCGCCGGCGCCATCGGCGCGGCCATGGACGGGGCCTCGTCCTCGCGCATGTCGTTTCACCTGAGCCACCTGGAACAGGCGGGGCTGGTGGCGTCGCGGCGCGAGGGGCGCTCCATCCTCTACAGCGCGGTCTATCCCACCCTGTCGGGGCTGATCGCCTTCCTCATGCGCGACTGCTGCCAGGGCCACCCCGAGGTGTGCGCCCCCGCCGTCGCCGCCTTGTCCTGCGCCTGCGAACCCACCGGGGACACCCATGCCTGACGCAAAATGCTCTGACGCAACTCTGCCTGGCGCCGCCACCGGGCACGTCTTCAACGTGCTGTTCCTGTGCACCGGCAATTCCGCGCGCTCGATCCTCGCCGAGAGCATCCTGAACAAGGACGGCGCGGGCCGCTTCCGGGCCTTTTCGGCCGGCAGCCAGCCGAAGGGCGAGGTGAACCCCTATGCCCTCAAGGTGCTCAGCGCCCTCGACTATCCCGCCGAGGGCTTCCGCTCCAAGAACTGGGCGGAGTTCGCGGCCCCCGACGCGCCGGTGATGGATTTCGTCTTCACCGTCTGCGACAACGCCGCCGGCGAGACCTGCCCGCTCTGGCCCGGCCAGCCCATGACCGCCCATTGGGGCATCGAGGACCCCGCCGCGGTGGAGGGCACCGACATCCAGAAGGAGGCCGCCTTCGTCGCCGCCTTCCGCTATCTGAGGAACCGCATCTCGGTGTTCACCGCCCTGCCCATCGCCAAGCTCGACCGGCTCGCGCTGGGCGCGCAGTTGCGGGAGATCGGCCGGCTCGACGGCTCCACCCACCCCCGCCCGGACGTTGCGTGAGGCCCGCCATGGACGTGATCATCTACCACAACCCCGCCTGCGGCACCTCGCGCAACACCCTGGCCATGATCCGCAACGCGGGCATCGAGCCGCATGTCATCGAATACCTGAAGACACCGCCGTCGCGCACGCTGCTGGCCGAGCTGATCGCCCGCGCCGGCCTCACGGTGCGCGGCGCGCTGCGGGAGAAGGGCACGCCCTATGCCGAGCTTGGCCTCGCCGATGAGGCGCTCTCCGACGATGCCCTGCTCGATGCCATGATGGCCCATCCCATCCTCATCAACCGGCCGCTGGTGGTGTCGCCCAAGGGCGTGCGCGTGTGCCGGCCGTCCGAGCTGGTGCTGGACCTGTTGCCGCCCCAGAAGGGCGCGTTCACCAAGGAAGACGGCGAACGGGTGGTGGACGCCGCCGGCCAGCCCGTTGCCGCCGGCTGACGCACGGCAGAGAGATTTCAATCATGTCCATCTTTGAACGGTTCCTCACCGTCTGGGTCGGCCTGTGCATCATCGTGGGCATCGCGCTCGGCCATCTGGCGCCGGCCGCGTTCCAGGCCATCGCCGCCGTGGAGGTGGCGCAGGTCAACATCCCGGTGGCGGTGCTGATCTGGCTGATGATCGTGCCCATGCTGCTGAAGATCGATTTTGCCGCCCTCGGCGAGGTGGGGCGCCACTGGCGCGGCATCGGCGTGACTCTGCTGGTGAACTGGGCGGTGAAGCCGTTCTCCATGGCGCTTTTGGGCTGGTTGTTCATCGGCTGGCTGTTCCGCCCGCTGCTGCCCGCCGACCAGATCGACAGCTATATCGCCGGCCTCATCATCCTCGCCGCCGCGCCGTGCACCGCCATGGTGTTCGTGTGGTCGAACCTGACCCGCGGCGAGCCCCATTTCACGTTGTCCCAGGTGGCGCTTAACGATGCCATCATGGTGGTAGCCTTCGCCCCCATCGTGGCGCTGCTGCTGGGGCTCTCGGCCATCACCGTGCCGTGGGGCACGCTGGTGCTCTCCGTGGTGCTCTATATCGTGGTGCCGGTGATCGTCTCCCAGCTGGTGCGCCGGCGGCTGCTGGCGCAGGGCGGGCCGCAGGCCCTCGAGGGCGTGCTGGCGAAGCTCGGCCCGGTCTCGCTGGTGGCGCTGCTCGCCACGCTGGTGCTGCTGTTCGGCTTCCAGGGCGAACAGATCATCGCCCAGCCGCTGGTGATCGCGCTCCTGGCGGTGCCGATCCTGATCCAGGTTTATTTCAACTCGGGCCTCGCCTACATCCTCAACCGAATCGCCGGCGAAGAGCATTGCGTGGCGGGGCCGTCCGCCCTCATCGGCGCATCCAACTTCTTCGAGCTGGCGGTGGCGGCGGCCATCTCCCTGTTCGGCTTCCAGTCGGGGGCGGCGCTCGCCACCGTGGTGGGCGTGCTCATCGAGGTGCCGGTGATGCTGTCCGTGGTGTGGATCGTGAACCGCTCCAAGGACTGGTACGAGCGCGGCGGGCAGGCCGCCAAGCCGGCGCGCCAGACCCCATGACTGACGATACCCTGCCCAACCTGGACGCCCGCGTCCTTCCCCTCCCGTCCGTGGATGCGCTGCTGCCGACGGCGCCGTCCCGGCATCCGCCGCGCATCCTGCTGCTCTACGGCTCGCTGCGGGAGCGCTCCTACAGCCGCCTGCTGACGCTGGAGGCCGAGCGGCTGCTGCAGCATTTCGGCGCCGAGACCCGCATCTTCGATCCCCACGATCTGCCGCTGCCGGACGGAGCGCCGGTGGAGCATCCCAAGGTGCAGGAACTGCGCGAGCTTTCCCTGTGGTCCGAGGGACAGGTGTGGTGCAGCCCGGAGCGGCATGGCGCCATGAGCGCGGTGATGAAGGCGCAGATCGACTGGATCCCGCTTGCCATCGGCGCCATCCGGCCCACCCAGGGCCGCACCCTTGCGCTGATGCAGGTGTGTGGCGGCTCCCAGTCCTTCAATGCCGTCAACCAGATGCGCATCCTGGGACGCTGGATGCGCATGCTGACCATCCCCAACCAGTCCTCGGTGGCGAAAGCCTACGCGGAGTTCGACGCCGCCGGCCGCATGAACCCCTCCCCCTATTACGACCGCGTGGTGGACGTGATGGAGGAGCTGGTGAAGTTCACCCTGCTGACCCGCGACGTGGCGCCCTATCTCACCGACCGCTACAGCGAGCGCAAGGAAGCCGCCGAGGCGCTGGACGCCCGCCTCGCCCTCGACGCGGCCGTGCGGTGACGGGGCAGGGCGGATCCTCTCAAGGGACCCTCCGCTGAACCGGCTTCCCGGACCGGCGCGTTTCAAGATCTTGTCGTGTCCGCTCCGAATGAGATCATGCTCTGCAGCGGCCGCAGGGCGTGATCCACCGTCATGCCGGTGCGCTGAGCGGGCGTGGCCGCCCTTATCCAGACTATTGGCCAGCAAAGCACTGGTCTTCGCGCCCGCCGGGCCGACCGGGGATGCCGCAGCGATCTGAGTTGCCCGAAAACACTATTTCGCAAATTGCGAATACAGGACTTATTATGGCGTGCGGAGATGAACTGCACAGCTTTCCCTTGCGGTCGCGTTCGCCATGTGCACCCTATCGGGCAGTGTTCCCGACGGGGCGGACGGCGACATGGCAACGCGAACAATCACATGGGCATGGGGCGCGCAGGAGGTCGTCAGCTTCGACCCCGCCACGGATGTCCTTGATTTCGGCTGGCTGAACGCCAGCGATTTCACCATCACCGAAGTCAACGGCTCGGTGGTCATCGCGCTGCCGGCCAATGCGCACAGCTACACCCTCGAAGGGGTCAGCCTCTCCGACCTGTCGCTGGCGAACATCAGCGCGTTCGATGCCTCGGTGTTCGCGCAATGGAGCGCCGCCATCGCGGCCGACGGCGCCACCACGCCCGTCGCCGGCACCCTTTTCGCGCTCTCCGCCGCGCGCGACACCGACACGGTGCTGAGCTTCAACCCCGCCGCGGACAAGCTGGATTTCAGCGGCCTGTCGGCGTCTGATTTCTCCATCGCCGAGGTCAACGGTTCGGTGGTGATCTACCTTTCGGCCGAGCGCCAGACCTACATCCTCGATGGTGTGACGCTCTCCCAGCTTTCCCTGTCCAGCATCGCCAGCCAGGATGCCGCCGTGCTCGCCGAATGGAGCCAGGCGCTGGCGAGCCCGGCGGGCAGCAGTGCCGCGCCAACGTCCGGCGGCGGTGAGGCCGTCACCACGACCCTCGGCTGGAACTGGAACACGCAGACCGTGCTGGCCTTCGATCCCGCCCGGGACAAGATCGATTTCGGCTGGCTGACGCCGCAGGACTTCTCCGTCGTCGAGCTGAACGGCTCCGTGGTGATCCTGATGCCCGGCGCGCAGCAGAGCTATACGCTGGAGGGCGTGACCCTCGCCGAGCTTTCGGCGGCGAACATCACCGCACGCAGCGCCGTGGTGCTTGAGGAATGGGCAACGCTCCTGTCCGGCGCGAGCGGATCGGGGGGCGGATCGGGCGGCGGGTCCGGCAGCACTCTTCCCGTCATCGAGGCGTCGGCCTGGATCGATGCCAAGGCCTATGTGGCTGGCGATCTGGTGAGCGTCGGCCACCTCGTCTACCAGGCCAATTGGTGGACGCTGGGCACCGATCCCACAAGCGACCACGGCGCCGTGGGCACGGGCCATGTGTGGAGCGTCGTCGGCTATGCCGATCTCACGCCGGTGGCCCCCGACGCGCCGGACGGCCTGCACCTTTTGACCACCACCGAGACCTCCGCGACCCTCACCTGGGACGCGGCGGAGGTGTCGGGCGTGGGCACGGTGACAGGCTATGCCATCTATCGCGATGGCGAGCTGGTGGGCACCACCACCGACCTGAGCTTCAAGGTCTCGGGCCTTGTGGCGGACACCACCTATCATTTCTCCGTGGTGGCCGTGGACGAGGCCGGCACCTCGCCCGCCGCCACCCCCATCGCGGTGACCACCGACGCCCCCGGCACCGATGCCGCCGACCAGCAGCATTTCTCGCCCTATTTCGAGATGTGGCTGCCCTCCAGCCAGAACCTGGTGCAGACGGTGGAGGATGTGGGGCTCACCGCGGTCACCCTCGCCTTCGTGCTGGGCACGGGGCCGGACCAGATCGGCTGGGGCGGTCTCGGCTCCATCGACAACGACACCCTGGCCAACGGCACCACCATCTCCTCCATGGTGGCGGCGCTGCAGCAGAACGGGGTCGAGGTCACCATCTCCTTCGGCGGCGGCTATGGCCAGGAGCCGGCGCTGTCCTTCACCAACGTCGCGCAGCTGACCGCCGCCTACCAGTCGGTGATGGACAAGTACAACGTCACCTCCCTCGACTTCGACATCGAGGCCGACGCGCTGACCAATACGGCGGCAAGCCACCTGCGCAACGAGGCCCTGGTGGCGCTGGAACAGGCCAACCCCGACCTCACAGTCTCCTTCACCCTGCCGGCGCTGCCCACGGGGCTGAACCAGGCCGGGCTGGACCTTTTGGCCCAGGCCAAGGCGGACGGGGTCGAAATCGACACCGTGAACATCATGGTGATGAATTACGGCGCCTATTACGACAGCGGCGACATGGGGAAGGATGCCATCGACGCCGCCGAGGCCACCATCGCGCAGCTGCACCAGCTGGGGCTCGATGCCAAGGTCGCGATCACCCCCATGATCGGCCAGAACGACGTTCCCGGCGAGGTCTTCACCCTGGACGATGCCCGCCAATTGCTGGATTACGCCGAGGGCAATGACCACATCGCCTATATCGCCATGTGGTCGCTGGGCCGCGACCATGGCGATGACGTGGGCCACCTGACCGAGACCAGCAGCGGCGTCGCCCAGCATGACTACGACTTCGCCAAGATCTTCTCCATGGTGTGAGCACCTGTCGGGAACTCAAAAGGCCATGACGCTGAGAATGCGCCTTCGAGGGCTCGCGCCGCCCAACCGGCCGAGCTTTCAAACGGGCTCTGAGCGCCACCCTATTGATATCCAGGCGTGACGAGGCGTTGGCAGGCCGCACCGCGATCTGCCGGCAGCCTCACGCGGCAGCGGGGGCCTTTTGGCCGGCGCTGTCGGCGGCGCGGAACAGGCTTTCCATCTCGCGGCGCACCTTCACCGCCTGCTGGGTCTCGTCGAAGGTGACATCCGCCCAGCGCACCGGCTGGCCGCCGGCGACCGGGTTCTTCAGCACCACGTTATGGGCAAGGCCGATGGGCAGGCCGCCATGGGCCAGCGAGAGGCTGGCAGGCATGAGCTTGCCGTAGACCATGAAGCCGCCCTCGCCATCGAGCTTCTCGCCGGGCTTCAGGTCGCGCTTGGCGGTGGCGACCACATCGCCCCGGAAGCCCTGGGTGCTGCCGGTGGCCTCGCCCCGCAGCGCGGCGGAGGCGATGGAGATGCCCAGCTCAAGCCCGATCAGGTGATAGGGCTTGTACATGGTGGCGTAGCGCCCGGTGGAGTCGGTCTTCAGGCCATATTGGGCGAAGCACTGCTTCACATAATCCGAGGGCGCCTCGAAGGTGGCATAGACGCCCCACCTGAGATCCCGGAACACCGGGCGGCCGTCGCGCTCCAGCGAGGAGACCACTTCCACCGTGCCCTTGTGGGGGAGGATGCCGCCATCGGCGCGCGGGCGCAGGATGGTGGGCAGGTCATCCTTGCCGCAGGGCGGGAAGCTGAGGCCGTCAGCGGCCGGCTCCAGATCGCAGCCATTGGCCACCGCCGCCATTTCCAGCGCCGATTTGGTGCCGTCCAGAAAGGAGTTGAACATCTGGGCGTTGAAATCGCCCCCCGCCACCTCTTCCGGGCTGAAGCCGTAATGGCCCCACACCGTCTCTGGCGTCGACTGGTGGTAGGCGGGCAAATACTTCGTACCCTTGCCGGCGCAGATCACCTCAAGGCCGGCGGTGCGGGCCCAGTCCACGATCTCGGCGATGAGGGCGGGCTGGTCGCCATAGGCGAAGGAATAGACGATGCCGGCCGCCGCCGCATGCCGGGCCAGCAGCGGGCCGGCGAGGGCGTCGGCCTCCACGTTCACCATCACGATGTGGCGGCCATGCTTGCAGCACAGCAAAGCGTGGCGGATGCCGGCGCCCGGATTGCCGGTGGCCTCGACGATGACATCCATGCCGCCGGTGGCGATCAGCGCCTCGGCATCGTCGGTGATGAAGGTGCTGCCGCTGGCCATGGCCTCCGCGAACGAGCGCGCGGCGTAGCGCTCCGCCGGCCAGTCCACGCGGGCGCAGGAGGCTCGGGCGCGGTTCACGTCGAGATCGGCGATACCCACGATGTGGAGGCCGGGGGTGCGCGGCCCCTGGGACAGGAACATGGAGCCGAACTTGCCGGCGCCGATGACGCCGACCCGCACCGGCCTGCCGGCGGCGGCGCGTGCCTTGAGCTTGGCATAGAGATTCATGGCTTTCTCCCGTGTCGTTGGCATCGCGGTCTTTGGGCCGCGCGATCCGTCGCACAGGTGTAAGGCGGGGTTTTCCCAATATAAATGGTTGAATCGCCACATGGTGCGTGCAAAAAATCGCAGACCATGCGCGACCTCGACTGGAACGACCTGCAAGCCTTCCTGGCCGTGGTGCGGGCCGGGCGGCTCACTGCCGCGGCCCAGGCCATGCGCGTGGATCATTCCACCCTGAGCCGGCGCATCACCGGGCTGGAGGCGGCGCTGAAGACCCGCCTGTTCGAGCGGCGCCCGGCCGGCTACGTGCCCACCGCCGCCGGGGAGCGGCTGGTGGCGGAAGCGGAGGCGGTGGAAAGCATCGTCATCGGCATGCGCGCCAAGCTCACCGACCAGGTGCTGGGCCTCGCGGGATCGGTGCGCATCGGCACCCCGGAGGGTTTCGGCACCTATTTCCTGACCCCGCAGATGATCCATTTCTGCGCCCGTCATCGCGAGCTGCAGGTGGAACTGGTGGCCAATCCGCGCACCGTCAGCCTGTCCAAGCGGGAGGCGGACATCGGCATCATGATGGCCCGCCCGGAAGAGGGGCGCCTGCATGCCACGCGGCTGACGGACTACGAGATGGGGCTCTATGCCTCCCGGCACTATCTGGCGCAGCACGCGCCCATCGCCAGCCGGGCCGACATCCGCCAGCACGCCTTCATCGGCTATATCGACGACCTGCTGCCCACGGCCGCCCACGGCTATGTGGCTGAGCTGGACAAGGCGCTGAACCCGCAGATGCGCATGTCCAACATCATCACCCAGCTGGTGGCGGCCACCAACGGGGGCGGGCTGTGCATGCTGCCATGCTTCATGGCCGGCACGTCGGCCGACCTCGTCCGGCTGCTTCCGGAGGAGATCGCCATCACCCGGTCCTACTGGCTGGTGATCCATTCCGACGTGCGGGAGCTGGCGCGGGTGCGGGCGGTCATCGACTTCATCGCCGAGACCGTGGCGGAGCAGCGGCGGCTGTTCCTGCCGTCCGGCTCCGCTTGAAGATGAGCAGGGCGGGCGAGCGCGCGAGCGGGCTGTGAAACCCTGTTGGATATTCGCTCAGATGGGTGCCTGAAGCCGTCCCAGGCGCATGATCGTCGTCATGGCCGGGCTTGACCGGACCATCCACGCGGCCAGGCTGGGAATGAGGTTCGAACGCATCCCCAAGCGGCTCGGCGTGGATACCCCGAACAAGCCCGGGCATGACGGGGGCGATTGCGGTCAGGTCTTTTTGAATTTTCAAACAGGTCCTGAGGCCCCGGCGGCCGAAAAGCCGCCGGAGACACGCCCGCCATCCCAATCAGGACGGCAGGCGCCCCGCTGCGCCGCCGCGCACCAGGCGTCCGGGACGAGCGCCGGTATCCTCGCCGCCCTTCGTCACCCCGACGCCCTTCACATAGGTCGCCACATAGCCCTCGGCCTTCTGCATCAGGCGCTGGGCGCCATTAGGCAGGTCGTGGATCATGTGCAGCTTGCCGAGCTGCAGGTTGGGATAGTCGATGAGGTTGATGTCTGCGCGCAGGCCGGGGGCGATGCGGCCACGGTCCTTGAGGCCGTAGAAGCTCGCCGTGTCGAAGCTCTGCTTGCGCACGATGTGTTCCAGCGGCAGGCGAGGGCCGCGCTGGCGATCGCGCACCCAGTGGGTCAGCAGGAAGGTGGGCGCGCCCGCATCGCAGACGGTGGCCACATGCGCGCCGGCATCGCTGCCGCCGGGAATGGTGTGGGCGCTGCTGAGCAGGTCGTAGGTGGGGTCGAGGTTGCCGTCCGCATAACCCATGATGGGCCGGTGCAGGAAGCCCTTGCCGTCCTCGCTGAGGAGGATGTCGAGGGCCACCTCGCGGGGGTCGCGGTTCTCGCGCTTGGCGATGGCGCGGATGCTGGTCTCCGGAGCCGGTTCGTAATTGGCCGGGTTGCTCAGGGGATAGACGCCGCGCCACTGGTTGAAGCCGGTGGGGAAGCCGAGCACATCGTTCACGCCCTCCAGCGCCATGGCCTTGCGCAGCTCGGGCTGGGCCTTGAGCCGGCCGACCATCTCGGCATAGGGCAGCTTCGACAGCTCCTTGTAGATGGGCGATTCGACGAACGCGTGGTGCCGGCTCTCGAGGCAGACCATCACCCCGATGGAGCGGCAGAACATCTGCGGGCGCACCAGCGGGCCATTGCTGCCGGCCGGCGCCGTCTCGTCGAGCTGGGTGCGCCAGAAGCTGGGCTGGATGTGGTTCTGCCCCATCAGGAAGGTGATGGGGCAGCCGGTGCGCGCCGAGATCTCCTTCATCCAGGCGAGGTCGCGGGCCGGATTGACGATATCTTCGCCGAGCAGGCCCGCCGGCACCACTTCCATCACGCCGTGGCCACTGGCCACCACCGCCTCGGCGAAGGCGTACAGCTCCTCGAAGGTGGCGAAGGTGCCGGGCACCGGCTCGCCGTCCGTGGCGCGGTGCACAACGGTGCGCGAGGTGGTGAATCCGAGGGAGCCGGCGTCCTGCGCCTGCCGCACCATGGCGGCCATGGCGGCGATGTCCTCGGGGGTGGCGTCCTCGTTGGTCATGCCGCGCTCGCCCATGACATAACCGCGCAGGGGGCCATGGGCGATCTGGCAGCCGACATCGATGGCGAAATTGCGCCGACCGAGGAAGTCGAGATATTCGGGGAAGGTCTCCCAGCCCCAGCAGATGCCCTCGGACAGGGCGGTGCCGGGAATGTCCTCCACCCCCTCCATCATCTGGATCAACCACTCGTGCCGGTCCGGCTTCACGGGGGCGAAGCCAACGCCGCAATTGCCTGAGATCGCAGTGGAAACGCCGTGCCAGAGCGAGGGGGCGAGCTGCTCGTCCCAGCTCATCTGACCATCATAGTGGGTGTGGATGTCGATCCAGCCGGGGGTGACGAGGAGGCCGTCCGCATCGACGGTTTCGCGCGCGGTGCCGCTGACCTTGCCGACCTCGACGATCACGCCGTCCTTGACTGCCACGTCGCCCGTGAACGATGGTGCTCCGGTGCCGTCCGCAATCTGCCCGCCCTTGATCAGCAGATCATACATCGCGCCTCGTCTCCCGACACTTTTCCCGTTGCAAATTGCGACAAACGGGAACTTGACTCCAAATCGGCGATCAGATTACCATTGCTGCAACTGCGAAGACAGATTTCTTTCAGAAAAAAATTATCTTTTTCGTCGCTGGCGTGTCACTGGGGGCTGGCCGGGGCAGTGTAGAATGTGCGTCGCGACAGCTTTGCGATCGTACCATGCTACAGCCTCTGTAAGTTTCATGTAAATCCATGTCGTGGGGTGCGCAAGTCGTGACGCTCGAACATCCAGACGTTTATGAAAGACTTACGGACGTGTTCCGTGATGTATTTCAGGACGATGATATTGTCTTGTTTCCAGAAATGACGGCCGCCGATGTCGACGGCTGGGACAGTCTGGCAAATATCAGGCTCATCCTGGCTGTGGAGACGGCCTTTTCGATTCGCCTTTCAGCGGCTCAGGCGGCCTCTCTTGCGAAGCTTGGAGATCTGGTCAATCTGATTGCCAGTAAGATACAGCAAAAAAAATAATGTCTTAAAAACAAGGCTGAGGAATCGTGTATTGGGAGGACAGACCAAGAAGGGCTGGGGATTATGGCGGCGATCTACCGGGACCTCGCGTGGTTACCTCGCGTTCAGGACTTTCGAAAGGCCTGCAAGGCCATAGGGGATGAGGGAGACTCATCCGCTTTTCGCAAGCTTGCGGGTTACTTTCTTGATGGGACGCAGCTCAATCGACTGGCGTCGCTCCTGCGGGCGGCCAGGCTGAAGGGCGATGTGGACCAGCAGCTTGCATCGCTCCGGCTCGGCGTGATCGGCGACGGCACGCTGGACCTGCTGTTGCCCGCCATCGAGGCAACGGGCCTCCGCCACGGCTTGTCCATCGAAACCATCGGCTGCAACTATGGCCAGACCATCAATGAGGCCATGTCGGCCGAGTCGCGGCTGAACCAGAGCGGTTGCGACGCCATTCTCTTGGCGATGGACCACCGCGGTCTGCCGCTCAGTGCGCCCATCGGCGATGCTGCGACTGCGAAGCAGGCGGTGGATGCCGCCTATGACCTGATCCAGGAGCTGTGCGCTGCGCTGCGCAAGCATAATCCTACCGCCCACATCGTCGTCCAGACTATCGCGCCGCCGCCGGAGACCCTGTTCGGCCACCTCGACCGGCGCCTCGCCGGCACGCAGCAGAACATGGTCGGCAGCCTGAACCGCAGGCTCATCGACGCGCCGCCCATCGAGGGCTGCGTGATGTTCGACGTGGACGCGCTGGCGCGCACGGTCGGCCTTGCGGCATGGCATGCGCCGACCCAGTGGAACATGGCGAAGCTGCCCTTCTCCATGGATTACGCCCCGCTCTATGCCGACCATCTGGGCCGGCTGCTGGCGGCGCTGAAGGGCAAGAGCCGGCGGGTGCTGGTGCTCGATCTCGACAATACGGTGTGGGGCGGCGTCATCGGCGACGACGGGATCGCCGGCATCAAGATCGGCGAAGGCGACGGCACCGGCGAAGCCTTCCTGAGCGTGCAGAGGCTGGCCCTGTCCCTGCGCGATCGCGGCATCGTGCTGGCGGTCTCGTCCAAGAATACGGACGCCGTGGCGCGCGCCGCCTTCCGCGACCATCCCGACATGCTGCTGCGGGAAGACCATATCGCCGTGTTCCAGGCCAACTGGAACGACAAGGCCACCAATATCAAGGCCATCGCGGACGAATTGTCCCTCGGCCTCGACAGCTTCGTGTTCCTGGACGACAACCCGGCCGAGCGCGACCTGGTGCGGCAATACCTGCCGCAGGTCGCCGTGCCGGAGCTGCCCGAGGACCCCGCGCTCTACGCCCGCACCCTGAGCGCCGCCGGCTATTTCGAGGCCACCCTGTTCTCCGAGGAAGACCGCAAGCGCGCCGCCTTCTACGAGGGCAACGCCCGCCGGGCCTCCCTGGGCCAGGGCGTGGCCAGCATCGACGACTATGTGGCCGCCCTCGACATGGAGATCGACCTGCGGCCGTTCGATGCCATCGGCCGCTCGCGCATCTACCAGCTCATCAGCAAGAGCAACCAGTTCAACCTCACCAGCCGCCGCTACAGCGAGGCCGACGTGAAGGCCATGGAGGAAGACCCCTCCATCTTCACCCTGCAGGTGCGGCTGAAGGACCGGTTCGGCGACAATGGCATGATTTCCGTGGTCGCCTGCCGGACCGTGGAGGGCAACCGCTGGCTCATCGACACCTGGCTGATGAGCTGCCGCGTGCTCGGGCGCGGCGTGGAGAAGATTGTCCTGCGCCACCTGGTCGAGGCGGCGCGGCGGCAGGGCATCGCCGAACTGGTCGGCGAATACCGCCCCACGGAGCGCAACGTCCTGGTGCGCGACCACTATGCCCAGCTCGGCTTCACGGCCCTATCCATGGGCGCGGATGGCAACAGCCTCTGGACGCTGGAGACCAGCGTCGAGGTGCAAACCCCTCCCGTTCGCTATGCGAACGCGGCCCCGGAACTGATCGCCGCCGAGTGAGACATGAGCGTCCCTTCCTTTGAGTTCTTCCTGTTCGCGCTGGTCGCGGCCGGGATCTACAATCTCGTCCCCATGGGCGTGGCGCGGCGGCTGGTGCTGCTGGTGGCGAACTTCGCCTTCCTGGCGACCTTTGCCACCACCGGCTACGATCTCATTCCCTATGCCGCGTTCCTCGCCATCGGCTACCTGTTCATCCGCGGTTGCGCGCCGATCCAGACCTCGTGGGCCTTCTGGTTCACGGTGGGCGCGACCATTCTGCTGTTCTGCTGGCTAAAGAAATATACTTTCCTGCCGGAGGCGAGTTTCCTGCACGTGGTCTATGTGCAGGTGGGCCTGTCCTATGTCTTCTTCCGGGTCCTGCACCTGGTGGTGGATGCCCATAGCGATGAACGGCTGCAGAAATTGTCACTCATCTCCTATCTCAATTTCACGCTGAACTTCACTGCCCTCGTGTCCGGCCCGATCCAGCGCTACGAGGATTACATCGACTCCACCGAGACCCGTCCGCGTCCCCTCGACATGGGGGTTCTCGGCGAGGTGCTGGAGCGGTTGGTGGTCGGCTGCTTCAAGGTGTGGGCGGCGGCGGCCATCGTCGCCGAGCTGCAGCACGCGCTCGAATTCCAGGTGGTGGAGGCGACCGGCCTGTTCACGCGCATCCTCTGTGCGGCGGGGCTTGCGGCGCTGTTCCCCATCTTCCTGTTCTACAATTTCTCCGGCTACACCGACGTGGTCATCGCCATCGCCCGGCTGTTCCGCATCGAACTGCCGGAGAATTTCAACAAGCCGTTCACCGCCGCCAGCTTCATCGACTACTGGAACCGCTGGCACATGTCGCTGTCGAACTGGCTGAAGACCTATGTCTACACGCCGCTGTTCGCCTCCATCATGCGCAATGTGAAGAACCCCAGGCTCCTGGCCTATGCCAGCGCGGTATCGCTGTTCGTCACCTTCTTCCTGATCGGCGCCTGGCACGGCCGCACGTCGGAATTCTTCTTCTTCGGCTTCCTGAACGGCCTCGGGGTGGCGGTGAACCAGATCTACCGCACGATCCTGCAGGACAAGATGGGCCGCAAGCCCTATGCGGCGCTTAGCGCCCGCCCGCTCTACCGGTTCTTCGGCCGCGGCCTCACCTTCACCTGGGTGGCTTTCACCCTCCTGTGGTTCTGGTCGGACTGGGCGCAGCTGGCGGAGATCGCGCGCGGCATCGGCTTCGGCGGCGTGGTGGCGGCGGCGCTCATCCTCATCCTTGCCTCCTGCGTCGCGCTGCAGGCCCTGGTGACGGTGGATGCGCTGCTGCGCGGCCCCAAGCTCGACGGCCGGCCGCTGGTGCTGAGCCGCTATGCCCGCACGGTCTTCGTCACCGTGCTGGTGATGGGCGTGGTCACGGTGCAGAGCGTCATGACCTCGCCGGCGCCTGACATCGTCTACAAGGATTTCTAGCACGCGCCGGAACAGGCGGCCGCCTTCCCAGAATTTCGAGCCGGAGCACACGACTTGGAGCGTCGCGACTACTTCATCCTGCCCCTCATCGTGATCGCCACCGTGCTGGTGGTCGCCGTGCCGGTGGAAGCGGCGCTGCGCATCTTCTTCCCCTATTCGGAAGCCGACCGCTGCGTGGTCTATGGCGACCCGCGTCCCAGCGCCTTCCACGCGACGCCCAATTGCTCGTCCCGCATCAAGGTGCCGGAAGGCCCTTGGGTGGACATGAAATACAACGCATGCGGCTACCGCAGCACCGACCCGTGCACGCCGAAAAAGCCCGAGAGCCTGCGCCTCGCCGTCATCGGCAGTTCGCTGGCGGCGGGCTATCTCGTGCCCTACGACGAATCCGTGTCGGCCCGGGCGCGGGAAAGCCTCACCACCCTCTGCCGCCTGCCGGTGGATGTGCAGAACCTGGGCGCCGAGGGCAACATGGGCGTGCGCCTCACCGCCAGCGCGGAAGCCGCCGCCGCGCTCACGCCCGATGCCATCGTGCTGGTGGTCTCGCCCACCGACCTCGTGCTCGACAATGCGATGGACCAGGCGGCGCCGGCGCCCGGTGCCGTCGCCAAGCACCAGGCCGGCTGGATCCAGGAATTCAAGGCGCAGCTGTCCCGCTCGCGGCTGCTGTATATGGAATCCTACCTGCTGCTGCGGAACGACGACAATTACGTGCCCATCTACCGCCGGTCCGGCCACAAGGCCGATTTCATGCGGCTGCCGCTGTCGGAGGACTGGCAGGCGCGGCTTGCCCATCTCGACCGCGACATCTCGCGGGTGAGGGCTGCCATCGGCCCCGATATTCCGCTCATCATCCTGTTCGCGCCGGAGCGCGCGCAGGCCGCCATGCTGGCCGTGCCCCACCTCGCCAAGGGCATGGCGCCGGCCTACCTGCAGAGTGAAATCGCCCGCCGTGCGCAGGCCCATGGTGCGTATTTCGCCGACATGTCGCCGCTGATCCCGCCCGGCACCCCCTCGAGCGACATCTACTACGCCATGAACGGCCACCTGAACGGCGAGGGCCACGCCCTGCTGTCCGAAGCCCTCGTGGGCGGCCTGTTCAATGCGCACATTCCCGCCTTCACGTCCGCCTGCACTGCCCCTTCTGCTACCGCCGAGCTCAATCCCGGCTGAGCGCCGGGGCGCTGGGAGGAGCGTCGGCAGCCGCCGTGGCGGCCGCGGGGCGCCGCAATCTGCTCGGACAGCGGGTTGCGTTTCCTTAAGCTAGAGTGCGATTCGCCGGGCAGGCGGATCCGATGGCCCGGAAAACGCGCTCCAGCGGCAGGAACAGGAATGGGCACGCCTTCTCCCAGCGGCTCGGATCTCGATGAAGCCAAGGCCTTCCTTGCGCGCCATCCGGATCTGCAAGCCATCGACATCATCCTGACCGATTACCACGGCATCGGCCGCGGCAAGACCATCCGGCGCCATGAGCTGGAGGCGCTCTACAGCACCGGCCGGGGCATGCCCGCCTCCTTGTTCGGGCAGGATGTGGCCGGCGACGACGTGGAGGAGAGCGGCCTCATCCTCACCGACGGCGGCGGCGATCAGGTCTGCTGGCCGATCCCCGGCACCCTCGGGCTCCTGCCCGCCACCGGGCGGGGCCAAGTGCTGGTGAGCATGTACCACGGCGACGGCACGCCGCTTGGCGTCGAGCCGCGCCACGCGCTGGGCCGGCAGGTGGCCCGGGCCCGCGCCGCCGGTTTCGAGCCCATGGGGGCGCTGGAGCTGGAATTCTATCTGGTGGACCGGGAGCGCGATGCGAGCGGGCGGTACCAGCCGGCGCGCTATGCCCTCACCGGGCGGCGCTCGCTTGCCACCAACACCATGTCGGTGGACGAGCTGGACGAGATGTCTCCCCTGTTCGACGCCATCTACGCGGGCGCGGCGGAGCTGGGTGTGCCGCTGGAGTCACTCATCTCCGAGTACGCGCCGGGGCAGTATGAGCTGACCATCCGCTATCGCGACCTGGCGCGGGCAACCGACGATGTGATCATCGCCAAGCGGCTGATCCGCGCCACCGCGCGCCGCTTCGGCATGGAAGCCTGCTTCATGGCCAAGCCGTTCGGCGATCGCTCCGGCTCGGGCATGCACCTGCATCTGTCGCTGGCCGGGGCGGGCGGCGCCAATTTGTTCGCGGACCTGCCCTCGGGCGAGCTGAGCCCCCTCATGCTCCACGCCATCGGCGGCATCCGCGCGACCATCGCCGACACCATGCTGGTGCTGGCGCCGTTCCTCAATTCCTGGCGGCGCTTTGCCTCTGTGGTCTATTCCCCGGTCTCGGACACCTGGGGCGTGGAGAACCGGACGGTGGCAGTCCGCGTGCCTTCGGGCAGCGCCAAGGGCCGCCATTTCGAGCACCGGGTGGCGGGGGTGGATGCCAACCCCTATCTGGTGGCGGCGGTGACGCTGGCCGGCGCGCTCGACGGCATCGCGCAGCGCCGCGATCCCGGCCCGCCGGCGGAGGGCAATTCCTATGCGGGCGCGCGGGCGGTCCATCTGCCGCGCAGCTGGCTGGACGCCATCGACTGCTTCGCGCAATCGGACTTCGCAAAGCAGGCGCTGGGGGCGGAGCTACACCACAGCTTCGCCGCCATCAAGCGCGCGGAATGGCTGCGCCTCGCGCTGGAAGTGTCCGATGCCGAGTGGGCGCTTTACGGCTTCACGGTCTGAGCTTCGGCTTCGGCCTCAGGCACAGTCTTGCCCACCTGCCCGCGCCGCAGGAAGGCTTCGATCATGTCGGCGATGGCAGGCGTGGAGGTTTCGCCCTCAAGGCTTTGGGCGGCCTTGGCGGCAAGTTCCTCCGGCAGCGCCTTGCCGCGCGCCTTCAGCAGGTCGGCGCCGAAGGCCGGGGTGAATTCCGGATGGGGCTGGAACGACAGCGCCCTGTCGCCATAGGCCAGCGCCGCGAACCGGCAGAAGGGCGAGGTGGCGATGACCTCGGCGTCGGCCGGCTTCTCCACCACCTGGTCCTGGTGCCACGCCACGAGGCGGGCGTCGTCCAGCAGGCCTTCCACCGCATAGCGCTCCACGCCCACGGACCAGCCGCCGGCGAATTTCTCCACCTTGCCGCCCAGGGCCTGCGCCAAGATCTGGTGGCCGAAGCAGATGCCGACCAGAGGTACGCCGGCCGCATAGGCGCGGCGCAGGAAGTCTTCCAGAGGCGCGATCCACGGATGGGGCTCGTAGACGCCGAACCGCGAGCCGGTGATCAGCCAGCCCTCGGCATCGTTCACGCTGTCAGGGAAGACGCCGTCGAGCACCGGATAGGTGACGAACTCGAACCCCCGCCCGGCCAGCAGGCGCCGGAACATGGCGTCGTAGTCGCCGTGCTGCTCGTGCAGATCCTCCGGCGCGCGCCCGGTTTGCAGGATGCCGATCTTCATGCCGCGGTCCTTAAGCTTGCCCATTGCCTATTTAGAGACCGGTTTGAAATTTAAAATGGGCATAAGCGCGATCACCCCATCATGCCCGGGCTTGTCCCGGGCATCCACGCCGATCCGCTTGCGCCAGCGCGCGAAAGCCGCTCCCGGCGCAGCCCGCGTGGATGGCCGGGACAAGCCCGGCCATGACGGCGGCAAATTGCGGACGAGGCCGCGAGCACCCATCCGAGCGAATTTCCAAACGGCTTCTCAGATCGGCATCGGCGCGGGCAAAGAAAATGCGACAAAAGAAATTCGCCGCGCAACCCGGCCCGGTGCTGGTCACAGGCCGAGATAGGCGGTGCGTACCTTGGGATCGTTGAGCAGGGCGGCGCCGGAGCCTTCCATCACCACCCGGCCGGTCTCCAGCACATAACCGCGGTCGGCGATGGCCAGCGCCGCCGAGGCGTTCTGCTCCACCAGCAGCACGGTGATGCCTTCCGCCTGCAGCGCGCGCACGGCGGCGAGGATCTGGTCCACCAGCAGCGGGGCAAGACCAAGCGAGGGCTCGTCCAGCAGCAGCAGCTTGGGGGCGGCCATCAGCGCGCGGCCGATGGCCAGCATCTGCTGCTGGCCGCCGGACAGGCTCATGGCCGCGATCCGGCGTTTTTCCGCCAGCACCGGGAACAGGGCGAAGACATGATCGAGCCGCGCCCGCATGCCCGCATCCTGCCGGCGATAGGCGCCGAGCCGCAGATTGTCCTCCACGCTCAGCGGGCCGAACACCTGCCGGCCCTCCGGCGACTGGGAGATGCCGCGCACCACCCGCTGGTGGGGCTCCAGCCGCTCGATGGCTTCGCCCTCGAACACGATGCGGCCCGAGCGCGCCGGCTGCACACCGGAGAGGGTGCGCAGCAGGGTGGTCTTGCCGGCGCCGTTGGAGCCCACCAGCGCGACGATCTCCCCGGCCTTCACCTCAAGCCACACCTCGTGCAGCACGTTGATGCGGCCATAGGCGGAGGTGATGGCTTCAACCGTGAGCACGATCCGCCTCCCGCGCGCCGTGGTCGCCGAGATAGGCGGCGATGACCTGAGGGTTCTCGCGCACCACGCGCGGCGGACCTTCCGCCAGCGGGCGGCCCTGGGCCAGCACCAGCACGCGGTCGGAAATCTTCATCACCAGCTTCATGTCGTGCTCGATCAGGACCACGCCGACGCCGGCCTTGGCGATGTCGGCGATGAGATGGTCGATGGCTTCCGTCTCCACTGCGTTGCAGCCGGCGGCGGGCTCGTCGAGGAGCAGCACCTTTGGGCTGGCCGCCAGCGCGCGGGCGATCTCCAGCCGCTTCAGCGCGCCATAAGGCAGGGCGCCGGCGGAGGCATCCGCCAGATGGGCAAGCCCCACCCGGCCGAGCAGCGCGAGCGCGTGCTCGCGCGTCACCTTGTTCTGCCGCGCTACGGAAGGCAGGCCGAGCAGGTCGGCGAGGAAGGAGGTGCGCTCGGCGAGGTGGCAGCCCACCATCACGTTCTCCACCGCGCTCATGCGGAAGAACACCTGCAGGTTCTGGAAGGTGCGCGCCATGCCACGGCGCACCAGCAGGTGCGGGGCAAGGCCGGTCATGTCCGCGCCGGCCAGCGTCACCTTCCCCCGCGAGGGGCGGTAGATGCCGGTGACGAGGTTGAACAGGGTGGTCTTGCCCGCCCCGTTCGGCCCGATGATGGAGAACACCTGCCCGGCTTCCACCGTGAAGGAGACGCCGTCCACCGCCCTCAGGCCGCCGAAGGAGATGCCCATGTCGCGGACTTCTAGGAGGCTCATGGCAGGCGCTCCAGGATATAGGCGCGGATGGACGGCACGATGCCCTGGGGCAGGAAGATCATGAACACCATGATGAGCAGGCCCAGCACCGCCTGCTCATATTCCTGCAGCGCGGTGAGCATCTGCGGCAGCACCACCAGGAAGGCCGCGCCGACCACGGTGCCGAACACCGAGCCGAGGCCGCCGATGATGACCATGGCCACCAGCTCGATGGAATGGGAGAAGCTGGCCGCCTCCGGCGTGATCAGCCCGTTCATGGCGGCGAGCAGCCCACCCGCCACCGCCCCGTAGACCGCCGCCACGACGAAGGCGGCGAGCTTCTTGGCGCCCACATCGATGCCGGCGCCGGCAGCGGCCACCTCGCTGTCGTGAAGCGCGCGGAGCGCCCGCCCGGTGGGGCTGGCCGCGATGTTGAGCGCCAGCAGTGCGCCGATCAGCAGCGCGCCGGACGTGACCCAGTACCAGTTCAGCGCCCCGCTCACACGCCAGCCGAACAGGGACAGGCGCGACACCGCCATGCCGTCCGGCCCGCCGGTGATCTCGGCCTCGCTGTGCAGCACCAGGGCCACGATGACGCCGAAGCCCAGCGTGGCGATGGCGAGGTAATAGCCCTTCAGCTTGAGGATGGGCCGGCCTACCCCATAGGCGATCATGCCCGCCAGCACCGCGCCGAGCACAAGGCACAGCAGGGGATCGAGTCCCAGCCGCGCCGGCCCGATGGCCACCGCATAGGCGCCGATGCCTACGAAGCCGGCGTGCCCGAGGCTCACCTGTCCCGCATAGCCCATGAGGATGGTGAGGCCGAGGGCGGCGAGCGCGAAGATCCACACCAGCGCCGCCACCCGCAGATGGAAGGAGGAGGGCGCCAGCACCGGCACCAGCACCATCAGCGCGGCGAGCACGATGAGCGGGGTGAGGCGGGCCCGCAGCACGCGGGAAAGATTTGCCGTGGCGGCCATCACACGCGCTCCACGCTGCGGCCGCCGAACAGGCCGCGCGGCAGGAAGAACAGCACGAACAGGATCATCAGGAAGGCCACCGCGTCCTTGTAGGTGGAGGAGACATAGCCGGCGCCGAAGGTCTCCAGCAGGCCGATGAGGAGGCCCCCCACCACCGCCCCCACCGGATTGCCCATGCCGCCCAGCATGGCGGCGGCGAAGCCCTTCAGCGCGAACAGGGTGCCGATGTCGTAGCGGGTCAGGGTGATGGGGGTGGCCACCACGCCGGCCAGCGCGCCGATGGCCGCCGACAGGCCGAACGCCATGGCGAGGATGAGCGTGACATTGATGCCCACGAGGCGGGCCGCGAGCCGGTTGGCGGCGGTGGCGAGCAGCGCCTTGCCCGACAGCGTGTGCTCAAGAAACAGATAGAGCGCCACCACGAGGCCCAGCGTGGTACCCAGCACCCACAGGCTCTGCGGCAGCAGGGTGGCGCCGCCCACCGGGATCGGGGCATCGCCCGAGAAGGCGGGCAGGGAATGGAACTGCTTGTCGAACACGATCTGCGCCACCCCCTTGATGAAGATGGAGGCGCCGATGGTGATCATGATCAGCGTCACCGGCGAGGCGCCGCGCGCCGGCTCGATGGCGAAGCGGTGCAGCAGCAGCCCCACCCCCACCGACGCCACCACCGCGATGAAGGCCGCCACCGGCAAGGCGAGGCCGGCCGACATGAGGAACACGGTGGCCATGCCGCCGATCATGACGAAATCGCCCTGGGCGAAGTTGATCACGTCGGAGGCGTTGTAGATGAGGGTGAAGCCGAGGGCGATGAGCGCATAGATGGCGCCCACCGTCAGCCCGGAAAACACCAGCTGGAGAAATTCGGACATGGTCGGGCCTGGCCTTTAGCGCCATCGCTCGGACGGCGCGCGCGGCGCCGCCCTGTTTCGGGGGCAGGGGTTAAGGGGCGCCTCAGCGCGTGGCGGCGTCCAGCGTCCAGTCGCCGCCACGGATCTCCAGCATGCGGAACGAGTCCGTGCCGAGGCCCAGGTGGTCGGTGGGCGAGAAGCTGTAGACGCCGGTCACGCCCACATAGGACTTGGTGGCTTCCAGCGCGTCGCGGATCTTCTTCGGCTCGGCGGACTTGGCCTTGTCGATGGCCTGCGTCACCAGCTGGATGCCGTCGAAGCCGTAGCCGCCGAAGGTGGAGACGCTCTGGCCCGTGGCCTTCTCGTAGGACGCCTTGTAGCCGGCGACCACCGCTTTCTGGGGGTCCTCCGCCGCGAGCTTGTCGCCAACGAGGATGGCGGGGGCAGGCAGCCGCACGCCTTCCGCCGCCGGTCCCGCCAGCTCGATGAAGCTCTTGGAGGCGACGCCGTGGCTCTGGTACAGCGGCAGCTTGAGGCCGAGCTGGGCATAGTTGCGGGTCACGATGGCCGGTCCCTGGCCGAAGCCGGGATTGAGCACCGCCTCGACGCCGGCAGTGTTCTTGATCTTGTTGAGCTGGGGCGTCATGTCGGAATCGGTGGCGCCGTAGGTCTCGTCGGCGAGCACGGTGATGTTGTAGCCGCCCACCACCTTCAGGCATTGGTTGCGCATGGACTTGCCGAAGCCGTCGGTGCCCGAGATCATGCCGATCTTCGTGATGCCGCGTGCCTTCATGTCCTCGAAGATCTTCTGGCAGGCGGTCTTGTCGGTGTGGGGCGTCTTGAAGACGAAGGCGCGCACCGGCTCGATGATCTCGATGCCGCCGGCCAGCGACACGAAGGGGATGCCGGCCTCCTCGAACACCGGGATCATGGCCATGGTGGCGCCGGTGGAGGTGCCGCCCACCATGGCCACCACCTTGTCGTCTTCCACCAGACGGGTGGCGAAGGTGCGCGCCTTGTTGGCGTCGCCGCCGTCGTCGTAGAGCACCAGCTCCACCGGGCGGCCGAGCAGCCCGCCCTTCTTGTTCAGCTCCTCCACATAGAGCTTCAGGGTCTTGGCCTCGGGGTCGCCGAGGAAGGCGGACGGGCCGGTGGCGGACACGACCGAACCGATCTTGATGGGGTCTGCGGCCAGGGCGGGCGCGGCGGCCAGCGGCGCGAAGGGGGCGAGGGCGAAGCTTGCGAAGGCGAGGGCGGCGCGCAGCACCGGCCGCAGGCGAGCGGTCGTATCCATGAAGCGTTTCTCCAAAAGGTCCGTTTCGGGCCAAGGAGCGGGTTTGCCCGCCTCCAGCCGCCGCGCCATTGAGCCGACGGTAGGGGAACTATATAATTGACCGACCGGATGGTCAATATAATCGGCATCTCCCGGAAGCGCTTGATGTGGATCATTGATCGACCAGACGGACAATATTTGTTATCTCCTGTTCGTGCGCCCCCGGGGCGGATGATGGCCGGCGCCGGGGCTCGCCCAGCGGGGCGCCGGAGGGCAGGAACAGGACAGATGGCTCGGACCCGCGCGCAGGACTACGACGCAAAACGGCAGGTGATCCTGCACAAGTCGGCGGAGCTGTTCGCCCAGTTCGGCTATTCCGGCACCTCGATCACCATGATCGCGGAGGCGTGCGGCGCCTCCAAGGCGCTGCTCTATCACTATTATCCGGACAAGGAGGCGGTGCTCTTCGACATCCTCTCCACCCATCTGGAGCAGCTCATCCAGGCGGTGGAGGCGGCCCTGGAAGCAGCTCCCGAGGGCGATCGCCTGTTCGCCATCGCCGCCGCCCTGCTTGAAGCCTATCGCGATGCCGATGCCGAGCATCAGATCCAGATTGCCAACCTCAAGCTGCTGCCGGCCGACAAGCAGGACGCGCTGCGGGCCATGGAGCGCCAGCTGGTGGTGCTCATGTCGGACGCCATCGCGCAGGAGGTGCCGGAGATCGGCCGGGGGCCGCTCCTGAAGCCGGTCACCATGTCCGCCTTCGGCATGCTGAACTGGCACTATCTGTGGTTTCGCGAGGGCAAGGGCCTGACCCGCGCCGAATATGCCCGCCTCGTCACCAGCCTGATCACCGCCGGCGCCGCAGGAGCGGCGGCGGCAGTTGCAGGTCCGGAGGCGCCGCTCCGTGCCGAGCCGCGCGTGCGCGCGATCGCGCCAGCCGCGGCGCCGGTTGCGGCCGCGCGCCGCCGGGCTCCGCCGTCCACCGCCAAGGCCGGACGGCGCAAGGCGGATTAGACCGCGAGCCGGGCAAATGGCTTCAATTTGCTCGGTGAATCGCCTTCCTATGGTCTCGGCCGGGGTTTCCGCTTCCGCTTATCTCGCGCTATGGAACGCCATGTCGCGCCGCGCCCTCGATCTCATCCTCGACCATGTCCGCGCCGAGCCCTCGCGCACCTGGTCCATCATCGTCACCATCTATGGCGATGCCATCGTGCCGCGCGGCGGCTCGGTGTGGCTCGGCACCCTGCTTGCCTTCTTCAAGGGGCTGGATATCGCCGACGGGGTGGTGCGCACCGCCATGTCGCGCCTCGCCGCCGACGGCTGGCTGACGCGCACCCGCATCGGCCGCAACAGCTTCTATGGTCTCGCCGACAAGGGTCGCGAGACCTTCGCCCGCGCCACCGAGCACATCTACAGCCACCGCCCGCCGGAATGGCGCGGCCACTTCCAGATGCTGCTCATCGAGCCCGCCGCGCGGGAAGGCGCGCGCGCCGCGCTGGATGCGGCCGGCTATGGGGTTCCCCTGCCGGGCGTCTTCATCGCGCCGGCAGGCGCCGAGGTGCCGGAGGAGGCGCTGGCCGCCCTGCGGCTTGAGGTTTCGGGCACGCCGGAGGCCCAGCAGGAACTGGCGGGCCGCGCCTGGCGGCTGGAGGAGACGGCGCAGGCGTATGTGAGCTTCATGGAGGTGTTCGCGCCCCTGCGCGCGGCGCTGGCGGCGGGGGAAACCCTCACCGACCTTGAGGCCATGGTGGCACGGGTGCTGCTCATCCATGAATATCGCCGCATCGTGCTGCGCGATCCCATCCTGCCGGCCGCTATCCTGCCCGCCGACTGGCCCGGCCCGGCGGCCCGTGCCCTGTGCGCCGACATCTATGCCCATGTGATCGCCGCGTCCGAGCGCTGGCTCGATGACAACGCCGTGGGCGAGGACGGCGATCCGCTGCCGGCCAGCGCTAAAATCGGGCGTCGTTTCAAGGACTAAGCGCCCTTCTCGCTCCACCTGGGTCACCCGGAGCGGATATGATGCGCCGCAATATGTTACGAAAATAGATTGCTATAGAATTTTTCGTAATATATAAAACCGACACCCAGGGAGGAGAGCCCATGTACACGCAGGCCCTCAACGCCAATCCGGACGCCGACACCCGTGACCTTGAGGACGCCGCGCAGCTGGCCCGTTTCGAGGCGCGCGTGGCGGACGAGGAGCGGATCGAGCCCAACGACTTCATGCCCGCCGCCTATCGCCGGACGCTGACGCGGCAGATTTCCCAGCACGCCCATTCCGAGATCATCGGCATGCAGCCGGAGGGCAATTGGATCACCCGCGCGCCCTCCCTGCGGCGTAAGGCGGCGCTGCTCGCCAAGGTGCAGGACGAGTGCGGCCACGGCCTTTACCTCTACGCGGCGGCCGAGACGCTGGGCACCTCCCGCGAGGAACTGGTGGAGCAACTGCTCTCGGGCAAGGCCAAGTATTCGTCCATCTTCAATTATCCGACGCTGACCTGGGCGGATATCGGCGCCATTGGCTGGCTGGTGGACGGGGCGGCGATCATGAACCAGATCCCGCTCTGCCGCTGCTCCTACGGGCCTTATGCGCGGGCCATGATCCGGGTGTGCAAGGAGGAATCATTCCACCAGCGCCAGGGCTACGAGATCATGCTCACCCTGGCGCGCGGCACCGCCGAGCAGAAGGAGATGGCGCAGGACGCGCTGAACCGCTGGTGGTGGCCGAGCCTGATGATGTTCGGCCCGCCGGATGCGGCCTCCAGCCATTCCGACAGCTCCATGCGCTGGAAAATCAAGCGCTTCTCCAATGACGAGCTCAGGCAGAAGTTCGTGGACGCCACCGTGCCCCAGGCCCATTTCATCGACCTCACCTTGCCCGATCCCGACCTTTCCTTCGACGAAGCCGCCGGCCACTGGCGCTACGGCGCCATCGACTGGGAGGAGTTCAAGCAGGTGATCGCCGGCAACGGCCCCTGCAACCGCGATCGCATGGCCACCCGCCGCAAGGCCCATGAGGACGGCGCCTGGGTGCGCGAGGCTGCCCGCGCCTTCGCCGAGAAGCGCGCCGCCGCCAAGACCGCCGCAGCGGCCTGAACCAACAGAAGAGATCGAGGAGACGCCCATGGCCGACGCCGCAACGCCCTTGTGGGAAGTATTCATCCGCAGCCGCAACGGGCTCGCGCACAAGCATGCCGGATCGCTCCACGCCGCCGACGCCACGCTGGCGCTCCAGGCCGCGCGCGATCTCTACACCCGGCGCGGGGAGGGGCTGTCACTGTGGGTGGTGCCGTCGAGCGCCATCACCGCGTCCGACCCGGCGGACAAGGGCATGATGTTCGAGCCCACCGCCTCGAAGATCTATCGCCACCCCACCTTCTACGACGTGCCGGAAGAAGTCGGGCATATGTGACCGGGGCGCGTGGCGCCCCTCATCACCAACAAAGCTGCCCGCACGGCGGGCCGAGGCGAGGAACCCCACATGGCCACCACCTCCATCACCGTGCGCGAGACGCCGCTGGTGCGCTACCTGCTGCGCCGGGCCGACGACGCGCTCATTCTCGGCCATCGCCTGTCGGAATGGTGCGGCCATGCGCCCACCATGGAAGAAGAGATGGCGCTGGCCAACATGGGCCTCGACCTCCTGGGTCAGGCGCGCTCGCTTTATACCTACGCTGCCGAAGTGGAAGGCGCGGGCCGCACCGAGGATGATTTCGCCTATCTGCGCGGCGAGCGCGCCTACGGCAACCTGCTGCTGGTGGAACAGCCCAACGGCGACTTCGCCCAGACCATGGCGCGGCAGCTGTTCTATTCGGCCTTCATCGATCCCTATTGGCGGGCGCTGATGGCGTCGAGCGACGCGACGCTTTCCGCCATTGCCGCCAAGGCAGAGAAGGAAAGCGCCTATCACGTGCGCCATTGCGCCGAATGGCTGATCCGCCTCGGCGACGGCACGGCGGAAAGCCACGCCCGCGCACAGGCGGCGGTGGATGGCCTGTGGCCCTTCACCGGCGAGCTGTTCGATGCGGACGCGGGCGAAGCCGGCCTCATCACCGAGGGCATTGTGCCGGATCCCGACAGCCTGCGCGCGGCGTGGCAGGCCACCGTGTCCACCGTGCTGGCTGAGGCCACCTTGAAGCTGCCGCAAGCCGGCTGGATGCAGAAGGGCGGGCGTGACGGCCGCCATTCCGAGCACCTGGGGCCGCTGCTCACCGAGCTGCAATATCTCCAGCGCACCTTCCCGGGAGCCGTCTGGTGACCGGCGCGGCGCTGGCCGATCCGGCGGCGCTGCGCGAGGAGGTGTGGCGCGTGGCGGGTGCGGTCACGGACCCGGAGATCCCGGTGCTCTCCATCGCCGACCTCGGCGTGCTGCGCGACGTGCGCATCGCTGACGGGCGGGTGGAAGTACTGATCACGCCCACCTATTCGGGCTGCCCGGCCATGACCATGATCGCGATCGAGATCGAGCTGGCGCTCAGCAAGGCCGGCCTCGGACCGGTGGTGGTGAAGACCGTGCTGGCCCCGGCCTGGACGACCGATTTCATGAGCGAGGACGGCCGGCGCAAGCTGAAGGCCTACGGCATCGCCCCGCCGACGAAAACCGCTGGGCGCCGGGCGCTGTTCGGGGTCGAGGTGGTGGAATGCCCGCAGTGCGGCTCCTCCGACACGGCGGAAATCGCGCCGTTCGGCTCCACCTCCTGCAAGTCCCTGTGGCAGTGCAAGGCCTGCCGCGAGCCGTTCGATTATTTCAAATGCCACTGACGGGTGACGCCATGGACAACGCGATCGACACCACCGCCGCTTCCGGCATCCCGTCCACCGGCGTGGGCGCTGCTCCGAAGGGGGCGGGTACGCCGAAATTCCATCGCCTCGCCGTGCGCGAGGTGCGCCGCGAGACTATCGATGCGGTCTCCATTACCTTCGAGGTGCCCTCCGCCCTTGCCGCCGATTTCGCCTTCGCCCCCGGCCAATACCTGACCCTGAAGGCGACGATGGAGGGCGAGGAGATCCGCCGCTCCTATTCCATCTGCTCCGGTCCGGATGACGGCGAGCTGCGCATCGCGGTGAAGCAGGTGGAGGGCGGCCTGTTCTCCACCTGGGTCAATGAAAGCCTGAAGCCCGGCGACGAACTGGAGGTGATGACCCCCACCGGCCGCTTCGGGCTGGAGCAGGCGCCGGGCAATGCCCGCATTCATGTGGCGTTCGCGGCGGGCTCGGGCATCACGCCGGTGCTCTCCATCGCCCGCGGCGTGCTGGCGCGCGAGCCCGACAGCCGCTTCTTCCTGTTCTATGGCAACCGCTCCACCGACAACATCCTGTTCCGCACCGAGCTGGAGGAACTGAAGGACCGCTTCCTCGGCCGCCTGTCCGTGTTCCATGTGCTGTCGCGGGAGCAGCAGGACCTTGCCATCCTCAACGGCCATCTGGACGGGGAGAAGGTGCGCCTTCTGCTCACCGCCATGGTGCCGGCGGCGGCGGTGGACCATGCCTTCGTCTGCGGCCCCACCGCCATGATCGACGAGCTGGAGGCGACGCTCGCCGATCTCGGCCTGCCGAAGGACAAGGTGCATGTGGAGCGCTTCGTCTCGGCGCTGGGCGGCAAGCCGCGCCCGAAGCCGGTGGTGGCGCCCGATGCCGCGCCGGCCCATGTGGCCTCCCTCATCGTGGACGGCAAGCGCCGCGACGTGCCGGTTGCCGAGGGCGAGGCCATCCTCGACGCGGCGCTGCGGGCCGGCATGGACCTGCCTTTCGCCTGCAAGGGCGGCATGTGCTCCACCTGCCGCGCCAAGGTGGTGGAAGGCGCGGCCGAGATGGAGGTGAATTATTCGCTGGAGCCGTGGGAGCTGGAAGCCGGCTTCATCCTCACCTGCCAGGCCCGGCCCACCAGCGCGCGGGTGGTGGTGGATTTCGACCAGGTGTGAGCGGGCGTTTGTAAATGCGCTCAAATGGGGGATTGCAGCCGTCGCAGGCGCATTATCACTGTCATGGCCGGGCTTGTCCCGGCCATCCAAGCGGTGGGGCTGGGAGTAATTTTCCCGCGCTGTCCCAAGCGGTTCGGCGTGGATACCCGGGACAAGCCCGGGCATGACGGAGGTTATTGCGTTTATACCCTTTTGAATTTCCAAACGATCTCTGATCGCGCGGCGCGTCCGTCGCCATCCCGTCTCTTGGCTGCAAAGAAAAAGGCCCGGCTTGCGCCGGGCCTTTTTCTTCTGGGGGTGACGGCGGGCGAACCCGCCGTCGGGAGGATCCTGGAAAGCTCACCCCTTGGGGCGGCGGTCTATGATGCGCTTGGCCTTGCCGGTGGCGGTGCGCTCGATGCCGCCGGGCTCGTGCAGCTCGATGCGGGTGGTGATGCCCACCGTGTCCTTGATGCGGGCGAGGATGTGTGCCGCGCAGGCCTCAATGTCGGTGCTGCCCTGGGCCTCCTCGCGGATCTCCGCATGCACGGTCATCTCGTCCATGCGGCCCTCGCGGGTCAGCTCCAGCTGGTAGTGGCCAGAGCAGGTCTCGATGGAGAGCAGGATCTCCTCGATCTGGGTGGGGAACACGTTCACCCCCCGCAGGATGATCATGTCGTCCGAACGGCCGGTGACCTTCTCCATGCGCCGCATGCCGGGCCGCGCCGTGCCGGGCAGAAGGCGGGTGAGGTCGCGGGTGCGGTAGCGGATGATCGGGAACGCCTCCTTGGTGAGGGAGGTGAACACCAGCTCGCCCTTCTCCCCGTCCGGCAGCACCTCGCCGGTGATGGGGTCGATCACCTCCGGCAGGAAGTGGTCTTCCCAGATGTGCAGGCCGTCCTTGGTCTCCACGCATTCCTGCGCCACGCCGGGGCCGATGACCTCGGAGAGGCCGTAGATGTCGGTGGCGTCGATGGCGAAGTCGCGCTCGATCTCCTCGCGCATGGCGTTGGTCCAGGGCTCGGCGCCGAAGATGCCGTACTTCAGCGAGGAGGCGCGCGGGTCCAGCCCCGCCTTGGCGAAGCCGTCCAGCAGCGCCAGCATGTAGCTGGGCGTCACCATGATGGCGTCTGGCTTGAAGTCGTGGATGAGCTGCACCTGACGCTCGGTCATGCCGCCGGACATGGGCACCACGGTGCAGCCGAGCCGCTCCACGCCGTAATGGGCGCCCAGGCCGCCGGTGAACAGGCCGTAGCCATAGGCCACGTGCACCATCATGCCCGGCCGCACCCCGGCCGCGCGGATGGAGCGGGCCATCACGTCGGCCCACATGTCGATGTCGGCGCGGGTATAGCCCACCACGATGGGCTTGCCCGTGGTGCCGGAGGAGCCGTGCACCCGCAGCAGCTTCTCGCGCGGCACCGCGAACAGGCCGAAGGGGTAGTTGTCGCGCAGGTCGGTCTTCACCGTGAAGGGGAACTTGGCGAGGTCCGATAGGTCGCGCAGGTCGGAGGGGTGCACCCCCGCCTCGTCGAACTTCCTGCGGTAGAACGGCACGTTCTCATAGGCGTGGCGCAGCGACCAAGCGAGACGCTCGCGCTGGAGGGACATGATTTCGTCCCGCGATGCCCGTTCCGCTGTATCAAGGCCGGCCTCGAAGGTCCGGCCAAAGGAAACCGCCGGCAGAGCCATGTTCATCGTCTCCTCCACTCAAGCTGTGGTCGTGTGGTCGCGGCTCTCCGGCGCGCTTGGGGGCGGGGCGATCAACGCCCCGCCGATGGTGCGAGAATGCCCGCGAAACTGCGCGATCACCACGCCGTCCTCGCTCACCTCCACGTCGTAGATGCCCGAGCGTCCTGTGCGGGCGATCTCCCGCGCCGTCGCGACGAGTGTCTTTCCGCGGGTGCCGGGGCGCAGGTAGGTGACCGCGCAATGGGCCGCCACGGTGCGCTCGTCATAGGAGTTGCAGGCAAAGGCGAAGGCGCTGTCTGCAAGGGCGAAGATGAAGCCGCCATGGCCCATGCCGAAGCCGTTGCACATTCGCTCGGTGAGCGTCATGGAGAGCGTCGCCGTGCCGGGGCCCACCGCCACCAGCTCCATCCCGAGGCCCTGGCTCGCATGGTCGGTGGCCCACATGGCCTCCGCGCTTAGACGCGCGGTGTCCTGTGGCGTGCGCGGCGGGACGGGATGAGGGGCGTGGGTGTTCATGCGCGCCGCCCCGAGAAGCGCGCCGGGCGCTTTTCCATGAAGGCGGAAACGCCTTCGCGATAGTCCGGCGTGCGGCCGGCCTCGCGCTGGAGGTCGCGCTCCAGGTCGAGCTGGGCGTCGAGAGCATTGCCGGCGGAAGCGTTCAGCGCCTGCTTGGTGAGGGCAAGGCCCTGCGTGGGCTGGCTGGCGAGATGGGAGGCGAGGGCGCGGGCCTCGTCCATGAGCGCGGCGTCGTCCACCGCCTTCCAGATCAGGCCCCAGCTTTCCGCCTTTTCGGCGCTGACCGGCTCGGCGAGCAGCATGAGGGCGCGGGCGCGGGCATCCCCGATGAGGCGGGGCAGGAAGAAGGTGCCGCCGGAATCCGGCACGAGGCCGATCTTGGCGAAGGCCTGGATGAATTTCGCCGACCGCGCCGCCAGCACGATATCGCAGGCAAACGCGATGTTGGCGCCGGCCCCCGCCGCCACCCCGTTCACCGCGCACACTACCGGCTTGCGCAGGGCGCGGATGCGCCGGATGAGGGGATTGTAGAAGGCCTCGATGGTGGCGCCGAGATCGAGCGGGCCCTCAGCCTTCGCCCGGTCGCCGAGATCCTGCCCGGCGCAGAAGCCGCGCCCGGCCCCGGTGAGGAGCACCGCCCGGCAGGCGTCATCCGCCGCCGCGTCGAGGGCTGCGGCAAGCGAGCGGTGCAGCTCCTCGGTGAAGGCGTTGAGGCGGTCGGGGCGGTTGAGGGTGAGTTCCACCCAGCCCTCGTGCTGCGCCACGAGCAGCACCGGCGGCGCTGCGGCCGGTTCGCTCGTCAAGGTGTCCGCCTGGCGTGCGACCACGTCATCCTCCCTGATCCGGGCCCTTGCGAGCCTCTTGAATTAACCGATCGATCGGTTAATCTTTAGCGCAAGGGACGGGCTTGTCAACAGGACGAGGCCCCGTGCCGGGAGGGGACGCCGGCCGGTCGCGGCGATCGGGCGGCAAGGTCCCTCGCAAACCAGAACAGCGCCTGGCCAGCACGGCCAGGCCTCAGGGAGAAGGCCATGGATGATCTGTTCCAGGCGCATGCCGCGCTGCTGGAGAAGGCCGTTGCGGCATCGCGCGAGCGCGGCTTCTGGGCGGCGTTTGCGGAAAATCCCAAGGCCTATCCGGAAGGCGCCGCGAGCGCCGGCAAGGCGGCTTTCGCTGCCCTGAAGGGTCAGCCGTTCGATCTTGGCGAAGAGGGGGGGCAGGCAGGGGAGGGCGCCCGCGTCGGCGCCGAGGTCTCGCCCTTCGGTCCGGCGCTGGGCATCACCTATGCCGCGCGCAGCGTCGATGCGCTGGTGGCCCATGCGGAACGCGCCGGCGAGGGCTGGGCGCAGGCATCCGTGGAGCAGCGGGTGGGGGTGGCGCTGGAAATCCTGGCGCGCCTCAATGCCGAAAGCTTCCTCATCGCCGAGGCGGTGGAGCACACCACCGGGCAGGCCGGCCCCATGGCCTTCCAGGCCGGCGGCCCCCATGCGCAGGATCGCGGGCTGGAGGCGGTAGCCTATGCCTATGCCGAGATGGCGCGGGTGCCGGGCGCGGTGCGCTGGGAGAAGCCCATGGGGCGCTCGTCCATCCGCCTCGACAAGGATTTCCATGTGGTGCCGCGCGGCATCGGCCTCGTCATCGGCTGTGCCACCTTTCCCACCTGGAACAGCTATCCGGCCCTGTTCGCCGATCTCGTCACCGGCAATGCGGTGATCGTGAAGCCCCACCCCGCCGCCATCCTGCCCTTGGCCCTTACCGTGAAAATCGGCCGCGAAGTGCTCGCCGCGCAGGGCTTCGACCCGGACGTGCTCCAGCTTGCCCCCGACACGGTGGAGGCGCCGCTCGCCAAGGATCTGGCGACCCACCCCGCCATCGGCCTCGTGGATTTCACCGGCTCGTCGGCCTTCGGCAGCTGGCTGCGCGAGACCCTGCGGGACAAGCTGGTGTTCACGGAGGAGGCGGGGGTGAACACCATCGTCATCGCCTCCACCGGCGCGTTCGCGGCCATGTGCGCCAACATCGCCTTCTCGCTCTCGCTCTACAGCGGGCAGATGTGCACCGCGCCGCAGACCATCTTCGTTCCGGCGGCGGGTATCGCCACGGAGGAGGGCCACAAGAGCTTCGATGAGGTGGCCGCAGGCATCGGCGCCGCCATCGACGCGCTGTTGTCGGACCCTGCCCGCGCGGCGGCGGTGCTCGGCGCCATCCAGAATCCGGCAACGCTCACGCGAATCGAGGAGGCGCGCGGTCTCGGTCGCATCGTGCGCGACAGCGCGGCGCTTCAGGTGGAAGGCGCCCGCACAGCCACGCCGCTGCTTCTCGCCGTGGATGCGACCGATGAGGCGGCCTATTTGGAAGAGCGCTTCGGCCCCATCGCCTTCGTGGTGGCGGTCAAGGATGCGCAGGACGCCATCGCCCGCGCCACCCGCGCCGCACGGGAAAAGGGTGCCATCACCGCCGCCCTCTACAGCACCGACGAGGCCGAGATCGCCGCCGCCATCCCCGCCTATGCCAAGGCGGGCGTGGCGCTTTCGGTGAACCTCACCGGCGGCATCTATGTGAACCAGAGCGCGGCGTTCAGCGACTACCACGTCTCCGGCGCCAACCCCGCCGGCAACGCCTGCATGACGGATTCAGCCTTCGTGGCGAGCCGCTTCCGCGTGGTGTGCGTGCGCCGCCCGGCCGCCGCCTGAAACCTGACATCAGGAGAAGAACAATGGCGCACGCCTTTATCTGCGATTTCGCGCGCACCCCCATCGGCCGCTATGCCGGCGCCCTGAAGGATGTGCGCGCCGACGACCTCGCCGCCCATCCCATCCGCGTGCTGAAGGAGCGCAACCCAGGCGTCGACTGGGAGGCGGTGGACGATGTCATCCTCGGCTGCGCCAACCAGGCGGGGGAGGACAACCGCGACGTGGCCCGCATGGCGGCTCTACTTGCCGGCCTGCCGGTGAGCGCCCCGGGCACCACCGTGAACCGCCTGTGCGGCTCCGGCCTCGACGCGGTGGGCATCGGCGCCCGCGCCATCATGACCGGCGACGCCGACCTCATCGTCGCCGGCGGGGTGGAGAGCATGACCCGCGCGCCCTTCGTCCAGGGCAAGGCGCAGGAGGCGTTTTCCCGGCAGGCGGAGATCTATGACACCACCATCGGCTGGCGCTTCGTGAACCCGCTGATGAAGGCGCAGTATGGCGTGGATTCCATGCCGGAGACCGGCGAGAACGTGGCCGAGGACTTCCAGGTTTCCCGCGCCGACCAGGACCTGTTCGCGTATCGCTCCCAGCAGCGGGTGAAGGCGGCCCAGGATGCCGGCTTCTTCGCCCGCGAGATCGCGCCCATCGAGGTGAAGGGTAAGAAGGGCGCTGTGATCCGCGTGGAGGCGGACGAGCATCCGCGCGCCGAGACCACGCTGGAGCAGCTCGCCGGCCTGAAGGCCCCGTTCCGCAAGGCCGGTGGCACGGTGACGGCGGGCAATGCCTCGGGTGTCAACGACGGGGCCGGGGCGCTCATCCTCGCTTCCGAGGCGGCGGCGAAGAAGTATGGCCTCACCCCCCGCGCCCGTGTGGTGTCGGTGGTGCAGGCGGGGGTGCCGCCGCGCATCATGGGCATTGGCCCGGCGCCGGCGACGCGCAAACTTCTGGAGAAGAACGGCCTCGCGCTGGCGGACATCGACCTCATTGAGCTGAACGAGGCCTTCGCCGCCCAGGCCCTCGCCGTGCTGCGCCAGCTGGGCCTTCCCGACGACGCGGAGCATGTGAACCCGAACGGCGGGGCCATCGCGCTCGGCCATCCGCTGGGCATGTCCGGCGCGCGGCTCGCCATGACGGCGGTGAGCGCGCTGGAGGTGCGCGGCGGCACCCGGGCGGTGGCCACCATGTGCATCGGCGTCGGCCAGGGCATCGCCGCCCTCATCGAGAGGGTCTGAGCCGTGGATGCCGTGACACCTCCGGTCACCGTCACGCGCCATGGCGGCGGGCAAGGCAAGGTCGGCGTGATCGCCATTGATTTTGCGCCGGTGAATGCCCTGTCCAAGGCGGTGCGGCAAGGCCTGCTCGATGCCGTGCGCACGCTCGAGGCCGATCCCGACGTGGCGGCGCTGGTGATCAGCGGCGGTCCGGGCCGCTTCATCGCCGGCGCCGACATCCGTGAGATGAGCCAGCCGCCGGATGCCCCCTTCCTTCCGGACGTGGTGGCGGCCGTCGACGCCTGCGCAAAGCCGGTGGTGGCGGCCATCGCCGGGGCGGCGCTGGGCGGCGGGTGCGAGATCGCGCTCGCCTGCGACCTCAGGCTCGGCGGGCCGAAGGCGCTGGTGGGTCTCACCGAGACCCGGCTCGGCCTCATTCCCGGTGCCGGCGGCACCCAGCGCCTACCCTGCCTTGTGGGCGTGGCGCAGGCCATCGCCCTCATCTGCGAGGGGCGGGTGCTGAAGGCGGGCGATGCCCTCGCCCTGGGCCTGCTGGACGAGGTGGTGGAGGGCGACCTCCTCGCCACCGCCATCGCCCGCGCGCCGGGCATGCCCAAGCGCCGCCTCTCGGCGCTGCCGGTTCCCGCGCGCGACGCGGCGGCGGAAGAGGCTGCTGCGGCGCGTGCCCGCAAGGCGGCGAAGGGTGTCCCGGCCATCGACGAGGCCATCCGCGTCATCCGCGCGGCGGGGGAGGGGGATTTCGCGAGCGGCCTTGCCCTCGAGCGCGCCGCCTTCCTCGCCCTGCGCGAGAGTGCCGAGGCGAAAGCGCTGCGCCATCTCTTTTTCGCGGAGCGTGAGGCCGGCAAGGTGCCGGGGCTGGAGGGCGTCGCGCCCCGTCCCGTGGAGGCGGTGGCGGTGATCGGCGCCGGCACCATGGGCGCCGGCATCGCCATGGCGCTGGCCGATGCGGGGCTTGCCGTCACCCTGATAGAGCGGGATGCGGAAGCCGCCGCCGCCGGCTTTCAGCGGGTCAGTGACCTCTATGCCCGGCAGGTGAAGAGCGGCCGGCTGACCGATGCGCAGGGCGCCGAGCGCCGCGCCCGCGTCACCGCCACCGCCGACTGGGGCCGCCTTTCGGCTGTCGATCTGGTGGTGGAAGCCGCGTTCGAGGACATGGCCGTCAAGGCCGACATCTTCCGCCGCCTCGATGCGGTGGCGAAGCCCGGCGCGGTGCTGGCCACCAACACCTCCTATCTCGACCTCGACGCCATCGCCGCGGCCACCTCCCGCCCACAGGACGTGGTGGGCCTGCACTTCTTCGCCCCCGCCAATGTCATGAAGCTGCTGGAGGTGGTTCGTCCGGCCCGCTCCGCGCCGGATGTCATCGCCACGGCGCTGGCGCTGGCGAAGAGGATGGGCAAGCAGCCGGTGGTGGCGGGCAATTGTGACGGCTTCATCGGCAACCGCATCTATGCGCTCTACCGCCGCCACGCTGAAGTTCTGGTGGAGGACGGCACCAGCCCGCAGGAGGTGGATGCGGCGCTTGAGGCCTACGGCTTTGCCATGGGCCTCTTCGCCGTGTCCGACATGTCCGGCCTCGACATCGCCTATGCCATGCGCAAGCGCCGCGCTGCGACGCGCGATCCGGCCGAGCGGTATGTGGCCATCGCCGACCGGCTGGTGGAGCAAGGCCGCCTCGGCCGCAAGACCGGCGCCGGCTGGTACGCCTATGACGCGGCGGGGGCCAAGACCTGCGATCCCGTGGTGGAGGCCGTCATCGCTGAAGCCCGCGCGGAGAAGGGCATCACGCCCCGCGCCTTCTCCGCCGGCCAGATCCAGCGCCGGCTGCTTGCCGTCATGGCCAACGAGGGCGCCAAGGCGCTGGCGGAGGGCATCGCGCTCAGGGCCTCCGACATCGATCTCGCCTTCGTCCATGGCTACGGCTTCCCACGCACCAAAGGCGGGCCCATGTGGGCCGCCGACCAGATGGGCCTGCGCGCGGTCCTCACCGAGGTGGAAGCCGCCCACGCCGCCGGCGGCGCCGGATCTGAACCCGCGCCCCTGCTGGTGGCTCTCGCCCGCGACGGACACAGCTTCGCCGACTGGCAACCGACACAATTGGGAGGACAACAGCCATGACGAAACTCCTCAACAGCTACGCCCTCGACCGCTGGTTCGTGCCGCAAGAGGGCCTCATCGACATCCCCAGCGCCGTTGACGGCCGCGTGGTGGCGCGCACCTCCACCAGGGGGCTGGATCTTGCCGCCATGGTGCGCCATGCCCGCGATGCGGGTGGGCCGGCCCTGCGCGCGCTCACCTTCCACGAGCGGGCCGACATGCTGAAGGCGCTCGCCGCCCATCTCGGCGCCCACAAGGAGGCACTCTACGCCCTCGCTGCCGACACCGGGGCCACCAGGCGGGACAATCTCATCGACATCGATGGCGGCATCGGCACCCTCTACGCCTATGCCTCGCGCGGACGGCGGGAGCTGCCGGGCGAGCGCTTCGTGGTGGAGGGCGGGCCGGAGGGCCTTTCCAAGGGTGGCTCCTTCATCGGCCTTCACATCCTCACGCCGTTGAAGGGCGTGGCGGTGCATGTGAACGCCTTCAACTTCCCCTGCTGGGGTCTTCTGGAGAAGCTCGCCCCCGCGCTCCTCGCCGGCGTGCCGGTCATCACCAAGCCGGCCACCGCCACCGCTTATGTGGCCGAGGCGGTGGTGCGGCTGATCGTGGAGGCGAACGTCCTGCCGAAGGGTGCGCTGCAACTGGTGTGCGGATCGGCCGGCGACCTGCTGGATCACCTCACCGGACAGGATGTGCTCTCCTTCACCGGCTCGGCTGAGACCTCGCAGCTGTTGCGCGATCATCCGGCGGTGTCGCGCAACGCGGTGCGCTTCATCGCCGAGCGGGATTCGCTCAACGCCGCCGTGCTCGGCCCGGACGCCACCGAGGGCGCCCCCGAGTTCGACCTCTTCATCAAGGAGGTGGTACGCGAGATGACGGTGAAGGCGGGTCAGAAATGCACCGCCATTCGCCGCATTATCGTGCCCCGTGCCCAGGAAAGCGCGGTGATCGCCGCGCTGAAGGGCCAGCTGGCGAAGATCACCCTCGGCGATCCCCGCCGTGATGACGTGCGCATGGGTCCGCTCGCGAGCCTGGCCCAGCGCGAGGCCGCACGTGCGGCGGTGGCGCAGATCGCGCAGGAGGCGGAGATCGTCTTCGGCGATCACGATGCGGCCGAGCCCGTCGGGGCGGATGCGCAGGCCGGCGCCTTCATGACGCCGGTGCTGCTGCGTTGCGCGAGGCCGCTGGCGGCGAGGGCGCCCCATGCTGTGGAGGCCTTCGGCCCGGTGGCGACCGTCATGGCCTATGACCGGCTCGATGACGCGGTGGCGCTGGTGGCGAAGGGGGAGGGCAGCCTCGTCGC
>CP000781.1:1920000-2150000 GCA_000017645.1 Xanthobacter autotrophicus Py2
CATGTGGCGCAAGCACGGCTCCATCGGCGTCGCCATGCCCCATTGCGAGATCGCCATCGTGGACGAAGCCGCCGCCCCCCTGCCCGCCGGCGCGACGGGAGAAATCCTCATCCGCGGGCCGGGCGTGGGCAAGGGCTACTTCCGCAATCCGGAGGCGACGCAGGCGGCGTTCCGAGCCGGCGGCATCCTCACCGGGGACGTGGGCCATCTCGATCCGGAAGGCTATCTCTACTTCACCGACCGCAAGAAGGACGTGATCAACCGCGGCGGGCTGAAGATCGCCTCGGTGGCGGTGGAGCAGGTGCTCTACCGCTTTCCCGGCGTGCTGGAAGCGGCGGTGGTGGCCATCGCCCATCCCCATCTCGGCGAGGACGTGGCCGCCTGTATCGTACCGCAGCCGGGGGTCCACCTTGACCTCGACGAGATCGCCCGCTTCTGCGCCGACAAGCTGGCGGACTATGAGCGCCCGCGCCGCTGGCTGGTGCTCGACGCCCTGCCCAAGAACCCCATGGGCAAGGTACTGAAAACCGAGTTGCGCCAACGGTTCGAACCGGCTCCGGCGTGATGGACCAGACAGCCCCGCTCAGGCGCCGCGCAGGCTTCAACCCACGCGGTGGAAGAAGGCCCGCACTTCGGCGGCGGCCCGGTCCGGGTCCTCGTAATGGACGAAATGACCGAGGCCCTCAGCCACCGAGGCCTCAAGATCGAGGAAATACTCCGGCAGCCGGTCCATCCATTCCGACCTGAGCACGGGATCGCGGTCGCCCCAGAACACCCGCGTGGGCACGGTGATGGGCGCCACCGGCGGGGCCTCCCCCTTCATGAGGGCGAGGCGGCCCGCGCGCATGCTCAAATACCAGTTGAAGCCGCCCTGCAGATTGCCCGGCTTCATGAAGTTGTCCACCCAGCGCTCCAGCACGTCGTCGAACGTGTGGGGATCGGCGGACCAGTGGCGTAGGAAGTGTGAGAAATACTGCCGGCAGGCCTCGCGCGATGACCCCACCATGGCCGCCGCCCACGGCAGGCAATGGAAGCTGTGGTACCAGATCTCGCGGATATGGTCGGGCTCCGCCCAGCGCCGGCCGATGCCCGGATAGGGGCAGTTGAAGAAGAACAGGCCGCGGAACCGCTCCGGATGGCTACGCCCCAGGGACTGGCCCACCACGGCGCCCACATCGTGGGAGACGAGGCCCACCGGCCCCTCAAGCCCGAGCCCGTCGAGAAGGGCGATAAGGTCGGCGGCGAGCAGGTCCGCGCTCACCTTTTCGCTGGGGCCGGCATCGGGCTTCTGGGTATCTCCGAAGCCGCGCAGGTCCGGGGCAATGACGTCGAAATCGGGCGCGAGCCGCGCCATCAGCGGCTCCCACACCCCGCTGAATTCCGGCCAGCCGTGCAGCAGGACGAGGGGCCGCCCCCGCCCGGCCCGCAGATAGTGGACATCCAGCCCGCCGGCCTGGATGCGATGGGAGGCGGGAGCATCAGGTTTCCGCATGGCCTCAGCCGGTCCGCGCGGCGCGCTCGGCCTGGATCGTCGCCACCGACTTTCCGGCGACGGCGAAGTCCGCATTGGCGAAATCCTGCACCATGATGCGCACCTGATCGGGCCGGCATTCCAGCGTGCGGCACAGGGCGTTGGTCACCTCCCGGTACATGTCGTCCTTCTGGGCCTGCGTGCGGCCTTCCAGCAAAACCACGTTGACGATGGGCATGGGGCACCTCCGCCCCGGAGTTCAGCGTTTCCGGGCCCGCTCGAACAAGCCGGCTGCTGGTCTGGCGAGGAGACATCTCGCTCCTGCCCGAGCGCGCCGTTGCCCGCAGCGCAGGCGGAACCCGCACGCGGGAGGCGAAGTGGTCTTATCCGTGGCCCAGCCAATCCCTTGCCCGCCGGGCGCCACGTGACATCGTTGGCAAAAGACATGCGAGCCCCACGCGGCGCCAACCGCCGGGGCATCGCCCGAAGCACGATTCCAAAAAGCACGGTTTCACGTGCCATCATCCGGGAGGAAACCCATGCCCAGCGACGGACTTCGCCGCCCGCCTTCCTGTTCCCGCCGGGGACTTCTCGCCCTCGCCGCGGTGCTGTTCAGCGCCGGCACGGCACTGGCCCAGGCCCCCGCAGCGACGAGCGCACCAGCCACCATATCCATCGGCTGCGTGCTGCCGCTGTCGGGCGGCTCGGCCTCTGTGGGCAACCAGATCAAGGCCGGCACCCAGATCGCGGTCGACCAGATCAACCGCGAGGGCGGCATCAAGTCCATGGGCGGGGCAAAACTTGCGGTGCTGTTCGGCGACAGCCAGTCCAAGGCCGACATCGGCGTGACCGAGACCGAGCGCCTGATCACCCGCGAGAATGTCGCCGCGCTGTGCGGCGCCTTCAACTCGGCGGTCACGTTCCCGGCCACCGAGGTGGCGGAGCGCTACAAGACCCCCTGGGTGGTGCTCGGCGCGGTGAAGGACGAGATCACCGAGCGCAATTTCAAATATGTCTTCCGCATCAACAACAAGGCGAACTACGACGCGCGTGAGCAGGTCGACGCCATCGATTTGCTCGCGCAGGAGAGCGGCAAGAAGCCGAAGACCATCGCGCTCATCTATGAGGGCTCCGACTGGGGCCGCTCCCACGCCGCGAATATCAAGAAGTTCGCCGCCGAGCGCGGCTACGCCGTGGTGCTCGACGAAGCCGCGCCGCCCAACCAGGTCGACTTCTCCAACCAGCTGCTGAAGGTGCGCGCGAGCCGCCCCGACGTGCTCATCGTCGCCTTCTACACCCCCGATCACCTGATCCTGTCGCGCCAGCTGATGGACCAGCGGCTCGACATCCCCTTCGGCGTGCATTCGGTCGGCGGCGGCACCGAGGACCCGGCCTTCTACAAGGCCATCGCGCCCCGCGCCGTGGATTATTACTTCGTGCAGGAAGACTTCCAGATCGACATCGTCGAGGCCACCAAGGATCCGGCCATCCTCGATGCCGACAAGCGATCCAAGGAAATGCTGGGCTACGGCCTCACCGCCTATTCGGCCCAGGGCCTTGCCACCATCTATGTGATCCGGGATGCGCTGGAGCGCGCCGGCAGCGCCGACCGCGAGAAGCTGCGCGACGCCCTCGCCGCCACCGACATCGCCGCAGGTCCCGCCCTTGCCGCCGGCTACCAGCGCATCAAGTTCGATGCCCAGGGCCAGAACACCTTCGCCCACGGCGTGATCTCGGAGAACCTCGGCGGCAAGCGCCGCACCGTGTGGCCGAAAGACAACCGCCTGCCCGACACCAAGCCCGTGTGGCCGGTGCCGGAGTGGTCCAAGCGACCCAATTCCTGAGTTCCGGGCTCCCTCGACGGCGCAGCCCGGACCAGGCGTCCGGTGCTGCGCCGCCCTTTTTCCCCGCGCTTGGAGCGTCTCGCGTCCATGGATCCCCTCATCCTGTCTTTCGCCGTGGTCAACGGGCTGCTGCAGGGCGGCATCTACGGCGGCATCGCGCTGGGCCTCAGCCTGATCTTCGGCGTGCTGCGCGTCGTGAACTTCGCCCACGGCTCGTTCCTGATGCTGTCGCTTTATCTGTCGTTCTGGTGCTGGTCGCTCCTCGGCATGGACCCGTACCTGAGCGCGCTCGTCACCGTCCCCGCCATGTTCGCTCTCGGCTACCTGGTGCAGCGCGTCATCATCTCCCCGCTCATCGTGCGCGAGCGGGCGCTGGTGGTGGAGCCGCTCTCCGCGCTGCTGCTCACCTGCGGCATCTTCCTGGTGGTGGATAATCTTGCGCTCATGGCCTTCGGGCCGGACGTGCGCTCGGTTCAACTGTCCTATTACATGCCCTCTGTGATGCTGGGGCCGATCCCGGTGGACACGCCGCGGCTGATTGCGGCCGCCTCATCCATCGGCGTCGCGGTCGCGGTGTCGATGTGGCTGCGCTATTCCCACCTCGGCCGGGCCATCCGCGCCACGGCGCAGAACCGCGATGCCGCCGCCATGTCCGGCATCGACGTGCCGCAGGTCTATGCGGTCACCTTCGGCCTCGGCTGCGCCATCCTCGGCCTGTTCGGGGCGCTGATCGCGCCGTTCATCCCGGTCAATCCGCAGATCGGAGTCGCCTTCGGAATCAAGAGCTTCATCGTGGTGGTGCTGGGCGGCATGGGCTCGCTGCCGGGCTCCATCATCGGCGGGCTGGTGATCGGCGTGTTCGAGGCGGTCGCCTCGCAGTTCGTCACTGCCACCTCGGCCGCCATCTTCTCCCTCGGCCTCTTCATCCTCGTCCTGCTGGTGCGCCCGGCGGGCATCATGGGCAGAGCATGAGCGTCACCCCCCATCCCCATCCCGTTCCCCTCACCCGGACGACATCCCCCATGGGCTTCTCCCGCGGCGGCATCGCCCTCGCAGTGCTGAGCGGTGCCGCGGCCCTGCTGCCGCTGGTGACGGCCGACAGCTTCCTCATCCACTCCGCCATCATGGTGCTGTTCTTCGCCTACATGGCCACGTCCTGGAACTTCCTGTGTGGCTATGTGGGACAATTATCCCTCGGCCACGCCATGTTCAGTGGCGTGGGCGGCTATGTCTCGGTGCTGCTGTCCACCACCTACGGCGTGTCGCCGTGGATCGGCATGCTGGTGGGCGGGGTGGTAGCAGCCGCGCTCTCGGTGCTCATCGGCTATCCCACCTTCCGCCTCAAGGGGCCGTATTTCGCGCTGACCACCATCGCCTTTGCCGAGATCGTGCGCATCTGGGTGGAGAATACGGACAGCTTCCTCGGCTTCCGCATCAAGGGCGCGGAGGGTCTGGTGGTGCCCGGCGTCGGCGGCGACAGCTTCTGGGCATTCCAGTTCTCAGGCAAGACGGCTTATTACTACATCATCCTTGCCATGCTGGCGCTCGCCATCCTCGCCACCATGGTGATGGAGCGCTCGAAGCTCGGCTATTGCCTGAAGGCGATCCGCGGCGACCGCGACGCGGCGGAGGCGCTGGGCATCTCGCCCACCCGCTACACCCAGGCGGCCTTCGCCATCAGTGCCTTCATGACGGCGCTGGGCGGCAGCTTCTATGCGCAGTTCTTCCGCTACATCAATCCGGAGCGGAACATGGGGCTCGAACTGTCCATCGACATGGCGCTCATGAGCATCATCGGCGGGCAGGGCACCCCCTTCGGGCCGCTGGTCGGCGCGCTGCTGCTGATGCCGCTGGGCGAGATCAGCCGCGGCTATCTGGGCGGCCAGTTCCTGGGACTTCACCTCGTCATCTACGGCGTCGTCCTGATGATTACCGTGCTTTACTTCCCCAAGGGCCTGATTGCCCCCATCACCGCGCTGGCGAACCGCCTGTTCGGACGCGGGGGCCGCCCATGAACGCGCCCCTGCTCTCGGTGGAGGCCATCTCCAAGCGCTTCGGCGGCCTGCAGGCAGTCAAGGACCTGTCGTTCCGGCTGGAGGAGGGCGAGATCCTCGGCCTGCTCGGCCCCAACGGTGCCGGCAAGACCACCGCCTTCAACATGATCGCCGGCTTCTTCCGGCCGGACGAGGGGCGCGTCCTCTTGGCCGGAAGAAATGTCGCCGGGCTCAAGCCCTGGGACATCTGCAAGGCCGGCATCGGGCGCACCTTCCAGCTCTCCAAGCCCTTCGGCGACCTCAGCGTGGTGGAGAATTTGATGGTGGGGGGCTTTGCCCGCTCCTCCGACCGCCGCCGCATCCGCACCTTGGCGGAGGAGATCGCGGTCTTCCTCGGCCTCGAAGCCAAGGCGGAGACCGAAGCCCACAACCTCACCGCCTTCGACCGGCGCAAGCTGGAGCTGGGGCGGGCGCTGTCCACCGAACCGCGCCTGCTGCTCATGGACGAGGTGGTGGCCGGCGCCACGCCGAGCGAGGCGGTGGAGATGGTTGCGCTGGTGCGCCGCGTGCGCGAGCGCGGCGTCAGCGTGCTCATCGTGGAGCACGTCATGAAGGTCATCATGGCCCTGTCCGACCGCGTGCTGGTGATGGATCGCGGTGCGCTCATCGCCGACGGGCGGCCGCAGGAGGTGGTGACTTCGCCGGACGTGCTCAAGGCCTATTTCGGAGAGCGCTATGTCGTCCCCCGCGCTTAAGGTCAAAGGCCTGCATTCAGGTTATGGCGACATCCGGGTGCTGCGCGGCGTGGACATCGAGCTGCCACCGGGCGCCGTGGTGGCGCTCATCGGCGCCAACGGGGCCGGCAAGACCACCCTGCTGCGAACCATCTCCGGCCTCGTGCCGGCGTCCGCGGGCAGCGTGGAGATCGGCGGCACGCCCATCACCGCTTTGCCCTCGCACCGGGTGGTGGAGGCCGGCTTCGTGCAGTCGCCGGAAGGCAAGCAGCTGTTCTCCGGCATGAGCGTGATGGAGAACCTCATGGTCGGCGCCCACGGACGCCGGGCCCATGCGCGGCGCCACGAGACGCTGGAGGAGGTGTTCGACCTCTTCCCCATCCTCAAGGAGCGGCGCAGCCAGATCGCCTCCACATTGTCGGGCGGCCAGCAGCAGATGGTGGCGGTGGGCCGCGCGCTCATGGCCCTGCCGAGGGTGCTGGCGCTGGATGAGCCGTCGCTGGGCCTTGCGCCGATCATGGTGGATCGCCTGTTCGAGAGCATCGCCCGCATCAAGGCGCGCGACCTCTCCATCCTCATCATCGAGCAGAACGTGTTCCAGGTGCTGGAGATGGCCGACTACGGCTATGTGCTTGAAAACGGACAGATCTCCCTGTCCGGCACCGGCCCGGACCTGCTCGCCGACGCGCACCTGCGCGCCACCTATCTCGGACTGTGAGCGAGGCGTTTCCATGAGCATCGAGAACGGCCACCAGGACGGCCACAGGGGCAAGGTGGCGGTGGTGACGGGGGGCGGCTCCGGGCTTGGGCTGGCCTGCGCGCGGCGCCTCGCCAGCCAGGGCTTCCGCGTCCATGCCCTCGGCAAGGATCTGGAGATCAACCTGGAGACGGAGCCGGCGGCCGCAGGCAACGATGCCGCCTTCACCTTCACCGATTTCGACGTGACGGACGAAGCCACCGTCCTCGCCTTCGCCTCGCGGCTCGATGGCTTGGACGTGCTCATCAACGCCGCCGGCCTCATCCTGCACGACATGGCGGAATATGCCCCGACGGGCTTTCGCCGGGTGATCGACGTGAACCTCAACGGCAGCCAGCTGATGGCCTGGTCGCTGCACGATCACCTCAAAGCTCGCAGGGGCTGCGTGGTGAACTTCGCCTCCATGTGGTCCACCTTCGGATCGGGCCGCAACCCGGCCTATTCGGCGAGCAAGGGCGCGGTGCTCCAGCTCACCCGGTCGCTGGCGGTGGGCTGGGCGGCGGATGGCATCCGCGTCAACGCGGTGGCGCCGGGCTGGATCAAGACTCGCATGTCGGTGAACGCCATGAGCGATCCCGTCCGCGCCGAGCCCATCATGCGCCGCATCCCGCTCGGCCAGTGGGGCGAGCCGGAGGACATCGCGGCGGCGGTCAGCTTCCTCGTCTCCCCCGAGGCCCGCTACGTCACCGGCGCCATGCTTCCGGTGGACGGCGGCTATTCCATCTCCTGAAAAATCCGCGAGAAGCCCGCCATGCCATCGCCCAATGAAACGCCGTCCTTCTCCCATCTGCGGGACAAAGCCCTGCAGCTGCGCCGCAACATGCTGATCCAAGCCGCCGGCAAGGGGCAGGGTTATCTCGGACAGGGGTTCGGCCTCGCCGAATTCTTTGCCGCCCTGTATTTCCACGAACTGAACTTCGATCCCAAGTACCCGCAGGCGCCGGACCGCGACCGTTTCTACATGTCCACCGGCCATTACTCGATCGCCCTGTGGGCGGTGTTCGCCGAGATCGGCCTCATCCCGAAGGACACGCTCACCACCTACGGCGCCGACGAGAGCCCGCTGGAAATGAGCACCATCGAAGGCCACGTGCCGGGGGTGGAGATGACCGGCGGGTCCCTCGGTCACGGCCTCGGCATCGCGGCGGGGGCGGCGCTAGGCCTGCGGATCCAGAACAATCCGGCGCGGGTGTTCGTGGAGATTTCCGACGGCGAACTGCAGGAAGGCTCCACCTGGGAAGCCGCCACGGCGGCCAGCGCCTTCCGCCTCGATAACCTCGTCTGCTTCAACGACTGCAACGGCATCCAGGCCGACGGCGCGCTGGTGGTGCCCATGGAGCCGGTGGCCGACAAATGGCGCGCCTTCGGCTGGGACGTGCAGGAGGTGGACGGCAACGCGCTGGAGGAACTCATCGGAGCCATGCACTGGGCCCGCGCCCGCCGCGGCAAGCCGAAAGTCATCGTCATGCGCACCCGGCCGGGCCGGGGCATCGCCCGCCTCGAAGCCCGCGAGCAGGCCCATTTCATCCGGGTCGAAGGCAACGAATGGGACACGCTCGGGCGTGAACTGGAGCTGGAAAATGCTTAAGGGCCGCACTCTGGGCATGGGTGAGCTGGAAGCGGTGGAGAACCGCGCCTCAAAGCTCGCCCCCTTCGCCACCGGCGCCATCGCCGCACAGGAGGCGCACGGCGACGTGGTGCTGCTCACCGCCGATCTCGGCAAATACACCGACACCTACCCGTTCCGCGACCGCTTTCCGGATCGCTTCTACAATGTGGGCATGGCGGAGCAGGCTTTGGTGATGGTGGCGGCAGGGCTCGCCCGCACCGGTCTTTCAGCCTATTGCACCACCTATGGCGCCTTCGCGACGCGGCGCGCCCACGATTTCCTCGCCATCGCCTGCGCCCATGGCGGGGCGAGCGTGAAGATGTTCGCCGGCAATCCCGGCCTCACCACCGGCTATGGCGGCACCCACCAGGCCATCGAGGACCTCGCCCTCATGCGGGCGGTGCCCGACATGACGGTGATCGACCCGTGCGATGCCACCGAGATGCAGCAGATCGCCGAGCAGGCGCGCGAGATGGAGGGCACGGTCTATTGCCGGCTGCTGCGCGGCAACGTGCCGGTGGTGTTCGATCCCGCCACCCACCGCTTCGAGCTGGGCAAGGCCAAGCGCATCGGCTCCGGCACGGATATCGGCTTCATCTCCACCGGCTTCATGACCGAGCGCTGCCTCGACGCATCAGCCGGCCTCGCGGAGCTGGGCATCAAGGCCTCCGTCCTGCACTGCGCCACCATCAAGCCGTTCGACACCGAGGCCGTGGCCGCCTTCGCCGCCTCGGTGGACAAGGTGGTGACCGCCGAGAACCATGTGCTCGTGGGCGGGCTTGCCTCCCTGGTGCTCGATGCCCTCTACGCCAACGGGGTGATGAAGCCCCTGCTCAAGATCGGCATTCCCGACCGCTTCATCGAATGCGGGTCCATCCCCTATCTGCAGACCCGCTATGGCCTCACCGCCGCGCGGGTGCGCGAGCAGGTGGCGCAGTGGCTCGGCGCCGGCGCGCAGGCGGCGGAGTAGCACCATGCGCGAACTCAAGGTGTTCGGCGCCCCCGGCCTCTATGTGCAGGGCCCCGGCGCGCTGCGCGAACTCGGCCGCCTCATTGCCCCGGTGGGCTCCCGCGCTTTGCTGGTGTCGGACCGCATCATGAGCGGCATGCTCGCGCCGCGCATCGCCCCGCTGCTGGAGGCGGAGGGCATCGCCTTCGCCGCCACCGGCTTCGACGGCGATGTCACCCACGCCAATGTCGATCGGATGGTGGCGGACGGCACGCCGCTGGCGCCGGACGTGGTCATCGCTGCCGGCGGCGGCAAGGGCATGGATGCGGGCAAGGCGGTGTGCCGCGCCTTCGGCGCCCGGCTGGTGAGCCTGCCCACCGCCGCCTCCAACGACGGCCCCACCAGCCGCAACTTCGTGTTCTATGACGACCATCACAAGCTGCTCTCGGTGGAGAAGCTGGTCCGCAATCCGGACCTGGTGCTGGTGGATACCGACCTCATCATCAAGGCGCCGGCCGCCCTGCTGGTCTCTGGCATCGGCGATGCGCTGGTGAAGCGCTTTGAGGCCGAGCAGGCGGTGGGCGCCGATGGCCCCAACATGTTCGGAGCACGGGCGACGCTCGCCTCCCTCACCCTCGCGCAGCGCTGCGACGAGGTGCTGCGGGCGGACGCCGTGGCGGCCCTCGCCGCCGTGCGCTCAAACCGGCCGGGACCGGAATTCGAGCGGGTGATCGAGGCCTGCTTCCTGCTGGCCGGCCTCGGCTTCGAGGGGTCGGGCCTGTCCATCGCCCACGCCATGACGCGCGGCCTCTCCGCGATCCCGGCCACGGCGGCGACCCTGCACGGCTGCCAGGTCGCCTATGCCCTGCTGGTGCAGCTCATGCTGGAGCGCCGGCCGCCCGAATTCATGGCCGAGCAGTTCGCCTTCTACCGGTCGGTGGGCCTACCCGTCAGCCTGCGCGACCTCGGGCTGGCATCCGCCGCCCGTGCCGACCTGGAGGTGATCGCCGAGCTGAGCCACCGGGCGCCGCACACGAAGAACTTCGAGCGCGCCCTCACCCCCGCCGACTTCGTGGATGCGATGGAGCAGCTGGAGGCCATTGGTCTTATGTGATCGCCCCCAATCAATCGCGACGGGGATGTCCCGTTGCCGCGGTGCCGGCGAGGTCCGGCGGGAACAGGCCGGCCTGGAAGCAGGTGCTCATGTGCTCCACCTTGGCGATGGCCCGCGCCGCCGCCACCGGCTCCAGCACGTGGGTCGCGGTGTCCTTGAACAGGGCGACCCAGCGCACGAAGTGCTCGGGCTTGAGCTGCAGTGGAATGTGCGCCGCGAACGGCATGCCGGAATAGCGCGTGGTGCCGAGCAGTGTTCGCGACCAGAAATTCTGCACGATCTGGTAGTGGCCTTCCCAATCCGGGATGGCACGAGCGAAGACCGGCCCCAGCACCGGATCGGCCGAGGCTTTGGAATAGAACGTCTTCACCAGGCGCATGAGGTCATCCTCGGACACCCTCATGTCGGCGCCGGGCTGCTCGCCATGGCCTGAAAAGCCTTCGGCCCGGTCGGCGACGAGGGCCGCGATCTCGGGCGCGGCCTGGGCGGTGCGGTTCTCCACATTGAGCGGCGGATTGAACCGGCCGACGATGTCGCTCAGCGTATGGGCGCGCACCCTCGCCAGTGCGCGTTCCATGACGAACAGCGTGTCGACCAGCGCGGCCTCGTCCGGGTTGGCGGCACGGAACGCGGCGACCGCCTCGGCCAGGTCCGCCCCCTCGCCGGCATAGACCGGATAGAGACTGGCACCGACGCGCTTCGTCAGGATGAAAAGGCCGGGCCTGCCGGGTGCCGCATCAACCGCCACGAAGGCATAGCCGCCGAAATCGGCCGTGCCGGCGCCTGCGGCCGGAAGCTTCAGCGCGGAAACCATGTCGGGACGGCTGCCGGCTTTCTGGCCGGCGGATGGCAGGGGTGCCGAGGCAGTCATGGGGACGGATCCTCTTGAAGGGTGTGCATCGCAACGCCGTCACGACAGGACGCCGTTGCGCGGGCGCGCGTCATTGCACAGGCCATCTGCCGCGCGCTCCGGCTTGAGCCACCCAGAGACGGGCGCGCGACACGGGCAGGCGATCTTGCTCAGGCCTTGTCCTCGCCGTCGGATGGCTTGGGCGCTTCCTTGGACGCTTCCATGGGCGTTTCAACGGGCGTTTCAACGACGCGCAGCTTCGGGCCTCCGGGGCGCGCCAAAGCGGAGGGGCGCTGCGACCCCGTCTTCTGCCATGGCGGACGGATGCGAATGGTGGTTCTGGGAACGATGCGCGCCATGATCGGCGTATTGCCTTTGTCCCACTTCATGCAAGCGCCTCACGAGCAGGGCCTTGGAACGGCGCCGCGCGGTCTCGCTACCCCATATCGGGCCGGACGCTGTCGTCGTCGCCATAGGAATACAGCTATATCCCAAGGGTACGAACGCTATCGGTCTATTGCAAGGTTGAACGCGGCCACAAGACGCTCAATCTTTAGCCTTGTCTACATTTTCAGCATAGTTGATCCACGCCCATGCCCCATGGAGCGACGGCGCCATGGGAGCCGACAATTGTTCGGCGGCGCCTTGATGAACATCATGGATGGCAGGTCTTCGAGAGGCCAGCTCAGCGCAATCTCGATCATCCGCGTCAGCTCGCCGCCGGCTGGCTGTAATCCGCCGCCGTCCGGTCATGGCCGAATGGCCGCCGCCGACGTTTCGGCGCCCCTTGGCCCGCTGAATTCGATGTCCACGTCGGTCCGACCGTGACGGAGCTGCTGGCGAAAGACACCACCGCCGCCAAGTCCCGCCACCTCGCCCGGCTCGGCGCGGGGGCGCCCCGAGCCGGGTCTATGCGGTCTACGACATCCTCACATGGCGGGGATGATGGCGATGTCTGTGACCGTGCCATCGAGGCCGGCCACCTTCCCCGCGCTCGTCGCCTTGCCGGTGGCGAGATCCACGCGGTACAGCATGGTCCCGGCCATCAGCCAGCCTTCATTGGCACCGGCGTCCGCCGCCACGATGTCGAAGGCGTAGCCTTTGCCTTCCACGCCGATCGCGCCCACCGTGTTGAGGATGCCGTCATTGGGCGGCGCCTGCTTCACCAGCAGGCCCAGCTTGCCGTCGATGTCGTAGAGCGCGGTTTCCTTCACGCCCTTCATGGAATTGGTGTAGGCCCCCGCCACGATGGCCGCCGGCTTGCCCGTGTGCTTGTCCGCATCGGCGAACTTCAGCATGCCGTCGCGCACCACCTTGCCGTCATCCACGTTGGCCCGCAGGTTGGTGCCGTCGGTGCCGATGACGCGCAGGCGGTCGGCGACCGGGTTGAAGTCCACGGTCGCGGCGGTGCCTGAAGGCAGCATGGTCTCCAGCTTCGCCTTCACCGTGGCGGTGCCGCTCACCGGGTCGATGGTGGCCACCGTGCCGTCCTCGAACAGGCCGTAGAGCTTGCCATCCGCCGGGCGTACGTCGATGCCCAGCAGCTTGCCGGAGACGCCGGACACCTTCATCGGAGCGGCGGCCTTCAGCGCCTTGGCGTCCACCACGGCGATGCGGTTGCCATTCATCAGCGCCACCACGGACTGGGCCGAGGCGGCCGCGGGCACCGTCATCGCGCCGGCGAGGGCGACCATCATGAGCGTGCTCTTCATCTCGTTCTCCTGCTGTCGCTCCGACCATCGCGGCCGGGTCGAAGCGGCTACACGCGGGCCTGCCGAACGGATGCAGCGGTATTGAGAATTATTTCGTCAGACGCATCCGCCGTTCCTCGAGCGCCGTAACGGAAGGCAGGTCCACAACAACGCGGAAGGCTGAGCAGGCGATGGCGGCGATGACATCGAGCGCCACGCGGATCGATCCGGATGCGCTGGCGCGTGCGCTGGAGGGCTGCGCGCGCGGCGACCATGCCTGCCTGCGGGAGATTTATGACAAGATCGCGCCGCAGATGACGGGCGTCGCGATCCGCCTGCTGCGCCGGCGTGATCTTGCCGAGGACGTGGTGCACGACACATTCGTGCGCATCTGGGAGAAGGCGGCGACGTTCGATCCCGCCCGCGGCAGCGCCGTGACCTGGATGTTCGCGATCCTGCGCCACCGCGCGCTCAACGTGCTGCGCGCGGAGGGCCGCACCGACCTCACCGACGATTTCGAGCCCCTGGCCCTTGCCAGCGATGCGCCCGACGCCGAGGCGGTGGTGTGCGCCCTGTCGGAGGCGGGCGCGCTGCGGCGCTGCCTGGAGCGGCTCGATCCGCCGCGCCGCGTCGCCATCGTGCTCGCCTATACGCGTGGCCTCAGCCATGGTGAACTGGCGGGCCGCATGGGCATTCCCCTCGGCACCGCCAAATCGTGGATCCGCAGGAGCCTGCTTGCGCTCAGGGAGTGCATGGCATGAGCGAGGATCTCGACGCCCGCGCCGGCGAATATGTGCTCGGGCTGCTCGACCATTCGGAAGCCGAGGCCTGCGCGGCACGCCTTGTGGCCGATCCCGCCTTCGCCAGGGCAGTGGAGCACTGGCGCGCCCGCCTCACTGAATTCGATCTTTCCGCTCCCGCGCAGGTGCCCTCGGCCGCGGTCTGGGCGCGCATTGCCGCCGCCACGGCGCGGCCGGCCGCCGCCCCCTCGCCCGCCCGCACCACGCAGCCGGCATCCGGCTGGCGCCTGGCGCTGGCCGCCGCGTGGGAGAGCCTGCCGGTATGGCGCGGCATCGGCATGGGGGCCGCGGCGGCAACGCTGTTGCTCGCCATCGGCCTCGGCTTCCAGATGCGCGAGACGGCGCGCGCGCCGGTGCTGGTGGCTGTGCTGCTGTCCGATGACAACCGGCCGGCGGCGGTGGTCAACACCTTCAGGGACGGCCGCGCCGAGCTGGTGCCGCTCGCCGCGCTGCGGGCGCCGGAGGGCAAGGCGCTCCAGGTCTGGACCCTGTGGGATCGGGCGCGCGGTCCTGTCTCGGTGGGCCTGGTGGACGCCCTGCGCAGCCTCGACCTGCAACTGAAGGGCCTGCCCACGGCGGTGCCGGAGCAGCTCTTCGAGGTGACGCTGGAACCGGCCGGCGGCTCCCCCACCGGCCGCCCCACCGGCCCCATCCTGATGAAAGGCACCGCCAGCCGCGCGCTGTAAGGGGCCGTCGGCGGACCGAGTGGACCTCACGCGCCGGGACGCCATCTGGCTGCTCCGTTGCAAGCAGGCGTGGTGACGCGACGCGCGGCGTCACCCGCGCGCTCGCAACCCCTCTTGCCGGAGGGGGCGAAGCAGCCCGACTTTGGTCACCGCTCCTTTCTCAGCCTCACACCCGGTCCCTCGCCGTTCTCCGCCATGAAGAGCACGCCTGCGGCTTGGAGGGCAGCACGGATGGCCCGCTCATCGCGCTCCGCATCCCGCAGAAGGCGCCTCGCGCCATTGTGCCCAAGGTCTGAGCAGCGGAGCACCACGAGCCTTACCCCCTGCTCTGGCAGGACGGTGCGCCGCCGCTCATCATAGATCCGGCGCTGCTCGCCGCGCGGGATGCCGGCCGCCGTGATCCGACGGTCGAAGAATGGCACCGGCTCATTATGCTGGCGCTCATGATACTCCACCACAAGGCCAAGCTCTGGATAATAGGCATCCACCGGAAGACGGACGCACCTCCCGCTCCGGCCGGGATCGCCGAGGAGAAACGGGAAGCGCCATTGCCGGTGCGCTTTCGTCCCGAGAACCCGGTCGCACAGGTCGATCACATAGGCTTCGTCGCTACGGCTGCGTGATGCCATTTCCGTCCCCATCCGCCTGACATCCCCGGCGCAGCGGCGCCGAAGCCGAGCCCATTCAAGCTCGATGGAGGCTCGACGGAATTCGGCCGTGAGGCGGTGGCACACTTTCTCGAAAAGCTTATGCGCGCAAGGCTTTTCGCCTGGTGCAGTGGCTCGCCGGGCCCGATGGCGGACGGAGCAACCGTGCGGGAGGAGCACGCGGCCTATCGCGCGATCCTCAGCACCCTTCGGCGGTTGGTCGAGGCGCGGGCGGGTCGATCATAAACGCGGGGGTCGCCTGCGGGATTGTCCGCTTGAGGCGATGAGGGGCAGGGCAAAAATCGACTTACAATAATTCGGCCTTATGCCTTGGTCGCAGCCCCATTCAGCGTCCCGCTGTGGCATTCATCACGGCCGCAAAGCCAATTGGCTGGAACTCATCCTCACCAAGTCGGATTTCCGCAGTAAAAATATGAAATATCCCTTGCATAACCCTGAAGCGTCGCAGATTGCATGAACTTCTGGCAATGCGCCTCAGCGAGAGAATAAGCCTCATCAGAGTTGCGTGCGCCAGATATTGTTCCCTGATTTGCACCACCCTTCACCACAACGCCATCGAAAGCCTGATATTCGTGATAAAAGCTTGGGCCAAGCAGGCAGCCTGAAAGCGCTGCCGAAGATAGAATTGCCATCGCAATGAGCCACCTTCGACGCATTCGAGAACCTCACCTCCTATTCTCCCCTTAGTGCGCTGGCCATACGGCAGAATCGGGGCATTCCCCTAACGCGCGCGAGGCGATAGCGGGAGTGGGTGCGGTCCACCGAACGACAGAAGGTGGACACCGGGGTGGATTGAAATCGATGCACCACGGCCAACGTATTGAAAATAGATGTAAATATCAGAAAAAATGGTGCGGGCGGTCGGACTCGAACCGACATATCCGTAAGGACGGCGGATTTTGAGTCCGCTGCGTCTACCAGTTCCGCCACGCCCGCAGGGCGGCCCCGCGAAGGCTCAGGGGCCTTCGCGGCAGGCTTCGCCGCTTGCGTTGCTATAGCGGCAAGGCGCTCGGCCGGCAACCGGGCGCCGGGGGCCATCTACCGCCGGCTCACGCCCCCCGTGGCACGAAATCGGAGCGCCAGGCGCCGGGCAGGCGCACCACGCTGCGGATGGCCGCCCGCGGCAGGCTCAATCCGCGCCGCTCCACCGTCGCGGCTTCCGGCGCCAGCGCGGCGAGATAGTCCGCCGCCCAGCGGTCGATGTCGCGAGCCTCCAGCACCTGCATCATCCGGGCATAGCGCTCGCGCCGCTCCGCCAGCGGCATCTCCAGCGCCCGGCGCAGGGCATTGGCCATGCCTTCCGTATCGTGCGGGTTCACGATGAGCGCGCCCGTGCCCATCTCGGCCGCCGCCCCGGCGAACTGGGACAGGATGAGCACGCCGGGATCGGCGGGGTCCTGCGCCGCCACAAACTCCTTGGCGACAAGGTTCATGCCGTCGCGCAGGGGCGTCACCATGGCCACGTGGGCGGCCCGGTAGAAGCCCGCGAGCGCCGAGCGCGAATAGGTGCGGTTCACGTAGCGCAGCGGGGTCCACGACACGTCGGAATAGGCGCCGTTGATCTGCCCGGCCTTGTGGGAGACGTAGCGGTCCATCTCCTGATATTCCGGCACGTCGGTGCGGCTCTTGGGGGTGATCTGCACGAAGGTGACGCGCTCGTGCCAGTCGGGCTGGGTCTTGAGGAATTGCTCGTAGGCCTCGAGCCGGTTGGGGATGCCCTTGGAATAATCCAGCCGGTCCACGCCGATGATGAGCTTCTTGCCCACGAGACTGTCGCGGAACGATTTCACGAAGGCGGCGCGGCTGGCATGCCGCGCCCGCCGGGCAAAGGCCGCGGTCTCGATGCCCACCGGGAAGGTGCCGAGCCTGACCCGCCGCCCGCCGATATCGACGCCGGTGCCGTCGGGCGTCAGCTGGCCGCCGCGGATCTCCAGGTAATGGGCGAAATTGTCCCGGTCGCCCTCGGTCTGGAAGCCGACGAGATCGTAATAGGCCAGCGCGCCCACGGTCTCGCCGTGCTGCGGCAGGGCCTGGACGATATCCGACGGCGGCATGGGAATGTGCAGGAAGAAGCCGATGCGGTTCTTGTGGCCGCGCTCGCGCAGATATTTGGCGAGCGGCATCATGTGGTAGTCGTGGATCCACAGGATGTCGTCGGGGCGGATGATCTTCTCCAGGTGATCCGCGAACATGCGGTTCACCCGGATGTAGCCCGACAGATCCGAGCGGAAGAATTCGGAGAGATCCACCCGGTAGTGCAGCACCGGCCACAGCACCCGGTTGGCGAAACCGTTGTAATATTCCTGATGGTCCTCGGCCTTCAGGTCCACCACCGCATAGGTGATGCCGGCCTTGCGCGTCACTTCCGGGATTTCCGACGGTTCCGGGCAGATGCGCCCGCTCCAGCCGAACCAGATCCCGCCCTTGTCCTTGAGCGCGGCGTTGACCGCCACCGCCAGTCCGCCGGCCGTGACCCCCGAGCGCTGGGGGACCGCCACACGATTGGATACGACCACGATGCGAGACACGAGGGTCACCTCCGTCGTTGCTGCGGCACCGCCGCGAGGTGGGTGAGGAAAGCCCGGACCGACCGGGGATCGGCAAGCACCCCCTGGGTGCCCGGTCGCGGCGAACCGACCGCAAGGGCAAGGCCCCCGCGCGCGGCGACGGCGCCAAAACCGGCCTCGTCGGTGACATCGTCGCCGATGAAGACGGGAACACGCCCGGCAAACGGGGCGCGGGCCATGAAATCCGCCACCGCCGTGCCCTTGTCGAGGCTGGCGGGCTTCACCTCGAACACGCAATGGCCAGGCATCAGGCGCACATCCTGCCGCGCGCGGAGGAGCTCCAGCAGCGCGCGCCTGAGGGAGGGCGCAGCATCGGGCACGGCACGGTAATGAACCGCGATGGCGGTGCCCTTGTCCTCGGCGAACACGCCGTCGAACCCGTCCGCCACCTCTTTCACCGCGTCGGCAAGCGCGGTGTCCAGCGCCGGCGCGGAGAGGATCCTGCCGTCGGGCTCAAGCCGCATCTGGGCGCCATGGCTACCCGCCGCCGCGAAGCCGAACGGGTGCAGCAGAATGTCGAGGGCCTGGATGGTCCGCCCGCTGACGAGGGCCAGCGCGCCGTCGGCCTGCTCCGCCAGCGCGGCCAGAAGCTGCGGGAGATCCTCGGGAACCTCCACGGCGTCGGGGTGGTCCGCGATGTCGATCAGGCTGCCGTCCACGTCGAGGAAGAAAGCATGGGTGTCGGCGCGTACGCCCGCGCAGGCCGCCGGGAACGGCGCGTCGGGCCGGTGCCCCTCGAACGCCTGTCCGGCCGAAGCTTCACGGGTCGCGGACGGGTGCAGTTGGGTCAGCACAAACCATCTCCTTATCCCATTACAGTCATCTCAACGCTCAAGCCCTCGCCATGGTTCCCCCGCATGTTTGACGCAATGCCGCCATGCCTGCGCAAGCTGCGGCAGAACATCGGAACCGGAACCGTCGCAGCGCGTTCGATACACGGTTCAGGAGAACGCTCGATGCTCGGATGGCACAGGCAGACGACCGCTGAAAAGATCAGCAGCCGTATCGCGGCGCTGAAGGACGAACTGGATGATCTCCAGGACGCCCTGTGGCCCAGAGCGGGCGGATTGCAGCGGATGGCGTCGGAGGCCCAGGACTGGATTTCCGAACGGGCTGACGATTTGCGGGACGATTTGAAAAAGGTGCATCTGCCCAGGGTGAATGTGCCCAGGGTACGACTTCCCGACGTGCAGCTGCCCGCTGTCGATATGACCCGGATGGGTTTGCCCGACGTGCGGCGGCACATGCCGACCTCATCCTCGGTGGCGGTGATCGCCGCTGCCGTGGTAGTGGGCGCTGGCGTGGGCTGCGTGCTATATGCCCTAACGTCGAGCGGCAAACGCCGCCCGGCATCCTTCGCGCCGAAGGGCACCTCTCGCTCGGCGTCGCAGGTGGTAAAGTGATTTGGACCGAGACCCGGCCTGATGCCGGGATCAGGCAAGGGAGAACATGATGAAAGCGGCTCTCATTGTGTGCGCGCTGGCGCTGGGGCTGGCCGGCTGCAGCGAATATTCGCGGCAGGACCGGGCCGTGGGTGGCGCGGCGATCGGCGCCGGCACGGGCGCGCTCATCGGCGCCGCGGCGACGGGCACGGGCACGGGCGCCCTGGTGGGCGGCCTGATCGGCGCCGGCACCGGCGCCATCATCGGCGCCGAGACCACCCCGCGGGCCTGCTGGGCGCGCGACGCCTACGGCAACCGCTACCGGGTGCAGTGCCCCTGAGACGGGGGTCCGTCCGCATGATGAAAGGGGCGCTTCGAGCGCCCCTTTTTTCGTATTGGGCCAGCCGGCGACTGTGGACGAGGGCGGCGGATCAACGCGGCATTTACCTTAAGGCGCCACAAAGAAGGCACTCCAAGCAACTTTAGGGCGGGCCCGCAGCAGCGGACCCGCCCTTTCTTTTCACTGTTCGAAGGTCGGCGAAGGCGTCTTGATCAGGACGCGCGCCCCCGGCGCATCAGGCCCGCCACGGCGGAAATCACGAACAGCACGATCGCCACGAAGAAGATGATCTTCGCGATCTCGATGGCTGTTCCGGCAATACCGCCAAAGCCAAGAACCGCCGCGATCAGCGCGACGACGAGGAATGTAACCGCCCAGCTCAGCATTTCAGTTCTCCATGTCTGGCGAGATCGCCCTATGGAACGTCCCGCGACGAAGATAAGCAAAGAACCAACCGGATCTTGTCCTGTCCTTGCCCTGTCTTCGTGCTCCACTTGCCTCAAGCACTTGCACATCCAACGGCAGAGCTGGGCAATGGGTTCCCGTCCGGACGCGAAAGTGAGGCCGCGACCTGCTGGAACCAAAGGCGCGATGGCGCGTTTCAGGACAGACCGAGAGACATGAGTGGAGGAGCGGCATGAGCGATCCGCAGAACAGCTGGCCTGCCAGCGCGGCACCCCACGGCTATGACCGAACCGAGTTCCGCCCCGGCGAAAGTCGCAGGGATTATCCGCGCCGGCCCCACGTGCTGGATGAGGAAACCCGCCTGTTGCGTGAGGCCGAAGCGGCCCTGGAGGGTGACGATCGCCGGCTCGACATCGACATCGACCTGGCGGGAAGTGACGGCGAAGGCGACCGGACGCCGGACGGCAAGGAACGCCCCTCCCGCCTCTATCGGGAATAGGCAGGCCGGAGCTACCCGGCCTGCGGCCGCGCGGCCGGCTTCGACCATCCATTCTAATCAATTGTCATATTGCAACGCACGCGGGCGGATGTCAGATGTGGAAACCGCCCGCGTCTGTCCAGAAGAACCGCCATGCGAACGGCACGCCCTGAAGGCCCCCTCGATACCCCCATGACGACGCACCACCAGAAAGAGGCCAGCGGCATGCGAACGCCTCACCGTCGCGACATCTCCGCACGGCAGGACCTGTTGGGCCGTGAGCTTCGCCAATTGTTCGACGACTACACCCAGGAAGACATGCCCGACGACCTGAAGAAGCTCGCCGAGCAGCTTCAGGCCGCGTTCGAAGGGCGCGGCGACGACGAGCCCGAGCCGGTTGAGAACGGCAAGGACGAAGCCGAGGCCGCTGCCGGCACGCCCGGTACCGACGGCGCCAACGATGGCGCCAAGCGCTAAAGGCACGGCTTTCGTCCCGAACGGGTCATGCCGGCTGCCGCGATGACGAACCCGGGGAACGCCCGGGTTCGATTGGGCTTAAGGCCATCGGGAAACGAGGCGCCGCCTCCCCGATCCTCGCGGCGCATCGCGTCCCCCCTTCCTGCCCCCTGACGCAATCCAGCTCACGTCCAGCTGAAACGCAGTTCCAGCCCCTCCCGCTGGGCTCGCGCCCTGACGCGCCCCGTAAATCGGGCTGACGGCGCGGCAGTGCCGCTGGGGCATGGCGCGCGCGCGCCCCATCCCATCGCGGATTTCACCCCTACTTTCTCAATCGCTGCGGCGCACTTTAACCCGTTCGCAACGCAGCCCTCGGCAAGGTGCGGCGCATGTCGCGCGTTTCCTTGTGGTTCCTTTTGCCTGCGCTGCTCCTCGCAGTCGCGCTCACCGGCTGCCGTTTCGGGCTCGAAACGCGCGATCCCTGGCGCGTGGAGGCCGAGGAGCAATGTATCGCCCAGAAGGGCGTCATTCCCTCCGCTTTCATGGAGCCCATCCCGGCCATCGACGGGCCGGGCATGTGCGGCATGGAGCATCCCTTCCGCGTCACCGCCCTCGCCGAGGGCAATGTGGTGCTGGAACCCGCCGGCAAGCTCGCCTGCCCGGTGATCCACCAGGTGGACATGTGGGTGCAGGACGTGGTCCAGCCCGCCGCACTGGCTTGGTTCGGCCAGCCGGTGGTGGCGATCAGCCAGATGTCGGCCTATTCCTGCCGCGGCATGAACGGGCAGGCCGGCGCCAAGATTTCCGAGCACGCCTTCGGCAACGCCCTGGACGTGGGCGCCTTCCGCATCGCCGACGGGCGTTGGGTCACCGTGAAGAACGGCTGGAAGGGCACCCAGGAGGAGCGCGGCTTCCTGCTCCAGGTGCAGGCCGGGGCCTGCGAGCGCTTCACCACCGTGCTGGCGCCGGGCTCCAACGTCTTCCATTACGACCACATCCATGTGGACCTGATGCGCCACGAGAAGGGCCGCACCATCTGCAAGCCGGCGCCCCGGCCCATGCCGGCGCCGCTCATCGCCAAGGCGCCGCCGATGGGCGCGCCGCAGCCCGAGTTCGCCCCGGCCAGCGCCCCGGCGGAGGCGCCGTCCTATACCCCGGCAGTCTACACGCCCCAGCCGCAGGCCGCCCCGCCGCCGCCCGCGCCGGAGCCGCAGCCCTCGTTCCTGTCCAACCTGTTCGGACCGCGCCCGGCCCCCGCCCCGGTGGCGGAGCCGCCGCCGCCACCGCCGCCGGCTGCGACCCTGCAGCGGCCGGCCGGTGTCATCACCTCGTCGCCGCTGCCGCCACCGCCATCCTCCCTGCCGCCCGCAACGGTGTCCTCGGGCCGGGCGCCGCAGCCCTATCCCGCCGCGCAGCAGCCTCCATCGCCGCAGGGCGTGCCCCCCGGCTGGCAGGTGGGTCCGCAGGGCGTGCCCATGTCCTATGCGCCGTCCAGCAACCCCGAGACCGGCTCGGTGAAGCGCAAGTATTACACCGCGCCGATCCCCCAGGCCTCCACCCTGCCCCTGCCCAAGGCAAAGGCGGGAGAGGATTGAGGTGACGCCCGCCCTGCCGTTCGCCGGCATCGACGGATGCCGCGGCGGCTGGATCGTGGCGCGATGGGACGGGGCGGGCACCCTGCACCTGACCCGCGTCACGACCATCGCACCCCTGTTCGAGGTGCCGGACGCACCGCACATCGCCGCCATCGACATGCCCATCGGCCTGCCCGAGCGCGTTGGCGCCGGCGGGCGTGCACCCGAGCGGCTGGTTCGCCCGCTGCTGGGCATGCGGCAATCCTCCGTCTTCTCGGTACCGGCGCGGGCGGCGGTGATGGCGGGCGTGGGGCCGGGCGACGAGACCACGCGCTACCGCGCCGCCTGCGCCGCCGCCCTTGCCTCATCCGATCCGCCGCGGGCGGTGGCCAAGCAATGCTTCCACCTGTTCCCCAAGATCGCCGAGGTGGACCATCTGCAGCGCAGCCGGCCGGAGCTGCGCACCCGGCTGGTGGAGTGCCACCCCGAAGTGGCCTTCTGGGCCATGAACGGACAGGCCGCCCTTGCCGAGCCCAAGAAAGTGAAGAACCGGCCGTATCCGCCGGGCCTCGACCTTCGGCTTAAGCTCTTGGCCGCATCGGGCGTGCCGGTTGATCTGCTGGATGCGCAGAACGCCCGTGCGCTCGGCGCAGGGCTGGACGACCTGATCGATGCCGCCGCCTGCGCCGTCACCGCCAAAAGAGTGGCCGAGGGCAAGGCCTTGCGCTTTCCGGACCCTGCGGAAGCGGACGCCTTCGGCCTGCCGGTGGTCATCGTCGCGTGATAGAGGTTTTCTCTTAAGTCGAATTCCAGCCATAGGCTGCCTCTCGCTATGCGCGATGGGATGGGCTCATGACAGGGACGGCCTCTCCATGCCTCACGCGCGTATCCGCCTCTCTTCCCTCGCCGATAAAATCGTCTCCGCCGAGGAAGCGGCCGCCCACATCCAGGACGGGATGATCGTGGGCATGAGCGGGTTCACCCGCGCCGGCGAGGCCAAAGCGGTGCCCATGGCGCTCGCCGCCCGCGCCAAGGAAGCCCACGCCGCCGGCCAGCCCCTGAAGATCACGCTCATCACCGGCGCCTCGCTGGGCAACGACCTCGACAAGCAGATGGCGGAAGCCCACCTGCTCTCGCGCCGCATCCCGTTCCAGTCCGACCCAGCGCTGCGCAAGGCCATCAATGCCGGCGAGGTCATGTTCGTGGACCAGCACCTGTCGGAGACGGTGGAGCACCTGCGCACCAACCAGCTTGGCCCGGTGGATGTGGCGGTGATCGAGGCGGTGGGCATCACCGCGCAGGGCGGCATCATTCCCACCACCTCGGTGGGCAATTCGGCCACCTTCGCCATCCTCGCCAAGAAGGTGATCGTCGAGATCAATCTCACCCAGCCCATGGAGCTGGAGGGGCTGCACGATATCTACATCCCCACCCGCCGGCCGTTCCGCGAGCCGATCCCGGTGGTGGCGCCGGAAAGCCGGGTGGGACTGCCCTTCATCCCGATTCCGGCGGAGAAGATCGCGGCCATCGTCATCACCCAGAAGCTGGACAGCGCCTCCAACGTGCTGCCGCCGGACCACGAGACGGCGGCCATCGCCTCCCACCTCATGGAGTTCCTGAAGCACGAGGTGAAGATCGGCCGGCTCACCAACCGTCTGCAGCCGCTGCAGGCCGGCATCGGCACCATCGCCAACGCGGTGATGCACGGCTTCATCGAGAGCCCGTTCTCAGACCTCACCATGTATTCGGAGGTGCTGCAGGATTCCACCTTCGACCTGTTCGACGCCGGCAAGCTGAACTTCGCCTCGGGCTCGTCCGTCACCCTGTCCAAGGCCAAGCACGACCAGGTGATGCCGCGCATCGCCGACTATAAATCCCGGCTCATCCTGCGCCCGCAGGAGATCTCCAACCATCCGGAGATCATCCGCCGGCTCGGCCTCATCGGCATCAACACGGCGCTGGAATTCGACATCTTCGGCAATGTGAACTCCACCCACGTGGGCGGCACCGGCATGATGAACGGCATCGGTGGCTCGGGGGATTTCGCCCGCAACGCCTATCTGTCGGTGTTCGTCACCAAGTCCATCGCCAAGGGCGGCGCGCTGTCTTCCGTGGTGCCCATGGTGAGCCATGTGGACCACACCGAGCACGACGTGGACATCCTCGTCACCGAGCAGGGCCTGGCCGACCTGCGCGAGCTGGCACCGCGCGAGCGGGCGCGGGTGATCATCGACAATTGCGTCCACCCGCTCTATCGCGACGCCCTGGACGACTATTTCGCCCGGGGTTGCGCGCGTGGCGGCCACACCCCGCACATCATCGAGGAAGCCCTCTCCTGGCATGTGAAGGCGCGCGAGACCGGCTCCATGCTGCCCGGGCAGGACCTGAAGATCGCCTGAGCGCCTGCCTGGAAATTCAGAAGAGCATAACCGCAATCACCCCCGGTCATGCCCGGCCTTGTGCCGGGCATCCACGCCGAGCCGCTTGCGACGACCTACGAACCTCCTCCGAGCCTCACAGCGTCATGGCCGGAACCCGCATGTTTGCGGGTTCCGCTTCTCGGAGGCGGAAGTCGGCAACAGCCGACGTCCGGGACACGCCCCGCCATGACGCTGGCAAAGCGGCCGCGCCCGGCTACTTCAACCGGAAGAAGCGGGACGGGTGCTCGTCACAGGGAAATTGCACCGCGGTCTGGTTGAGCCCCGTCGATCCGCCCGCGATGGTCAGGCACAGCCCGCTGTTGACATTGACCAGCCGGAACAGGCCGCCGTCAAACGGTGCGTAGAGCCAGCGGCGGGACGGGTGGTCGTCGCAGCTATATTGCACCGAAGGCGTATTGCGATCGCTGTTCCCGCCCGCGACCGTCAGGCAGAGATTGCTGTTGACGTTCCGGATCTTGACGATGTTTCCCTCGACCGGCTCGATGACCCAGGCTCGCGAGGGGTGGGTATCGCAATGGTACTGAACGGTCTGCTCGTTCTGATTGCCGGTCCCGCCGGCAGGGCTCAGGCACAGATCGCTGTTCGCGTTGGCGATCTGGACCCGACCGGAGGGCGGTGGCGCCGCCACGGCCGGGACGGTGAACGCGGCCATGCAAACGACGATGGTGCAAACGGAAGCGGCGCCCCTGAAGGCGCCATGCCAGTTGAGCATCGTGCCATTCCTTCTGCTCAGCCAAGAATGACCCCCATGGGTGTCTTCTAAACACGGCAACCGGCAAGGGCGCATCCGCCGTTTGAGGGACAAAACGATCCCAATACCTTTAGCGAGGAAGAAGAGGAGCGGGCTTTGCTCCCCCTCCTCGACGGCCTGCTGCGCGCGGCGTGCAAGGTCTCGCCACGCTGTCTCGCCACGCCCTCCCGCCATGCCGCCCCTCCATACCCCTCATGCCCCCACCGGGGGCCTGCCGGCTGGCTCTGGCCGCCCAATGGTGATAGGCGAGCGGCAATCTCATCACCGGAGCCGCTCCATGACCGCCGATATCCGTCCCGTGACCCGCGCCCTCCTCTCGGTGTCGGACAAGACGGGTCTCGTGCCGTTCGCGACAGCCCTCGTTGCCCACGGGGTTGAGCTGGTCTCCACCGGCGGCACCGCCAAGGCCATCGCCGACGCCGGCCTGCCGGTGAAGGACGTGTCCGAGCTCACCGGCTTCCCGGAGATGATGGACGGCCGGGTGAAAACCCTGCATCCCAAGGTGCACGGCGGCATCCTCGCCATCCGCGCCGACAAGGGCCACCAGGCGTCCCTCGCCGAGCACGCCATCGCCCCCATCGACCTCGTGGTGGTGAACCTCTATCCGTTCGAGGCGACCGTCGCCCGCAAGGCGGATTTCGAGGAGACCATCGAGAACATCGACATCGGCGGCCCCTCCATGATCCGCGGCGCGGCCAAGAACCACAATGACGTGGCGGTGGTGGTGGAAGCCGCCGACTACGAGGCGGTGCTCGCTGAGATCGCCGCCCACGGGGGCACCACCCTGCCCCTGCGCCGCAAGCTGGCCCAGAAGGCCTATGCCCGCACCGCCGCCTATGACGCGGCCATCTCCAACTGGTTCGCCCGCGAGCTGAAGGAGGAGGCCCCGGCCTTCCGCGCCTTCAGCGGCAAGCTCATCGAGGCCCTGCGCTACGGCGAGAACCCGCACCAGTCCGCCGCCTTCTACGCCTCGGACGAGATCCGTCCCGGCGTCGCCACGGCGCGTCAGGTGCAGGGCAAGCAGCTCTCCTACAACAACATCAACGACACCGACGCCGCCTTCGAGGCGGTGGCCGAATTCCACCCCGCCCGCACCGCCGCGGTGGTGATCGTGAAGCACGCCAACCCCTGCGGCGTGGCCGAAGGCGCCTCGCTGGAGGAGGCCTATGCCAAGGCGCTGGCCTGCGATCCGGTGTCGGCCTTCGGCGGCATCATCGCGGTCAACCGCACGCTGGATGCGGCCTCCGCCCGCGCCATGGTGGAGATCTTCACCGAGGTGATCGTCGCCCCCGACGCAACCGACGAGGCCATCGCCGTGGTGGCGGCCAAGAAGAACCTGCGCCTGCTGCTCACCGGCGGCCTGCCCGACCCGCGCGCGGGAGGCCTCACGGTGAAGACCGTGGCCGGCGGCCTGCTGGTGCAGGGCCGCGACAATGCCAGCGCCGACGACCTCGACCTGAAGGTGGTCACCAAGCGCGCGCCCACCGACCGCGAGCTGACCGACCTGCGCTTCGCCTTCCGCGTGGCCAAGCATGTGAAGTCCAACACCATCATCTATGCGAAGGACCTCGCCACGGTGGGCATCGGCGCCGGGCAGATGAGCCGGGTGGACAGTGCCCGCATCGCCGCCCGCAAGGCGCTGGACGCGGCCGAGGCCCTGGGCCTCAAGGAGCCGCTGACCAAGGGCTCGGTGGTGGCCTCCGATGCCTTCTTCCCCTTCGCCGATGGCCTGCTGGCGGCGGTGGAGGCGGGTGCCACGGCGGTGATCCAGCCCGGCGGCTCCATGCGCGACAACGAGGTGATCGCGGCGGCGGATGCGGCCGGCCTCGCCATGGTCTTCACCGGCGTGCGCCACTTCCGCCACTGAGAAGCGGCGCGGAAAGCCCAGACAACATTACCTCGTCATGCCCGGCCTTGTGCCGGGCATCCACGCCGATCCGCTGGCGCCCACGCGCGAAAGGACTTCCCGGTCGTTCCGCGTGGATGGCCGGGACAAGGGCGCCCGCCCCTACCCCGCCAGCAGCTTGCGCACCAGCAGGCGGTCCACATAATGCGGGCCGTCGAACACGAACACCTCGAAGCCCGCGTAGGCCCGCAGCTGGGGCAGCAGCTCGGCGACCGTTGCTGCGCGCAGCAGGTCGCCGCCGGCCGGCCGGAAGGCCTCGGCGATCAGCCTGAAGCGCCCGCGCCCCAGCCGCTGCGACAGTTCCTGCGCATAGGAGCGGGCCGCCTCCGGGCTGCGGCTATAGACGCCCACCCCGTCCTGGAAGAACAGGCCCACGTCCCTGGGCAGCCAGCCCTCGACCCAGTCGGCGAAGGCCTTGGCCCCCACGTTGGAATTGTCATAGGCGCTCACCCAGAGCGGCCGGGGAATGTCGGCGATCGCCGACGCCATCTGGCCCACCCCGGTCCAGGTCGGGTCCGCCTCCACCGGGAAATAGAAGCCTGACGGCGTGAACGGCAGGCTCTGCCGCGCAACCCGCGCCGACAGCGCGCCGAGCGCCAGCACGTCGCGCCGGGCGTCCGGTTCCTTGAAGCGGCCGGCAAGGCCGGCGATGATGGACTGCGCCCACGGCTCGCGGGCGATGCGGCTCCAGTTGGGCGCATCGGCGATCAGCGGCAGGCCGAGGTCGGGCAGCGGCACGAAGGCGGTGCCGTCGGCCACCAGCCATTGCACCAGCAGGCTGCGGGCGCCGATCTCGTTCCAGTCGCCCCGCGGATCCAGCAGGCCGCCGTGCACCTGCCAGACGATGCCCTCCATCAGCCGCGGCGCGCGCCCAAGCCGCCGCACCGCCAGGTCGAGCCCCACAAGCCCGGCCCCGGCCACAGCCGTGGCGCCGAGGACGAGCGCAGCGCGGCGGCTCAGCCCGGTCATGGCTTGCGCCGACTGGCGCCGGCCCAGGCTGGCTGAAACAGGCCGGCGCGCCGGCTCACAGGGCGGCGACGGCGAGCCGGCGCTCCTGTTCGCGCACCGTGGCCTCGATGGCTTCTTCCTTCACGATGCCGCAGCGCACGAGATATTCGCCGATGCGCCCGTCCACGTCGGGACGGTAAAGCTCCATGGCCGCCTCGAACGCCTCGCGCTGCATCAGGCCCTTTTCCAGCAGCAGCTCGCCCAAAAGCGGCGGCGCCCGGTGGCCCTCGATGCCGGGGGTGACGCCGCGCAAGAGGCGCAGGCCGCCGTTGATCTCGCTCTCGCGGGCGATGCGCTGGACCGGCACGTCGCCCACCGCCTCGCGCACATCCTCGAGCGCCTTGTCCCCAAGGGGAGAGGGCACCGCCACCACCAGCCGACCGGTCTCGTCGCGGCCCACGGGCAGCAGCCGCCGGCGCACCATCAGGTCGAGGGGCAAAAGGTCGTGGAACTGGCGCACCATCTGCTCGGTCACATGGGTGCGCGGCAGGCCGGACTGGAAGGCGATGGCCTCGGCCAGCGTCTCCTCATCGAGCCAGCCGCGGGAGACGAGGATGCGGCCGAGGGGCTGCTGGCGCTCGTCCTGCGCCGCCAGCGCCGCATCCACATGCTCCGGCAGCACCGCCTGCCAGGTGAGCAGCAGCTCGCCGAGGCGCTGGCGCTGCTGGCCCAGCTCCGCCTGGTCGGGAAAGTCGTGCATCGTCTTGTCCCAGACGATACGGCGACCGAACAGGGCGTTGGCAAGGAACAGCCGCCACGCCCGCACGGTGGCAGCGAAATTGACGAAATTGCCCATCACCACCCGCGGCACGGACATGAGCCCCTGCTCCCAGCCATAGACGCGGGCGACGAAATAGAAGCGCTGGATCAGCCGCAGCGCGAAGGCCACCGCATTGGCGGTCAGCACCGCCAGCAGCCAGCCTTCGGTGGCGAAGATGGACGGGTAGCGGGCCGGCAGCCAGCCGAGCTTTTCGGCGGCAAGGAAGATGAGGAAGTGCGCCGCCACCACATAGGCCAGCACCGCCACGATGGAGGTGACGATGCCCTTGCGGTCGCGGAACAGGAAATACTTGGTGGCAAGGCTGCCGCGCCAGCCCATGGAACCCCAGCCCTGGAACGCGATGCCCAGACCCCAGCGCGCCTTCTGCCGATAGGAGGTGCGGAAGGTGTCGGGGAAGAATTCGCGCACGCACAGGGGCATGCGGATGACGTGCTCGATCTGCGACCCGAAGCCGAAGAAAGTCTCGCGCGTCACCCGGTAGTCCACCGGCAGGCGGGCGATGATGGACTGCATGCGCGCCTCGGCCAGGCGGGCGCTGATATCATAATCCTCGGTGAGGCTGCCGGTGTTGAAGACCTCGCCATCGCCGTCGGCGAGAAGATGCAGCATGGCCTTGCGCGAGAAGCAGGTGCCCACCCCGGCGGAGGGCACGGAGCCGGCGATGCTCTCGCGCACCACCAGGTCCTTGGCGTGCCACTCGGCGAACTCGTCCATGTAGATGCCGGCCACCAGCTCCGACCAGTGGCGCTCCAGCGACAGGACCGGGATCTGGATCAGGTCCTTGCGCGGCAGGAGATAGTTGAAGAAACGCAGCTCGAGGGGGTGCAGCACGTCCTCGGCGTCGTGCAGCACGAGGCCGGCGAACTCGGTGCCGGTCATCTCCTCGTGCTGGAAGATGGCGCGCACCACCGCGTTGAGGCAGTCCGCCTTGTTGGTGGGTCCGGGATTCTTCACCTCCACCCGCACCAGCTGCTTGTAGCGCCGGCGCATGCGCTCCACCTCGGCGATGGTGTCGGGATCGTTGGGATAGGTACCCACGAAGATCACGTAGCGCCGGTAGTCGAGCACGCTCACCATGTTCTCGATCATGGCCGCGATCACGCCGGATTCGAGCCAGGCGGGAATCATGATGGCGAGCGGCTGCTCGTCCCGCTGGTAGAGGGCAGCAGGGGTGAGCGGGCGGATGAACGGCTCGATGACGAAGCGGCGGTAGATCCGCCGCCCCCAGTACCAGGCATCGACGAACAGGTCGTCGAGGGAGGAGATCAGGATGATCACCGCCACCACCGCCGCAGCGTATTCCACCACGCGGATGTAATCGGCCAGGAGGAATGGCCAATAAAGGGACAGCCCGTCGAGGGACAGCGCGGTGGACATGGCGGTGATCTTTCCGGCGTCAGCTACCGCGACGGCGCACGTAGGAGGCGCGGATCAGCAGCAGGAAGAACAGGGCGGCGGCGCCGATGCCGAGCGGCAGGCCCCAGTCCGACGATTTCTGCCACAGCCGCTGAAGGGTGCCGGCCGGCCCGTCGGTGTCGGCGACCCGCACCGTGCCCGGCGCGGCGCCCGAGGCGCTGAGCTCGGTGAGCGTGCCATCCACCCCCACCAGAGCCACGTCGCCCCGGGAGAGGCGCACCGGCTTCTCCGGCGTCATCGCCACCGGGCCGATGCTCTGCCAGACGATGCCACGGGCGTCGTCCGCGCGCAGGGCCTGCACCAGCGCCACGTTCTTCAGGCCGGAGATGTCGAGCAGGCGCGCCTTGTCGTCGGTGCCGACGATGAGCCGGTCACCTTCCACCCGCGCCTTGGGGGTGATGCCCTGCACCGGTACGTCAAGGGCGAGGAAGGCCCCGGCGGCGCGGAAGGAGGCACCGGGACCGGCCACCTCGAAGCTGCTGGAGCGGGCCGGGACGCCAGCGGCCGCCGCCGCCCGCACCACGCGGGGCAGGCTCGCCTTGGCGCTGGCGAGATAGGCGTCGGGCACCACCAGGTGACCGCCGGAGGCCATGGCCGCAATCACCCCGAGGAAATCGCCGCCGGGAGCAGCCCCGCCCAATTCGAAATGGCTGGTGGGCAGCACCGAGACCGGGAACGCCTGCGGCGTCTCGCGGCAGCGGTCGCTCACCGGCTGGCGCTGGAAGGTCACGCGCAGCACGTTGCGGGCGGCCAGGGCATAGGGCGGCACGGCGGCGGTGAGATGCTCGGGATGGCCGGTGGCCTCCAGCCGCTTGGCGGCCAGCAGCACGTCGTTTAGGAACACCGCCACCACCGGCTCGGAGGTGGAGGCGCCGGGGGCGGCGGCCACGTCGAGATTGAGCCGGCTCGGCAGGGAATGACCGCCGGTGGCGGCGGCGAGATCAAAGCTCACCACGAAATCGCCGCGGGCCAGCACGTCGAGGTTGCCCTCCGCCGGGCCGAGGCTGGCGAGGGAGACCGCCGACGGCTTCAGCGGCGCCGCATCCACCGCGCGGATGGTCACCGCGCCGGACGCCAGCGAGGTGCGCCAGAAGCTGTCGAACAGCGCCGTCGCCTTGCCGCCGGCAGCGCCGCCCACTGCGATCACCGGCCGGCCGGCGAGGGACTGCAGGCTCACCTCATCCGCCGCCACGGTGGCCGCGCCGAGGCTCGCCGCCTTGGTGCGCCACTCGGTGAAGGCGGCCGAGGCCGGGCCGAGCCGGGCGCCGAGCGCGTCCAGCGCGCTCTTCATGGAGGTGAGGAGGCCAGCGTCGGCCACCGCCACGTCGGCGCCCAGCGGCGAGCCCGGCAGCACGAGGAGGGCGCCGAGATCGGCCGCGTCCTTGATGCGATATGTGCCGATACCGACGAAGTTCGAGAACGGTGCCACCACGCGCAGCGAAGCCGGAACCTCGAGGCCGGAGAGGTCCACCTCGTCGCCGATGGCGGGCAGGGTCTTCACCACGAGGCGCTTGCCGGCGGCTTCCAGCGCCAGCCCGAGCCGCCAGGCGGTGTCATAGGTGTCCTTGGTCAGCGTCCCGCCCGCCACCAGCAGGCTGCCCGATCCGGGTATGCCGCTCCAGGCGGTGGCCAGGTCGCGCACGGCGCCGGCCTCGTAGGAATAGGTGAAGCGGCTTTTCGGGCTGATTTTCAACACGTTGCCGATGCCGCGCTCGTCCGCGCACAGATACTCGCCGATCACCGACGACCATGCGGTGCCGAGGCGCACGAAGCCGGTGGGACGCGGCTTGCCGTCCACGGCGATGGTGGCGGAGGCGCTGCCGCTGTCGCCTTCCAGACGGCGGGAATAGACCGGGGTGCCGTCCACCGAGAGCACGAGCGTGGTGCGCCCGCCGTCGCCGCGCAGATACTCGCCGTCGAGGGCGATGGCCGCATCGCTCAGCGGCACGCCGGCCGGCACCGGAAGATAAAGGTCGCGGCGCGCATCCATGCCCTGGAGCACCACCGGCCCGTCGATACCGAGATCGGACAGGGTGTAGGAGCGCGTCACCCGCGTGTCCGCCGCCCGCTCCTGAATGGCCGAGACGATCGGGTCCGCCGTCTGCGCCATCGCGGGAGCCGCGCCGAACAGGCCGGCCATAAGGCCGGCCGGCAGCAGGGCCGCCGCAAGCCGGACGGCGAGGGTCCGGGAGGCCCCTCTGCCAGTCCTGGCGCGGCCGCGCGCCGGGAGCACGGCGGGCGGGAGAGCCGGCGCGAAAGCGGGTTGGTGTCTCATGTCAGTCTCTCACGGGCATGGCAGCAAGGCCGGCCGGACGCCGGGGCGCAGGCGCAGCGGAGGGGAAGGCGGGGGCGGAGAAGGTGGGGGCGGCGGACAGTGGAGCGAATTCATCCACCGGCCGTCCGCAGAGGCAGTCGAGGATGCGGCGACAGGCCTGCCCGTCGCCATAAGGATTGATGCGGCCGCTATAGGCGGCATAAGCGTCGGGGTCATCGAGCAGTCGCGTGACGGCGGCGACGATGGCGGCGCGGGCGGTGCCGACCAGCTCCACCGTACCCGCCTCCACCGCTTCCGGCCGCTCGGTCACCTCGCGCATGACCAGCACCGGCTTGCCCAGCGCCGGCGCCTCCTCCTGCACGCCGCCGGAATCGGTGAGCACCAGGTGGGCGCGCTGCAGCAGCCGCTGGAACGGCAGGTAATCGAGAGGCGGCACCAGATGGATGTTGGCCCGGCCGGCAAGTTCCTCTGTCACCGGCCCACGCACATTGGGGTTGAGGTGCACGGGATAGACGATCTCCACGTCGGACCGGCCGGCGATCTGTGCCAGCGCGGCGCAAATGGAGCGGAAGCCGTCGCCGAAATTCTCACGGCGGTGGCCGGTGACGAGCAGGATGCGCTTGGCGGGATCAAGCGCCGGCAGCGCCCGGTCGAGGGCGGCCGCGAGGTCCGGGTCGCCATCGATCCGCGCCTGCGTCGCCTGGAGGGCATCGATCACGGTATTGCCGGTGACCACCACCCGGCCGGCGAGCCGCTCGGCGGCAAGGTTCGCCCCGGCGCCGGCGGTGGGTGCGAACAGAAGGTCGGCGACCAGATCCACCACCCGGCGGTTCATCTCCTCCGGGAAGGGCTGGGCGAGATCATAGGTGCGCAGGCCCGCTTCCACATGCCCCACCGGGATGCGACGATGGAAGGCGGCCAGCGCCGCCGCCATGGCGGTGGTGGTGTCGCCATGGACCAGCACGCGATCGGGCTGGACCTGCGCCAGCACCTGATCAAGGCCGGTGAGCGCGCCGGCGGCAAGGCCGCTGAGCCCCTGGTTGTGGGCCATGAGGCCGAGGTCGAAATCGGGGCGGATGTCGAACAGGCGCAGCACCGGGTCCAGCATCTCGCGGTGCTGACCGGTGACGCAGACCACGGACACGACCTCAGGCGCCCCCGCGAGGGTGCGGACCAGCGGCGCCATCTTGATGGCCTCCGGGCGCGTGCCGAAGATCGACAAAATTCTCAAGGCGCGTCCCCGGCGATTCGATTTTGGAAAAAACACGAACCATTGTTGTCAAGGTCAAGTTTTTAGCACTGACGGAACGTGGAACGCAATTTACCGTTGGACGTGGTTTCCTCGGGCAGACTTGCGGGCATGCGGAGACCGCGTGCCGCCTCCCCTTCCATGGTCACGCACTGTGAACAGAGAAGGTTGAGCGACACTTAAGCCCAAAATCCTTATTTCGCAAAATGCGAAATTCACGCCTACATGGTGTTACCGCACCGGCGATGTGCTCGCGCCGGTCCCGATCGCCGCGCGGACCAGAGCCTCAGCCTCGGCACCGCCCCATTCGGCAGGTCCCGCAAGGTAACCCATCTCGCAGCCGTCACGGTCCACGATGACCGTGGTGGGCAGGCCGAACCCCCGTCCAACCCCGCGCAGGGCCTGGAAAGTCTTCGTTGCCGGGTCGGCATAGAAGGCAAGGCGCTTCACCCCGATCTCGTCGAGGAAGGCCCGAGGCTTGTCGGGATCGCGGGTGTCGAGATTGACCGCCACCACCTCGAAATCCGGCCCGCCCAGGCTGCCCTGAAGCCGGTCGAGGTCCGGCATCTCCTTTCGGCAGGGGACGCACCAGGTCGCCCAGAGATTGAGCAAAACCACCCGGCCTTTGAAGTCGGCCAGCGTCACCTCCTTGCCATTGGCGCCGGTAAAGGCGAGGGGCGGCAGGCGGCGCGGCTCGGTGGCCGGGGAGAAGGCGGCAAGGCCGCCCTTGGCCAGCGGCACGAACGCCCGCGCGCGCTCCACGGTGCCCTGGCAGGCGGCATCCGACACCTTGAACGCAGCCGGCTCCGCGGCCGGCGCGGAGGTGACCTGAGGCGCCTGTGCATTGCCGGGGAGGCGGTTCATCCCGTATAGGGCGAGCGCGCCGGCAACGGCGCCCGCCAGCGTCGCCAGCGCGACGAGACCGACGGTCCGCACGCCGGAGCCGCGCCGCCCCTTGGGAGGCGTCGTTGCCGGCCCGGTCGCCGTCTCGTCTGTTTCGGTCGCGCGGGGCTGGTCGGCTTCGGTCATCACGAGGGGATCCGTCATGAGCAACAAGATGTGGGGCGGGCGCTTTACCTCCGCCCCCGACGCCATCATGGAGGAGATCAACGCCTCCATCGGCTTCGACCAGCGTCTTTATGCGCAGGACATCGCCGGATCCAAGGCCCACGCAAAGATGCTCGCGGCCCAAGGCATCGTGGCGGCGCAAGATGCCGACAGGATCGCGGAGGGTCTAGACACGATCCTGTCAGAGATCGAGGCCGGCAATTTCACCTTCAAGCGCGAGCTCGAGGACATCCACATGAACGTGGAGAGCCGCCTCGCCGAGCTGATCGGAGCCTCCGCCGGCCGCCTCCACACCGCCCGCTCGCGCAACGACCAGGTGGCCACCGACTTCCGCCTCTATGTGCGCGACACATTGGACGCCCTCGACGCCCAGCTCGCCGACCTGCAGCGGGCTCTGGCCGAGAAGGCGCTGGCCCACGCCGCCACCGTCATGCCCGGCTTCACTCATTTGCAGACCGCCCAGCCGGTGACCTTCGGCCACCACCTGATGGCCTATGTGGAGATGGTGGCGCGCGACCGCGGCCGCCTCGCCGATGCGCGCAAGCGCCTGAACGAGTGCCCGCTGGGCTCGGCGGCGCTGGCCGGCACCTCCTTCCCCATCGACAGGGACGCGACCGCGAAAGCGCTCGGCTTCGACCGGCCCACCGCCAATTCGCTGGACGCCGTCTCCGACCGCGACTTCGTCATGGAGACGCTTTCAGCCGCCTCCATCTGCGCGGTGCATCTCTCGCGCTTCGCCGAGGAGGTGGTGATCTGGACCTCGCCGTCCTTCGCCCTGGTGAAGCTCTCGGACAAGTTCACCACCGGCTCGTCCATCATGCCGCAGAAGCGCAACCCGGACGCGGCCGAGCTGGTGCGGGCCAAGGCCGGGCGCATCATCGGCGCGCTCACCGGCATCCTGGTGGTGATGAAGGGCCTGCCGCTGGCCTATGCCAAGGACATGCAGGAGGACAAGGAAGGCGCCTTCGACGCCTTCTCGGCTCTGTCCCTGGTGGTGGCGGCCTCGGCCGGCATGGTGCGCGACATCGTCCCGGACGAGAAGCGCATGGAGAAGGCGGCGGGCCAGGGCTATTCCACCGCCACCGACCTTGCCGACTGGCTGGTGCGCGCCCTCAACATCCCGTTCCGGGAGGCCCACCACATCACCGGGCGCATCGTCGGGCTCGCCTCCGACCGCGGCATTGCGCTGCACAAGCTGTCCCTCGACGACATGCAGGGGGTGGATGCGCGGATCACCCAGGACGTGTTCTCGGTGCTGTCCGTGGTGCGCTCCGTGCGCAGCCGGGTGAGCTATGGCGGCACCGCGCCGACCCGGGTGCGGACCCAGGCCAAGCGCTGGCTCAAGAAGCTCGGGGTCCCGGCGTGACGCACCCTGCTCCATCACCCATCTCGCAGCGCGGGAGGCGGGGGCTCGCCTTTGGCGCGGCGCGGGCTATAGTGGCGGCCACCTTTTCCGGAACGGCCCCAACCGCCATGCGCCCTCTTCTCGTCCCCCTCGCCCTCTGCGGCACCCTCGCCCTCGCGGCGTGTGGCGTGAAGGGACCGCTTGAGCCGCCGCCCGGCGCCCATGCCACGCCCGAGGCCACCAAGCCGGCGGTCCAGCAGGCGGCGGTCACCTCGGCCAAGCCGGGCACGAAGCCGAACGCGGCGGCCGATGCCCCCTATATCGCCCCCGCCTCGGATGGCGAGATCCTCGAAAGCGCCACCCCCCACGCGGAGTGGCAGAAAAAGAAAGCGGCCCCCGGCGCCACCACCGGCGAATCGCCGCTGCTGAAGGGCGTCACCAAGCCCGACCAGCCCTTCATCCTCGACAGCCTGCTCTGAAAGCAGGACCCAAGAGGTATAGCTTCGCGCCCGGCGGACGGGCCCCGACCGTCCCGGCCCGAACGACAGCGCGCACGGACCGCCCCCTCTCCATGCACCATTTCGACTACCGCAACGGCCGCCTTTTCGCCGAGGACGTGGACATCACCCCCCTCGCCGCCGAGGTGCGCACCCCCTTCTATTGCTATTCCAGCGCCACCCTGGAACGTCACTACCAGGTGTTCATGGAGGCGTTCAGCGGCCGCGACGTGCTGCTGTGCTACGCCCTGAAGGCCAATTCCAACCAGTCAGTCATCGCAACGCTGGCCCGGCTCGGCGCGGGGGCGGACATCGTCTCCGCCGGCGAGCTGGCGCGCGCCCGTGCCGCCGGCGTGCCGGCGGAGCGCATCGTCTTCTCCGGCGTGGGCAAGACCCGCGAGGAGATGGCGGCGGCGCTGGACGGCGGCATCCTGTGCTTCAACGTGGAGAGCGAGCCCGAGCTTGCGGCCCTCTCCGAGGTGGCGACCGCCATGGGGGTGAGCGCCCCGGTCTCCATCCGCGTCAACCCGGACGTGGACGCCAAGACCCACAAGAAGATCTCCACCGGCAAGTCCGCCACCAAGTTCGGCATTCCCATCTCGCGGGCCCGCGAGGTCTACGACTATGCCGCGCGCCTGCCCGGCCTCGCCATCACCGGCGTGGACATGCACATCGGCAGCCAGATCACCGACATGGCGCCCTTCGACAATGCGGTGACATTGCTGGCGGAACTGGCGCGCGACCTGCTCGCGGCGGGCCACAGGCTGCACCACATGGATCTCGGCGGCGGGCTCGGCGTGCCCTACGCCGCCTCCGACCCGGTGCCGCCGCCGCCCAGCGCCTATGCTGAGGTGGTCAGCCGCGCCCTCGGCGACCTGAAGCTGCCGCTGGTGTTCGAGATGGGCCGCATGCTGGTGGCCAATGCCGGCATCCTCGTCACCAGGGTGATCTATGTGAAGGAGGGCGAGGGCAAGACCTTCGTGGTGGTGGACGCCGCCATGAACGACCTCATCCGCCCCACCCTCTACGAGGCGCACCACGACATCATTCCCGTGGTCGAGCCGGCGGCCGATGCACCGCTGGTGGTGGCGGACGTGGTGGGACCGGTGTGCGAGACCGGCGATTTCCTCGCCCTCGACCGTCCGCTGCCGCGCCTGAAGGCCGGCGACCTGCTGGCGGTGATGACGGCCGGCGCCTATGGCGCGGTGCAGGCGAGCACATACAATACCCGTCCGCTGGTGCCGGAGGTGCTGGTGCGCGGCGCGGCGGCGGCCGTGGTGCGGCCGCGCCTGGAGGTGGCCGACCTCATCGCCCTCGACCGCCCCGCGCCCTGGCTGGCCTGAGTCTGGAGGGCGTTATCCGCCTGCCCTCGTCCGCCTGCCCTCGATGACGCTGCACGCAGGCCGGACCGGGCCGGCGCTCAGCTCGCCAGCCGGCGGTCGGCGATAAAGGCGAGCAACGCCTCTTCGGTCATGGGATGGCCCAGGAAGAAGCCCTGGACCTCGTCGCAGGAATCGGCCCTGAGAATGGCGAGCTGGCTCTCCGTCTCCACCCCTTCCGCCACCACCTGCATGCCGAGCGCGCGCCCAAGGCCCAGGATCGCCTGCACGATGGCAAGCGCGCCCTTGGAATTGTCCAGGTCGCCGACAAAGCGCCGATCGATCTTCAGGGCGTCGAACGGGAAGGTCCGCAGATAGCCCAGCGATGAATAGCCGGTGCCGAAATCGTCCATGGACAGGCGCACGCCCAGGTTTTTCAGGCCCTCCAGCACCTCAAGCGCCTTCTCGGCATTCTCGATCAGTACGCTCTCGGTGATTTCGAGCTCAAGCCGCTCCGGCGCAACGCGGGTGCTTTTGAGCACCGCATCCACCGTGTTGACGAGCGCATCATTGCGGAACTGCACCACCGAGACGTTGACGGAGACGTTCAGCTCCGGCAGGCGGGAGATGGTGTCGCACGCCTTGCGCAGCACCCATTCGCCGATGGGAATGACGAGGCCGCTCTTCTCGGCGATGGGGACGAACGCGTCGGGGGTCAGCAACCCCAGCTGGGGATGGTCCCAGCGGATCAGGGCCTCCACCCCGAGCAGCTTCAGCGTCCGCGCGTCGCAGCGCGGCTGGAACAGCAGCACGAACTCGTCGGATACGATGGCCCGCCTGAGGTCGCCTTCCAGCGTCCGCCGTCCGCTCATCTCCTCGTTCACATCGTCGGCGAAGTAGGAACAGGTGCCGGGACCGTCGGCCTTGGCCTGCTCCAGCGCCAACTCGGCGCAGCGCACGAGACCCTCGGCATCCTCCGCATCGAGCGGGGCGAGGGCGATGCCCATGTTGACCAGCGGGTAGGCCACCGCGCCGGACGACATGCCGATGGGCGCGTTCAGGGCCGACTGAAGCCGTCGGGTCAGGCCGTCCACCGCCTTCGCATCCCCGACACCGGTGGCGACGATGATGAAGGTGTCGGCATCCACCCGCGCCACCAGGTCATGGTCGCGCACGCACCGGCGGATCCGCCGCGCGGTCTCGGCGAGGATGAGGTCACCCGCGTCCAGGCCGAACATCTCGTTGAAATGGTGGAAATTATCGAGGTCGATGCAGAAAACGGCCAACATCCGCCGGGTTTCCTGCGGCGAGCTGAGCGCGCCGGCGAGGAACTCGGTCATCAAGAGGCGATTGGGCAGGCTGGTCACCGGGTCGTGCAGGGCAAGATATTCCGATTTCCAGGGTCCACGCGCTCCATCGTCGGCGTCGCTCACAAATCACCCAATGCCGATCGTTGCGATGGCCCGCCGGCGACCGGGACGCCCCAGAAGGTCGGCCCCTTCGACGATTGGCACATCCCCTCGTCCCCCGGCCCTGCCCCGATCATCGTCCCTATCGGGTAGCTACCGTCTGCGCCCGACATGGTGACCCCCGCCCGGCCGGGTTGCAAGAGCGATATCGCCGCCAAGCTCTCTCCCGTCAAGGTAGCGCTTTGCGTCAGGACCGAAAACTCCGGACGCAGCGCCGGCTCGAAGCCGGCGGCGATGATTGAATACGTTAATACCGCATCCGCCTACGGTGCCTCTGGCAGGCGCGCGCTAGAGCCCGGCACCGGCACCCGCGCCAGCCGGCGCGGGGGTGGCGCTGAGGTCGAGGACCACCCGCATCACCGTGGGATCCTCGCTGCCGGCCGTGACCTTGAACCCCAGGTCCTCGGCCAGGTGCAGCATGGGCCCATTCTCGCGCAGCACGTCGCCGAACACCGTCTTCAGGCCGCGCTTGCGCGCATGAGCGAGGATCTCGGTCATCAGCTGGTAGCCGAGGCCTTTGCCCTTCATGTCCGAGCGCACCATGATGGCGTATTCGGCCGCCTCGTTGTCGGGATCGGAGATGATGCGCACCACGCCGCAGGTATCGCCGTTCGGCTCGATGGCCACGAACGCCATCTCCCGGTCGTAGTCGATCTGGGACAGGCGGGCCGCCATGAGGTGGGGAAAATCCTTCACCGAGCCCAGGAAGCGCATGCGCACGTCCTGCGGGTCGGAGCGGTGAACGAGATCCACGAGGGCCGGCTCGTCCTCGGGCCGGATCGGCCGGAGCGCCACCTTGGACCCGTCGGTCAGCGCCAGTTCGAACACCTCGCTGGAGGGATAGGGCTTGATGGCGAAGCGGTCGGTGCCCTCCACCCGCGTCTCATGCACCACGATGCGGGCGTCGAGGGCGATGACGCCGTTCTCGTCGGCGAGCAGGGGGTTGATGTCCAGCTCGGCGATCTGCGGCAGGTCGGCGAGCAGCTCCGCGAGCTTCACCAGGGTCCCGGCCACCGCGCCCATGTCGGCGGGCGGATGGTCGCGGTAGCCAGCGAGCAGCTTGGCGACGCGGGTGCGCTCGATCATCTCGCGGGCGAGGACGCCGTTGAGCGGCGGTAGGGCCACGGCGCGGTCGCCGATCACCTCCACCGCGGTACCGCCCTGGCCGAATAGCACCACCGGGCCGAAGGTCTTGTCATAGGCGATGCCGGCGATCAGCTCCTGGGCGTTCGGCCGGCGCACCATAGCCTGCACCGTGAAGCCGGCGATGTGCGCTCCGGGCCGCTTCTCGGCCACCGAGGCGATAATGGCGCGGCAGGCGTCCTCCACCGCGGCGGAGCTGCGCAAATCGAGTCGCACGCCGCCCACGTCGGACTTGTGGGTGAGGTCGTGGGACAGCACCTTCACCACCACCGGCCAGCCGATCTCAGCGGCGCAGCGGCCGGCATCCTCCGGCGTCGCGGCCACCCGCGTCTCCACCACCGGAATGTCGTAGGCGCAGAGCACCGTCTTCGCCTCCACTTCGGAGAGGGCGCTGCGGCCTTCGCCCAGCACCTTCTCCACCAGTTCGCGCGCCTTGGCCCGGTCGGGGTCCTCGAAGGTGCGCGCCGGGGGCGTCTCCATGAGCTGGGTCTGGTTGCGCTGGTAGGAGACCAGGTGGCCGAAGGCGCGCACTGCCTCGTCCGGGGTCTCATAGGTGGGGATCCGCCGGGCGGCGAAGCGGCGCCGGGCGCCGGCCGCCGCCGTTTCGCCGAGCCAGCAGGTAAGGACCGGCGCGCGCATGCGCGTCTCCAGTACCGTGATCACCGCGTCGGCGGCCTGACCACTGTCGGCCACCGAAGATGGACAATTGAGCACCAGAACCGCATCCGCCCCCTTGTCGGCGAGCAGCACCTTCAGGGCGGCGCCGTAGCGGGCGCCGTCAGCGTCGTCCACGATGTCCACCGGGTTGGCGCGCGCCCACGACACCGGAATGATCTTGTCGAGCGCCTCCACCGTCTCCGGCTTCAGGACGCCGAGGCGGCCGGGAATGCCCTCCACCGCATCCACCGCCACCACGCCCGCGCCGCCGCCATTGGTGAGGATGGTGAGGCGGTCGCCGGTGAGCTTGATACCCGCCGCGAGGGTGGACACCGCCTCGAACAGCTCTCGCAGCTCGTGCACGCGCAGCATGCCGGCGCGGCGGAAGGCCGCGTCATAGACGAGGTCGCTGCCGGCCAACACCCCGGTGTGGGACTGCGCCGCCCGGGCGCCGGCGGCGCCACGCCCGGCCTTGATGACGATGACCGGCTTGGACCGCGCCGCGATGCGCCCCGCCGACATGAACTTGCGGGCATCCTTCACGTGCTCGACATAGAGCAGGATGGCGCGGGTGGTGTTGTCGAGGGCGAGATAGTCGAGCATGTCGCCGAAATCCACGTCCGCGCTCTCGCCCAGCGAGACGACGTGGGAGAAGCCGAAGCCGCGGGTGTGGGCCCAGTCCAGCACCGCCGAGGTCATCGCCCCGGACTGGCTGACGAAGGCCACGTCGCCCTTGGCCGGCATCAGGTGGGCGATGCTCGCGTTGATGTGGGGCCGGGTGGAGATGAAGCCGAGCCCGTTCGGCCCCAGCACACGCAGGAGGTAAGGCCGCGCCGCATCCAGCATCGCCTGCCGCTGTTGCGCGGTCTCGATCTGCTCGCCCGGGCCGTAGCCGGCGCGCAGCACCACCGCGGCGCGGCACCCCTTCTCGCCCAGCTGTGTGATGATGGCGGGCACGGTATCCGGCGGGGCGGCCACCACGGCGAGGTCCACCGCAATGGGCAGGTCCGCCACCGAGGCATAGTTGAGGGAGGAGCGGATGGCGCGCTCCTTCGGATTGACCGTAAGGATCGGCCCCTCGAACCCGGCCTCGAACAGGTTGCGCGCGATCACCGCTCCGATGCTGCCGGGTCGGTTGCTGGCGCCCACGAGGGCGATGGCGCGGGGGTGGAACAGGGCGTCAAGATTGCGCGTGGTCATGAACGGCCTCGCTGCTGGTGCCCGGCGGCCTTCAGGATCAGGCCGATCGTGTCCGTAACCGGGACAGGTTACGCACGGGAACACCAAAAGAGTACGTCCCAATCATATCGCACTGCAACATGATCGGCAAAACGGTCTCTTTTTTGAGGTTTGAAGCCGGATTCACCGATGGGGTTTGGTCAACCGAACCGGACCCGGCTCCGGGGAGAGGCAGGCAGAGCGGAGCGAACCGTGTTCAGCACCGGCCCGAACGCGCGAAACTGTCGCGCACGGCCTCGCTGAGCTGGTTGCCAAGGAGGGGTTTCTCGATGATGGCCACGCCCTGGGCGGTGGCGCGGCTGCGCACATGCAGGGCGGGATTGCTGGTGATGAGGAAGGCCGGAAGATGCACGTCGCGCCGGTCCAGCTCGCGCAGCAGGTCGAGGCCGTTCAGGCCGGGCAGATTGTAGTCCACGATCATGCAGCCGCCGTGGGACAGCTCGGCCGCGAGCACATCCGCCGAACCGGCATAGGTCCGCACGTTGAAGCCATCGACTTCAAGCGCGAACTTCAGCGAGTTGCAAACCGCCGGATCGTCATCCACCACATGGACGACGAAGCCAGGCGCCTCGTTGGACACGATCATTTCCCCGGTCCTTCCCACGACCACCTCGCGGGTCCACGCGGCCGAGCAGAGCGCAGCAGCACACATGGGCAATTGGCTTTTAGCCTACTTTGGGAGGAGGCGTCCGGCGTTGCGCTAGATCAAGCGGCGGCACGATAGTGCTACACCCCATGATGCTACCCCTATGCCGCCTTGGGCGAGATGCCCGCCAGCAGCGCCATGCGCACCAGCTCGGACAGGCTCTGCGCCTTCATCTTGGTCATCACGTTGGCGCGATAGACTTCCACGGTGCGGGGGCTGATGCCAAGCTCGTAGGCGATGGTCTTGTTGGCCTGGCCCACCACAAGGCATTCCAGCACCTGGCGCTCGCGCTGGGACAAGGCGGCGATGCGCTCCGAGACCTGCTCGCGCAGCGCATCATGCTGGTAGGCCTTCTCGCGCCGCGCCAGCGCGGACTTCACCGTATCGAGGATGGCCACATCGTCGAACGGCTTCTCCAGGAAGTCGGCGGCACCGAGCTTCATGGCCTCCACCGCCAGCGGCACGTCGCCATGGCCGGTGACGACGATCACCGGCACGGTGGAGCCCTTCTCCTGCAAATGCTGCAGCAAGTCGATGCCGGTCATGTCCGGCATGCGCACGTCGGTGATGATGCAGCTCATGGACGGGTCGGCGGCCGGCATGCCGGCGTCCAGGAAATGCCGGGCCGAGGCGTGGGTGTGCACCGTGTGGCCGGCGGTGGCGAGAAGGAAAGCCAGCGACTCGCGCACGGCCTCGTCGTCATCGATGACATGGATCACCGCAGACATCCGTGCATCAGTCATGAAGCGCCGCCTCCTCGCCAACGGCGCGCAGGGTGAAGCGGAACACCGCGCCGCCCTCCGGGTTGGGCTCGGCCCAGATGCGGCCGCCATGGCCCTCGATGATGGTGCGGGAAATGGATAGCCCCACCCCCATCCCGTGCTTCTTGGTGGTGACAAAGGGTGTGAACAGCTGCGGTGCAACCTCGGTCGAGATGCCGAGGCCCGTATCCGAGACGCTGATCATCACCATATCGTCCTCCGCCGCCTCGGTCTTCACCAGAAGCTGGCGCCGCGGCGCCTCCATCATTGCCTCCAGGGCGTTGCGCATCAAGTTCAGCAATACCTGCTGGACCTGCACTTTGTCGGCAAGCACGAGGTCGCACCTGGGATCATAGTGAAAGCGCACCTGGATACCGTGTTCCTTGGCGCCGACCAGGGCGAGGGCACTCGCCTCCTCGACCAGCTTGGACAGGCTCTCCACCCGTCGCTCACTCTCCCCGCGGGAGACGAAGTCGCGCAGGCGGCGGATGATCTGGCCGGCGCGCAAGGCCTGCTCCCCGGCCTTTTCCAGCGCCCCCTGCAGCATCTCCACCTTGACGGTACCGGCATCCAAAAGGCGCCGCGAGCCCTTGATATAGTTGGCGATGGCGGAAAGCGGCTGGTTCAGCTCGTGGGCGAGCGTGGACGCCATCTCGCCCATGGCGGTGAGGCGGGAGATGTGGACCAGCTCGGCCTGCAGTTCCTGCAGGCGCGCCTCGGTCTCCTGCCGCTCGGTCAGGTCGCGGATGAAACCGGTGAAGAAGCGCTCGCTGGCGGAGCGCATCTCGCCCACCGCCAGCTCCATGGGAAAGGTGGAGCCGTCCTTGCGCTCGCCCACCACCACCCGGCCGACGCCGATGATGCGACGCTCCCCGGTAGTGTGGTAGCGCGCGAGATAGCCGTCGTGGGCCTCCCGATGGGGCGTGGGCATGAGGATCGAGACGTTCTGCCCCACCGCCTCCGCCGCCGTGTAGCCGAACAGGCGCTCGGCCGCGCTGGAGAAGGAGCGCATGATGCCGCGCTCGTCGATCACCACCATGGCGTCGGGCACGGTGTCGAGGATGGAGGAGAGGTGCGCCTCGCGGGCCAGCAGGTCGCGGTTGCGGGCGGCGGCATCGAGCCTCGTGCGGCGCAGCCGCTCGCCGAGCACGGCGATGCCCAGCCCCACAGCGATGAACAGGGCCAGTGTCGCCGGATCGAAGGCGCCACCGGAGTTTCGCGCTCCGGTGACGAGAGCGAGCGCACCCCCGCCCGCGATGGCCACCGCCAGCGCGCTGCCGCCGGCGACCAGCCCCCGCCCGCTCACCAGCATCACGCCGGCGAGCTGGAGCATCAGCCCCTCGGCCCGGAACGGCGGGAAGCCGACCACCACGTCGAGCCCGAGGACGAGAAGCGCCACCGCGCCGCCGACCAGGGCATCAGGCCATGCGGCGCGCCCTGCCGGGCGCCTTGCGGCCGTATCGCTCACCACGCTGTCCATCCCGCCTGTCACGCCGTCCCTTGCCAAAACATCTTTGCGACCCTGCCCCTTCAGCCGGTTCCGGCCTCCGTAAAACTACTTAAGGGCACCGACTTAAGTGTTCGATCCGAATTTTGCGATGCGTCAATGCCGGTTATCCCTTTCTGCAACGTGATGGAAGGGTAAACCGATGCCGAGCCCCGCTGCAGCGATCGCCCAGAAGGCTTACGCTCACCCCATGACCGCTCCGCGCTGGGGCGACGAGGCCGAGAGCCGCTCCCCCATCGATGTGGTGGCCCGCCTCGGTATCGTGGCTTCATATGCCCGCAACGCTGAGATCTTCGGCGAAGATCAGCCCGCCGACCATCTCTACATCGTTCTGTCGGGCGCCGTGCGCATCTGCAAGCTGCTCGGCGACGGACGCCGCCAGATCGAGACCTTCTGCCTCGCCGGCGACGTGTTCGGCTGGGAGATGGAGCCCCGCCACCGCTTCTCCGCCGAGGCCGTGAGCGAATGCAAGGTGGTGCGCGTCAAGCGGAGCATCCTGTTCTCCCGCGCCGCCGATGACGCCGAGCTGGCCCATGCCCTGTGGGCGCTGACCGCCTCCGAGCTTGGCCGGGCGCAGTCCCATCTTCTGGTGCTCGGCCGCAAGACCGCGCAGGAGCGGGTCGCCACCTTCCTGCTCGACATGGCGGCGCGCGCCGGCTCCGGCCAGGGCACGAGCGGAATCGAGGTGACGCTGCCCATGTCGCGTCAGGACATCGCCGACTTCCTCGGCCTCACCATCGAGACGGTGTCGCGGACCCTGACCCATCTCGAGGAGATTTCGGCCATCGCCCTTCCCTCTTCCCGCCGCGTCGTGTTGCGCGACGGAGCAGCGCTGCGGCGCCTGAATTCCTGACCGGTTTCCCCCGGCGTGCCGCATCATCTGCGGCATACCTCCTTCGGCACGCGCTTCCGGGCGCGTGCCTTTTCTTTTTTGGGGTGAAGTAAGGCGAGCCGCCACGCGGCTCGCTCATGGCGACGCCGTCAGACCGCCGCGGCGTGGCGCTTCTGCTCCGGGGCCGCGGCCCGGCTTGCCATGAGGCGCGTGTCGAACACGGCGCAGACCACTCGGGTGAAGGGGCGGCTCGCCTCCGGCACCTCCACCACCGCGCCGTGGCGCCATGCGAGACCGTCGGCGATCAGCGGCTCCAGGGCGTGAATCTCGTCGGCGAAGAAGCCGCGCGGGAAGCCGTGCTGCATGCAGGCCTCATCCAGATCCACCGCGAGGTCGCACATCAGCCGCTCGATGACGTGGCGGCGCAGCCGGTCCTCGTCGGTCAGCGCGATGCCGCGCGCGATGGGAAGGGCGCCGGCCTCCACCGCCTTGTGCCACTGGGGCGTGGCGGGCAGGTTCTGCACATAGCCCTGCGGCAGCGCGCCGATGGCGGACGCGCCGAAGCCGATCAGCACCGGGGCGTCATCGGTGGTGTAGCCCTGAAAATTGCGCTTCAGCGTCCCTGCCGCCGCCCGTTCCGCCATGGCGTCCGAGGCGCGGGCGAAATGGTCGAGCCCCACCGGCACGTAGCCATGGGCGGCGAGCACGTCCGCCACCAGTTCCGCCTGCGCCAGGCGCGCACCGGCGCCGGGCAACGCGTCTTCCGGGATCAGGGCCTGATGCTTCTTCATCCACGGCACATGGGCATAGCCGAACACGGCGATCCGATCCGGGTCGAGGCCGAGAGCCGCCTCCACCGTGCGGCGGACGGAAGCTTCGTCCTGATGGGGCAGGCCGTACATGAGGTCGAGGTTGAGGGCGGCGATGCCGGCGGCGCGCAGGGCATCCGCCACCGCCTGCGTCTCCTCGCACGACTGGTGGCGGCCGATGGCCTGCTGCACGGCGGGATCGAAATCCTGCACGCCGAGGCTGGCGCGGTTGAAGCCCTCGCGGGCCAGCGTCGCCACCTTGTCCGCATCCATCACGCGGGGGTCGATCTCGATAGCGATCTCGGCGTCCGGGGCGAAATCGAAGGTCTCGCGCAACGCGCCCAGAATGGCGGCGAAGTCCTCATCCGCGAGCATGGTGGGCGTGCCGCCGCCGAAATGCAGGTGCGACAGCTTCAATCGGCCCGGCAGGTGACGGGCCACAAGGCCGATCTCCTCCACCAGGCGCTCCGCATAAGCCTTCACCGGCGCGCGGCTGCGGGCCACCGCGGTCTGGCAGCCGCAATAGAGGCACAGCTCGGCGCAGAACGGCACATGCACATAGGCCGACACGCGTGCATCCCCCGGCACGGCAGCGAGCCACGAGGCATAGGTCGCGGCATCGACGGCGGGGGAGAAATGGGGGGCGGTGGGGTAGCTCGTATAGCGCGGCACCGGCTGCCCGTAGCGGGCAAGGAGGGTTGCGGCATCAAGCTTGGGGGCGGGGCAGGAGGAAGCTTGGGTCATGGCCGCGACCTTGCGGCGCCGGCCCTTGCGGCGCCTTGATGTGGCGCAAGGGGGCGGGCGCTGCGGCCACCCCCTTGAATGCCCCTTTGTCGCACCCGCTCAGACCAATGACGCGTGAGCTTCGCTCATGGGTCATTGGTCAAGCCCGCGCGGCGCCCGGCTCCGGCCATTGCCGGATCCGGCTTTGACATCCACAACTCGGGAACACCCGAGTTGTGGCGTGTACCCACTTGGCATCGGTCAACGACCGAGGCCGATGGTATTAATAGGACAGGAAGGCCCCGGCAAAGATGCCCTCGGCGCGATCGTCCCCCGCCAGCTTGAAGCGATATTGCAGCGTCAGGTCGAGGTAGGAGCGGGGCGCCGTGTATTCGTCCTCGTTGAACCAGTAGCGCAGGGTCGCACCCGGACCCGCGCCGAGGGCAAACGGCGTGGCATAGCCGGTGTCATAGCCGCCGCCGATGGCGAGATAAGGCCACAGCACCAGGTGGTCGGAGAGGGCGTCGAGCCGCCAGGCATGGCCGTAGCGCGCCTCGAAGGTGGCCACCGTCTGCGGCGTCATCAGGAAATAATTGTAGTCGGCATAGATCTGCCACGCCCGCCAATTGTCCACGTCAACCCGCAGATCGGTGCCCTCGCTCTTGGAATAGGCGGCGCGCAGCAGCACGTCGTCGCGGGCATACTGGCCCACCGGGAACAGGTACGACACCTCCAGCACCAGGTTCTCGCTCTTGAACGGCTTCCACCGCGCGCCGGCGCCGCCCTGGATCGTGTCGATGCCGGTGGGTCCGCCGGCATCGCTGTAGAGCGTGCCGAAGCCGCGCACGAACAGCTCGAAGATGGAGCCGTCGCGATAGCCGATGCCTGGCGGGCGCCAGTAGATCTCGCCGCCCGCACCGATGGTGTGGTTGGCGCCCGGCGAGGGCGGGGCCAGATAGGAGCCGGGGGCGACGCCCACCGCGCCGTAGCTCACCGAGGCATAGGCGCCCCAGGTCCGCGACAGCTCCGCCACCTCGCGCCGGAGGCCGAAGAGATATTGCGGATCAAGCTGGAGCTTGCCCTCGCGGGCCTCGTCGATGGCGGACTTGAAGTAATCCACCGCCTCCGCGTTGTGATAGGTGTGCCGCGCCGCATAGCCGGCATTGATCAGGTTGGTGCCGCGCAATTGCCAGCGGCTGTTGGCCTCGGAGAAGTATTCGTAGGCGAGATCATCTTCGCCCGCCTGGCTCGCCAGCACCGCGAGGTCCACCGCCTTCATGCCGCGCAGGGCACCGGAATTGTAGGCGGAGAGGAACAGCTGGCGCGCCTCCTCCTTGCGTCCGAGCTGGGACAAGACGCCGATGCGCGCCGTGAGCATGGCCATGCGCTCCTGCCCGCTGCGCGCGCCGGCGGCGGCCAGGGTGAAGGCTTCAAGCGCCCCTTCCTTGTCGTCGAGGGCGAGCGCGGCGAAGCCGACCCGCGCCTGCACTTCGTAGCTCGCCTCGCCCCGGTAGGGCGCGAGGGCGTCAAGGGCGATGGCCGGCTGCTTGGCCGAAAGGCCGGCGTCGGCAAGGCTCAGACGCACCTGCCGCACCTGTCCGGCCGGCAGGCGGCCGGAGGCGAGGGCGGCGCGGAAATCCTGGATGGCGCCGGTGAAATCCCGCGCCCGCATGCGCAGATTGCCCCGCTGCACCAGCAGCGTCACATCGCGCGGGTTGCCGGCAAGCAGGCGGTTCGCCACCGCCTCGGCCTCCTGGTAGCGGCCCGCCGAGGTGAGGGCGTTGAGCAGCAGCACCTGATAGGACGTATTGCCCGGCTCGGCGTCCACGGCGCGGCGCGCCTCGGCGATGGCGGTTGAATAGTCGCGCCTGCCAAAGGCGGCATAGGCGGCGCTGGCGGCGGCATAGCCCGGCGCGGCCGGGTTCAGGCCGGCCCCCGCCACCTGCATGGACTGGCCGGCGAACACCGAGCAGATGATGCCGTAGAACGTGGGCTGGCACAGCACCACCGGCTGCACCAGGGCCGGACGCGGGCCGCCCGGCGCCTTCACCAGTGCCTCCGCCTGCTTGTGTAGCGGCACGATTTCCTTGTTCTTGCCTGCGTCGAGGGGCTCCAGAAGCTTCAGCGCTTCGGCCGCCTGCCCGGCGGCGAGCGCCGCATTGGCGGCGATGAGGCGGAAATTGAGGTCTTCGAGATCGGTCAGCACCGGACTGGCGAGCGCCGTGTCGAATTCCTTGACCGCCTCGTCGCGCTGGCCGAGCTTCTGCACCAGATAGCCGCGCAGCACGTGGGGCAGCGGCTCGCGGGGATTGTCGGCGACCGCGCCGGCGGCGGCGGCCTCGGCTTCCTTGAGCTGACCTGCCGCCATCAGGGCGTTGATGAGCACGATCCGGAACACCAGCGCGTCCGGCGCCCGCTCCACCGCCTGCCGCGCGAGGGTGACGGCGGCCGGCGCCTTGCCGCGCGCCAGCTCCTTGATGGCCTGTTCCGCCAGCGGTTCGGCGAGGCGCTTCTCGTTGGCGGCGCGCAGGGCGAGCAGGGTCGGATCGGTGTCGCCCTGGGCGATGGCGTCGCGGATGGCGACGTCCAGATCCTTGAACTTCCTGGCGCGCTCCAGCGTGTCCACGAGCAGGCGGCGCCAGGTGGGATTGCCGGGATTGTCCTTCAGCGCCTCGCGGATGCGGGTCTCGGCCAACGCATCGTTGCCGTCGCGATAGGCGTTGAAGGCTTCGAGCGCGGCATCGTAGCCGGGCGTGTCGGAGACCCCGCCGCCGGGGGGCGTGGTGGCGGGCACGAGGCTGCACGAGGGACCGTAGGGCGTGTCGACACACTTCTGGTAGGGCACGGGCAGGCTCTGGAACGCCTTGTCCGGCACCAGATTCGGGTTCTTCTCCTGGGCCCGGGCCACACGCAGGCGCCCGGCGATGGCGGCATCCTGCGGCTGCACCTGCTCCAGCAGCTTGATGGCGCGCTGGGGGTGGCCGGCGGCGATGGCGGCATCGGCCATCACCAGGCGCACGTCGCGCGCGGTGGCCCCGCTCAGCACCTCGTCCTTGAGCGCGGTGTCGAAATCCTGCTCGGCCTCGGCGATGCGGCCGAGCCGCTCGCGCAGATAGCCGCGCAGGGTGCGGGGCAGGAAGGATTGGGGATCCACCTCCACCGCCTCGCCGGCGGCCTTCTCCGCCGCCTCGATCTGGCCGTCGGCGATGAGCGCGTAGACCAGCAGCATGCGGTAGCTGAGATCGTCCGGAACCAGCGCGATGGCCTTCTTCGCTGCCTCCACCGCCGCCTTCGGATTGGAGGCCTCCAGCGCCTTGTTGGCGGCGAGCGAGGGCGCCTGCGCCAAAATCTTGCTCTGCGCCCGCACTCGCGCCACCAGCGTCTGGTCGGTGATGCCGGCGGCAATGGCCTGGTTGCCGGCGGCCACCGCCTCGGCGGTCTTGCCCTGGGCCTCCAGCGCATCCATCAGCAGCAGCCACAGGCGCGGCACGTCGGGCCGCAGCTTCAGGGCCTCGCGGGCATAGGTGACCGTCTCCGAATATTTCTTGTCGCGCTGGGCGGCATAGGCCCGGTCGGCCGCGGCCCAGGCCGCGCCGGTCAGCTCGGGCGGCTCGGCGCGGGCCGGCATCGCCCCGGCGAGCAAGCCCACCGCCACCGAGGTGGACAGCATCAGGCCGAAGGCCGTGCGCTTGAGGCCCCTCGGGCGACGGGGCGACGGGGACGGAAGAGCCGTGCGGAGAGGATTCGCGGTGGTCATGGCGCCACCCTCTCAGGGATTATTTAAGCCATGGTTAACCTTAAGAAATACGGTGAATGGAATACTTCGATAAATACTCTGTTTACCATATCGTCCGGCGCAAACCCGCAGGCGCGCACAAGAAACGCGCCATCTCCTTCACCGTGGAGGCGCGCCGGACCTCTCTTCTTAACTTGCTGTTTACTTCCCGATGGCCGCACGCATCCGCTCGCGCCAGGTCTCACCGCTCATGAGGGAGGGCGCATCCCACTGGTCGGCGGCGTGTGGGCCGCTGTGGAACGGCCCCTCGTTGAACTGCCACACCAGCACCTGCGGCGGCGCCTTGGCGAAGTCCGGCGTGCCCACGGCCTGGAGGAAGGTGACCCATGGCCCCACGTTGCCGGGGTTCCAGGTGAGAGAGACCGGCCGGTCGAGCCCATTGGAGAGCTTCTGCGGGAAGCCGAGATAGGGCTGCACGAAGCTGTTGCCCACCACATGGACGGGCGCCGGGCCGCCATCGAGAAGGGACGCCTTGGCGGCGGGCGGGGTACGCACGGTGTAGAGGTCGGGGCCCACCTGCTTCTGCTGGTCGGGCGGCAGGAAGCGCTCGGCAAGGTCGCCCAGATGGCGCTGGGTGACCCACTCCCCCAGCTTGTCGCCGCCCGGCGAGCCCGCGAGCTTGGGCACTTTGGTCTTGATGAAGGCGGCCACGGCGTCCGCCGCCGCCTCGGACGACCAGGCGGTCCAGTGGTAGTCGGCCCGGTAGAAGCTGGTCTGCCGTCCGGTCTCCACCGATTTCAATGCGGGCCGCAAGTCCAGCGTGTCGATGCCGGCCTTCTTCAGCTCATCGAGGATGAAGTCGTACTGCCCCACCACGTCCGCCGAGAGGCTGGTGCCCTCGGGCAGGCGCGCCGCAGAGAAGCGCGCCTTCAGCGGCACCACGAGCGTGACGAGGGTGACGCCCCTCGCGGCAAGTGCCGCCTTGGCGTCCTTGATCAGCGCCACATTGGCGGTGATGCCGGCCCGGTCCAGGACGGTGAGGCTCTCCCAGCCGGGAAATAGCCAGCCGTCCTTGCCGATGATGAGGGTGGTGCCGCCGGACGGGCCCTGCGCAGCCGCCGGAGCCGTCATCCCCGCGACGGCGAGCGCCGAGGCGAGGGCGACGCCGGCCAAAAGCCGGCGGCGGGTGAGGGCGTGACGCGTCATGTCGGATCTCCCAGAAATCGGCGTTCGGTCTCCGTCAGCGGGCGGGTGAGCGCACGCATGGGAAACTCCCACACGATGAGCCGTGTCTGCGCGAGACTTTCGGGCTCATCCATCAAAAACGCGAGAAGCTGGCCGGCAAAGCCGCTGCCGTCGGCGCTCTTCTGCGCCACCTCATAGCCGGACGCCGCCTGCAGATAGTCCAGGAAGCCGGAATTGCGCGAGAAGGACGAGCCCGCCAGCACCACCGCGGGGGCGGGCACGTCATCGAGCAGGCCGCCGGTGCGGGCGATGGCGACGGACACGTCCGGCACCTGGTCAGGCTCGGGACCGGACCAGGGCCAGGAGCGCTCCAGCCCGGCAAGGCGCATGAGGTCGCCCACGCGCGCATGCGGCGCGCTTTCCTTCAGCGTCACCTTCTGGGTCCCGGCGCCGATCTTGCGCGCCACATGCTCGGCCACACGCGTGGCGGCAAGGCGCGCGCCCAGAGGGCTCCAATGGGTGTCGGTGCGCAGGAAACCGTCCGCGCCGGGAAAGCCCGGCGCGATCTCCACCTGGTCGAGGCCGAGGCCACGGCTGCCCTCCCACCACGCGGCGGAACGCTTGGCCGCCAGATCCGCCACCGGCAGGCCGCAAAGCCTGTCTGCCGCCAGCAAGGCCTTGTCGGGCACCGGCAGCACCACGAGGGCAATGTTCCGCGCGGCGAGATGATCGCGGATCTTCGCGGCGAGCCGGATGCGCTCGGCCACAGGGGCCTCCCGCTCGCGCGGCTCGACGATCTCGTCGGCATAAAACAGCCAGCCCGGGCACCCGGCGCGCACCAGCGGCCCGGCATCGCCGAGAAGGCGATAGGCAAGGCCCGAAGCCATGTCGTCGAGCGCCGTCAGCTTGGGCAAGGCGGCCACCACCTGCTTGTCCAGCACGGCGGTGAAGCGGCCTTCGAGGAAGTCGGCCGGGCCGGCAACGGCCGCAAGCGCCTCCCGGCTTTCGGAGCCCGAGAGCCGCGCCGCGACGAAGCCGAGACCGGCGAGCATCAGCGCCAGGAAGGCCAGGGTGGCGAGGGTGCGGGCGAGGCGCGTCATGGCACGTCAGAACTGGAAATAGAGGAAGGGCACGACGATCCGCCCCTGCAGCACGAACACCGCGAACAGGAACAAGGGCAGCGCCGTCCACGCCCGCAGCGCATGGCCCGGATTGGGTGCGGAAGGGTCGATGCGCATCAGCTTGGGCAGATAGATGAGGCCGATGCCGAGGGCGAGGGTGACCAGCTCCACCGGCCGGAGCGCCGCCCCCATGGCGGGCGAAAGCGAAAGCCCGTGGGCGCCGGCGAGGCCGGAGAAGATACGCCCCGCCTCGTCCCAGCTCGCGGCGCGGAACAGCGCCCAGCCGACCATGACGAAGGCGAGGGTGAGCACATGGCCAAGAAGCGCGCCTCCTGGCAGCGCACCGGTGCCGGGCAGGCGCGCGGCCTTCCACACCCGCCCCACCATCAGGCCGAAGCCGTGCCACAGGCCCCAGATGAGGAAGGTCCAGCTCGCTCCGTGCCACAGGCCGCCGAGACCCATGGTGACCAGCAGGTTCATGGAGACGCGGCCGGTGGATCCCCGGTTGCCGCCGAGCGGAATGTAAAGATAGTCGCGCAGCCAGCTGGACAGGGAGATGTGCCAGCGCCGCCAGAACTCGGAAAGCGAAATGGCGAGATAGGGATTGTCGAAATTCTCCGGGAATTTCAGCCCCACCATCAGCCCGAGGCCGATGGCCATGGCGCTGTAGCCGGAAAAATCGAAATAGAGCTGCAGCGTATAGCCTGCCACCGCCAAGAGCACGTCCGCCGTGGTCGGCTCGGCGAGGGCGTAGCCCGCGTCCACCATGGGGGCGAGCGTGTCGGCGATGAGCACCTTCTGGGCGAAGCCGAGCATGAAGCGCTCCACCGCGAACATGAACTCGGCGCGGTGAAAGGTGCGCGCCTTCAGCCGCTGCGCCACCCATTCGTAGCGCACCACGGGGCCGGCCACGAGATGGCCGAACATGGACTGGTAGGTGGCATAGTTCACGAACGAGGGCTCGGCCGCGACCGTGCCGCGGAACACGTCGGTGGAATAGGAGATGGCGCCGAACACGAAGAAGCTGAGGCCGATGGGCAAAAGTACGTCCTGCCAGCCCCAGACCGAGGCCCCGAGCGCCCCGGCCGAATGCACGAACATGTTGGCGTATTTGAACCAGACGAGGGAGGCCAGCGGCCACGCGATCCCCACCATCAGCGCCCGCCGCCGTCCGGCGCCGTCCGTCCGCGCGATCCACAGGCCCGTGGCCCAGGACCACACGGCGATGGAGACGATGAGCGGCAGGAAGTCCGCCCGCCACCACGCATAGAACAGCCAGGAGAAGGCGAGGATGGCAAGGTTTCGCGCCGCCCCCGGCGTCAGCGCGTAGACGATGAGGAACACCGGCAGGAACAGGAACAGGAAGCTGTCGGAGGCGAAGACCATGGACCCCGCCCGGCTAGTTGGCGGCGCCGCGATAGGGCTCCGTCTCGTCGCGCTGGCCGGTGAGCACCGGGCCGGAGGCGCCCGGCAGCAGGAACAGGCTGTAATGGTCCCCGGCCTTCAGGGGCGGCAGGGTGAGGGGGCCGGAGGCCGCCGCCCCGCAGGTCGCCGCAAGGATCGCCTCGATGGGATTGATGGCGCGCTGGCGGGTGGCGTTGGGCGCCACCGCCTCGAATACGGTGGGGCCGCCATCGGCCACGGTCACCGCGCCGTCGCAGCCGGGCACGAGATTGTAGAATCGCAGCTGGGCCTTCAGGTCGTTGCGGCCCTCGGTGGAATCGGCGACGACCACAGCCGGGCCGCCCGCAGGCACCACCACGGTGGAGAAGGCGTCCGCCGCCGGCACGATCTCCCCGGCCACCGGCCGGCCATCGATGCTGAGGGCGAGCGGAGCCCCACCCTTCACCACGCGATAGATCGTGGCCGTGTCGTCCTGTGGCACCGGTGCCGCAGGACCCGATCCGAAGGCGATGGGCGCGCCGCTGCGGGACAGGTCGATCACCCGCACATAGGCCGAGCCCGCCGGCGGCTTGGGTGCATAGAGCCGGGTCAGCTCCTGCGCCTGTGCGCCGAGGCCTCCCAGGGCGAGCGCAAGCGCGCCGAGGCCAACGGCGATCCGGCTTACAGCGGCACGCGTGACACGATGGAAAACAGGCATGCGCGGACCCCTGACCAGCCTGAAGACGGCTCAAGCCTTCGGCGTGGCCCCAAGATCAGATCCGGGGGTCGCGCCTCGCTCGAACGCTAGACAGTTATGCCCTGCGCCGGCCGCAGACAACCGAGCCGCCCAACCATCGCCGCCTATGGTTACGCATGGTGACCGAGGTCGGCGCGCCCGGCTCAACCTTGGTACTTCTCCAGGAACGCCTCGATGGGGAGCGCGCGGAAGTCCGGCAGGGCCGTCCGAAGCTGCTCATGGCTCCAATCCCACCACCCCAGCGCCTGGAGGCGCGCGGCGATGTCCGCCGGGAAGCGCTCCTTCACCACCCGCGCCGGCACCCCGGCAACGATGGCGTAGGCCGGCACATCCCTGGCCACCACCGCCCCTGCCGCCACCACCGCGCCGGTGCCCACGCTGCGTCCGGCGAGCACCACGGCCCCATGGCCGATCCACACGTCATGGCCGAGGGTCAGGCGCTGGTCGCGGCGCCACTGGAAGAACTCCGCCTCGTCCTCCTCGCCGGGAAAATAGGCGGAGGCGCGATAGGTGAAATGGGCCTGCGAGGCCCGCCAGGTGGGGTGGTTGCCCGGGTTGAGGCGCGTCATGGCGGCGATGGAGCAGAACTTGCCGATGCGCGCATAGGCGATGTCGGCGTCGTTCACCACGTAGGAATAGTCACCCATCTCCACTTCGAGCAGCTTGGTGCGGGCACCCACCTCGGTATAGCGGCCGAGGGTGGAGGCCTTCACCTGCGCGGTGGGATCGATGAGGGGGGTCTCCCCCAGCACCTTCACAGGAGGCCCCCGCAAGGCTCACCCCCGAACGGCAGGCGCGTGAGGATGCGGAAGCGCGTGGCGGGCGTGTCCTGCACATAAAGGGCGATATCGCCAATGTTCACCGGCACCTCCGCGCCGCTGGCCCGGTAGGCGTCGGCGAGGGCGTTCATGGCGTGGCTGCGCTCGCCCTCGGCCAGCGGGCCGGTGAGCGTCATGTGGAAGCGGAACTCGTCCAGCACATAGGGATAGCCGTAGGTTTCAAGATAGCCCATCTGCCGCGCCGACAGGCGATCCGGCTTGCGCCGCGCCATGTCCGCCGGCGAAAGCTGTGCCCGCATGCCCTCCAGCTCCAGCACGCAGGAGGCGGCGAGGTGATCGAGCTTGGGCGCCGCCACCGCCGGCACCAGCGCCACGAACGGGCCGATGGCGCGGACCTCCAGAGGCGGCATCTCGAACGGATGGTGGCCGGCGGCGCAGGCCGCGGCCGCATCCACGAGGTCCTGTTCCGTCTTTCCGTCCGCAAGGCGGAACGGCGCCTTCAGCGTGCCGTGGAAGCCGTAGCGTCGGGGCTCGGCGGTGGCCACATGCCAGGCCTCGGCATCGAATCCGGGCAGGTCGGGGCAGGCCGGCTCGGCGCCGGTCTGCGCATCGTAGCCGAGCACGCACGAGCCGAAGCGCCACAGGGCGCTCTCGGCGGGCGGCGCGAGATAAAGGGCATAGCGCGGGGCGGTCACGGTGGCAGCGCCTCCTTGCGCGTCACGGGCGGAAGATCAGGGGGCAGAGGTCAGCGCGGCAAAATCAACGCGGCAGAAAAGGGTTGTGGGCCTTTTCGTCGCCGATGCTGGTGACAGGACCATGACCGGGCAGGCAGACCACATTGTCCCCCAGCGGCAGCAGCTTGCCGACGATGCCCGCGATCAGCAGGTCCGGATCGCCATAGGGAAAGTCGGTGCGCCCCACCGAGCCGCGAAACAGGGTGTCGCCCACGATGGCGATGCCGACGCCCTTGTGCACGAAGACGAGATGGCCCGGCGTGTGCCCGGGCACGTGCAGGATATCGAGGGTGAGATCGCCCACGCTCACCGTCTCGCCCTCGCTGAGATAGCGGTCGGGCGTCACCGCGCGGGCATTGGGGATGCCATATTTGGCGGCCGTGGCGGGGATGTCGTCCATGATGAACTGGTCAGCCTCCCCCGGCCCCTCCACCTTCACGCCGAGGGTTTCGGCCAGCTCGGCGGCGCCGGCGGCGTGGTCCACATGGCCGTGGGTCAGAAGGATCTTGTCCACGCTGATCCCGGTCTCGGCGATGGCCGAGCGGATCTTGTCGAGATCGCCGCCGGGATCGATCACCACGCCCTTCATGGTCCTGGTGCACCACAACAGCGAGCAGTTCTGCTCGAACGGCGTGACGGGGACGACGGCGATCTGGATCGGCTGCATGAAGGGCTCCGCGAGAGCGCATTTGGAGCCGGCGGCGGGCGTGGCCCGTCTCCGGTTAGGTTGCAAAGGGTCCGGCAGGATGGGCGCGGACGCAAGATGGCGGCAAGATGGCCGATGGTCCGCGATGGACGAAAGGCCTCCGGCGTCAGTCGCTGTCGCCGTGGGACCGGCGGATTCGCCGCACCACCGACCACACGCCGAGCACCGCCAACGGCACCGCGATCGCCGTCGCGAGACCCACGTCCAGATGGATGCCGAGGGTCCGCACGTCGATCCCGCTCTCGTGGATGCCCTCGGCCAAGTGGTGGAACAGACTGACCACATAATAGGAGATGGCCGCCACCGAGAGGCCTTCCACCGTGCGCTGCAGGCGCAGTTGCAGGCGGGTGCGCTCGTTCATGGAGGTGAGCAGGTCGCGGTTCTGCTGCTCCAGCTCCACGTCCACGCGGGTACGCAGCAGATCGGCGGCGTTGGAGAGCTTGCGGGCGATCTTCTCCTGCCGCTCCTCCACCGCGAAGCAGGTGCGCATGGCCGGCTGCATGCGGCGATCGAGGAATTGCTGCCAGGTAGGAAAGCCCGTCACCGGCACCTCGCGGATGGTGGCAAGGCGCAGCCGCACGATCTCCATATAGGCCCGGCTGGCGCCGAAGCGGAACAGGGCGCCGGCCGCCCCCGCCTCCAGCTCGGCCGCGAGGCCGACCAGCTGGTTCAGGAGGTTGTTATTGTCCACCAGGCCTTTAGCTGAGGTCATGGCGGTCGCCGCGGTGGCGAGGCGCGCCTCGATGCGCGCCACCTCCGGCGACAGGCGCTGCGCCTCCGGCAGGCCGAGGAGCGCCAGCGTGCGGTAGGTCTCGATCTCCAGCAGGCGCTGCACCAGCGCACCAGCTGATTCCGCCCCGAGGCCTCGGTTGCGCACCAGGATGCGCACAAAGCCGGAAGGGTCGGGCATGAAGTCGGTGGCGATCTCGGCCAGGCCATCGTTCACGTCGGAACGGGCGAGGCTCGAGCGGTCGAACACCTGGTCGAGGAAGAAATCCTCGGCGGTGTCGGGGACGAGATGGAGATCCACCGCCACCAGCAGCGGGCCGGGCTGCGGCACCTCTCCGAACGGGCTCGCCAGAGTTGCCGCCGGCGGCTGGAATGGCAGGCCGCCGGGCTGGATGCCGCTCGAGGGCAGGTCCCAGGTGTAGGTGCAGAATTCGGCGTGGCTCTCCCAGCGCAACTCGGCGCCGCCGAACGAGACGTGATGATACTTGGCGCTCGATGCCGGCGTGGGAAGTCCGCGCGCGTGGCAAAGGGCCGCCACGGCGGCGCGGTCGGCCTGGGCCGTGGCCGCATCCAGCAGGAAGGCGGCGTGAAGCATGCGCCTCGGCGCCTGCACCGGCGCGAACGGGCGCGCATGCAGCTCGCGCAAGACCTGCGCGCGCAAGGGATGGGCATGAAGCGCCCGCCCTTCGCCGATGACGAGATCGGCCTCGCCGCCCGAGCGCCCATTGGCCATTGCGTCCGCTCCCCTATGTGTTTTCTCCGTGCTGGCACGGCAGCGGCGCGCGATCAAGGCGCATGGCCCGTCACAAGCGTCGCACCGGACCGGAGGGCAGAGGCGGAGGCGATCGGGAAGGGCTCAGCCCTCCCCCTCACAGATGCCGCAGCACCCGCGCCGGCGGCACCGAAAGTGCCCGCAGGGTTCCGGCCAGGCCGACGCCCACGGTGACCACCAGCGCGCCGATGACTGCCCCCATGGCTGCCGGCAGGGAGAAGCTGAAGCCGATGTCCATCACCTGCGTCACCACCGCGAAGGCGGCAAGGCTGCCCGCCGCCACCGCCACCAGCGCGGTGGCGAGCCCGAGCCCCGCATATTCGAGGCCATAGGCGAACATGAGCCGGCCCCGCGTCGCCCCCAACGTCTTCAGGATCACCGCATCATAGATGCGGCCCTCGCGCCCCGCCGCCAGCGCGCCGGCCAGCACCAGCACCGAGGTGATGAGGGTGACGAGGCTCGCCGCGCGGATGCCGAGCGACAGGTTGTCCAGCATGCGCTGGGCCTCCTCCAGCGTCTCCTTCACCCGCACCGTGGTGATGGCCGGGAACCGCCCCGCCACTGCCTTCAGCAGGGCCACCTCCCGCGCGGTGTCGCCGCCATCGGGAAAGGTGAGGGTGGCGAGCACGGTGTGCGGCGCCCCGGCGAAGGTGGCCGGCGAGAACACCATGACGAAATTGATGCCGAGCCGCTCCCACTTCACCTCCCGCAGATTGGCGATGCGCGCGGTGATGGAGCGGCCGAGCACGTTCACCGTCACGCTGTCCCCCAGCGCGAGGCCGAGGCCCTTGGCCAGCTCCGCGTCGAAGGAGACCAGGGGCTCGGTCTCGTCGCCGGTCCACCATTGGCCTGCCACCACCCGCGAGCCCTCGGGCACCTCGGCGGCGCTGGAGATGCCACGATCGCTCTGCAGCACCCAGGCGGCATCGGCGCGCGGCTTCACCTCCTCGGCGGGGGTGTCCTTCACCCTGGTAATGCGCCCGCGCAGCATGGGCACCGCCTTCACCTCGGCGCCGGGGGCGGTTGCCGCCAGGAAGGCGCGGAACTCCGCTTCCTCGCCGCTGGGCACATCCACGAAGAAGAAGCTCGGCGCCGCCTGCCGCAGCGGGCCGGCCAGTTCCCGGCTCAGGCTCGCATCGATGAGGGCGATGCCCACCATCAGCGACAGGCCGAGCCCCAGGGACAGCACCACGGACGGCGTCAGCGCCCCCGGCCGGTACACATTGGCCAGCGCAAGGCGCACCATGGCATCCTTGGGCCGGGGCGCCCGGCGGGCCAGCGCCATCAGGCCGGCGGCGACCCCGCGCAGCAGCAGGAAGACCAAAGCCGCCGCGCCAAGGAAGACGGCGGCGGCGCGCCGGTCCTCGGACGTTGCCATCGCCAGCACCACCAGCGCCGCGCCCACCCCCGCCACCGCGAGAAAAGTGCCGACGCCGACCTTCGCCGCCGGCTCGCCGATGGCGTCGCGGAACAGGGCGGAAACCCGCGCCTGCTGCGCCCGCGCCAGCGGCAGCAATGAGAACAGGGCCGACACCAGCACACCATAGAGCGCTGCCAGCGCCAGCGCCGCCGGATCGATGCGCGGCTCCAGCGGAAACGGCACCAAAGCGCCGATGGCCGCACTCGCCGCGAACGGCAGCGCCGCCCCCAGCACAAGACCAATACCGATGCCCAGAGCCGCGATGAGCCCGATCTCGGCGGCATAGATGAGGAAGATGTCCCGCCGCGTCGCCCCCACCGCCTTCAGGGTGGCGATGACCTCGCGCTTGGCCGCCAGATGGCTCGACACTGCATTGGCGACCCCCACCCCGCCCACCATGAGCGCGGTGAGCGCCACCAGCGCCAGGAACTGGCTGATGCGCCGCACGTTGCGGGCGAGTTGCGGGGTGGCGCCGTCGCGGGTGCGCATGTCGAAGCCCGCCGCGCCGAAGCGCTCGCGGGTGGCATCCATGAAGGCGGTGAGGGCCGCCGGCGCGGGATCGGCCAGCGCCACGCGATAGCTCCAGCGCACCAGGCTTCCCGGCTGGATCAGCCGGGTCTGCGGCAGCACCGCCTGCGACACCAGGAGCCGCGCGCCGAAGCCGATGCCGGAGGAGAGCTTGTCCGGCTCGCTGTCGAGCACGGCACGCACCTCCACCATGGCATCGCCCAAAAGCAGGCGGTCGCCCACCTTCAGGCCGAGCCGGCCGAGCAGCACCGGGTCCGCCGCCGCGCCATAGAAGCCGCCCTTTTCCCCCAGCACCTCGGCGATCGGCGCGGGCGGGCTGAGTGCCACCTGCCCCACCAGGGGATAGCGACCGTCCACCGCCTTCACCTCGGCCAGCGCCGCGTCACCTCCGGCGGTGCGGGCCATGACCCGCAGCAAGGCGGTGGTGCCGAGCGTGCCGGCGCTTTCGAGCACGGCGCGCTCGTCGGCGCTCGCCTCGCGCTGCACCAGGGTGAAGGCGGCATCGCCGCCGAGGATGGCGCGACCCTCCCGCTCCAGCCCCTGGGTGAGCGCGCCGGCAAAGGAGCCGATGCCGGCAATGGCCATCACGCCCAGCACCAGGCAACCGAGGAACACGCCGAAGCCCCGCCGCGCCCCGCGCAATTCACGCAAGGCGAAGCGCAGGGACCGGGGAAATCGGGGAGCGGCGGCGACGAACGCCGCCATCACAGCGCCTCCGCGCCGGCGCGCGGCGCCATCGCGCTGTCGTCCTTCACCACGCCGGAATGCAGGGACAGCACCCGCTGGCAGCGCCGCGCCAAAGCCGTGTCGTGGGTGACCAGCACCAAGGTGGTGCCGCGCGCCCGGTGGACGGAAAAGATGAGGTCCATGATCTGCCGGCCGGTGGCCTCGTCCAGATTGCCGGTGGGCTCGTCGGCAACGAGGATGGGCGGCTCGGGGGCAAGCGCGCGGGCGAGCGCCACCCGCTGCTGCTCGCCGCCGGAGAGCTGTCCGGGATAATGCTGCGCGCGGGCGGAAAGCCCCACCGCCTCCAGCTCCTGCGCCGCGCGGGCGAAGGCGTCGGTGCGGCCCATCAGCTCCAGCGGCACGGCCACATTTTCCAGCGCCGTCATGGTGGGGATGAGGTGGAAGGACTGGAACACGATGCCGATGTGCCGGCCGCGAAACCGCGCCAGCGCATCCTCCCCGAGCCTTGTGATGTCGGTGCCGGCGACTGTCACGCGGCCCTTGTCCGCGCGCTCGAGGCCCGCCATCACCATGAGCAGCGTGGACTTGCCGGAACCCGAGGGCCCCACCAGCCCCACGGCCTGCCCCGCCCCGATCTCGACAGAGATGTCCTTCAGGACATGAACCCGGGCCGCCCCGGTTCCCAGGGAGAGATCCACGTGCGACAGCGCAATGGTGGAACGCGGAGAGGACACATCATCCATGCCTGAAAATGCCGTGGCTCGAAAAAAGGGATCTGCGACGATCGCCACCGGAGAACGCCGGCGCGCTCACCTATGGGAGACGGCATTTAAGGCACTGGCGGGGCTGATGGCCGCGCTCGGCCTGTTCACGTTCGCGTCAGGCCTTCCTGGGCCGGGAGCCGCCTCGGCGGCCGAGGCCCGGACGGTACGCATCGTCGCCTTCGGCGACAGCCTCACCGCCGGCTACGGACTGCCCGCCAGCGCTGCCTTCCCGGTCCAGCTGGAGGCGGCGCTGAAGGCCAAGGGACTCGACGTGAGCGTCGAGAATGCCGGTGTCTCCGGCGAGACCGCGTCCCAGGGCCTCGCCCGGCTCGACTGGTCCATCCGCGAGGGCACCGACGCGGTGATCGTGGAGCTGGGCGCCAACGACATGCTGCGCGGCCTCAACCCCGCCACCACGCGCAAGGCGCTGACCGAGATCGTCCAGCGGCTGAAGGGGCGCGGCATCACCGTGCTGCTGGCCGGCATGAAGGCCGCGCCCAACCTGGGCAGGCCCTATCAGGAGACGTTCGACGCCATCTTCCCGGAACTCGCCGCGGCGGAGGGAGTGCTGCTCTATCCCTTCTTCCTCGACGGCGTGGCCGGCGAGCGCGCGCTGGTGCAGCCGGACGGCCTCCATCCCACGGCCGAGGGCGTCAGGCGCATCGTCTCCGGCATCCTGCCCAAGGCGGAGGAGCTGGTGGCGCAGGTTCAAGCCAAGGGGAAATAGGCGGGCGCGGGCGATAGGCCAGCCTTTCTGACTAATTTTTCAGCATTTTTGGCACCAGCCATCAGCACTTGACCAATCCATAATCATTCATCTAAATTCCGCCGCTTTCCGGGAGGGATCGCCCTGCCCAATTCGTTGCGTTTGCGTACCCATTTGCTTGAAACAACAGTGAGAATGACAATGGTTCGGGAATTCGAGTATCAGGGCGAGACCTTCCGTGTCACCGCCCACGGCGTTCATGGCCACGAAGAGATTTTCATCGTGCATATTGAAGAAGACGGCGTGGAGGGCGCGGAAATCTCCATCGACCGCATGACCGAGGAGAATGACACCAGCGCGCCCATCGAGGCCATCCTGGTGATGCTCTGCGACAAGCTCATCCCCCAGAGCGAGATCAAGGTGCAGAACCCCGCCGCCCCCTTCGCGTGGCGCGAGGGCAATGTGGTGTTCCAGGTCCACGACGGCCTCCAGGACACCAAGCACGACTGATCGCGATCGGGCGCCGGCGGCGCCTACCCCCTTGAAACGAAAGCGGCCGTCCCGGGGCCTCCGGGACGGCCGTTTCATGTGAAACATCGTTAACGGAACGTTGCGCCGCGGCTCAAATCCGAGCCGCGGCGGCGCGGTCCTACTTCTTCTTGGCGGGCACCGGCGCAGCGGCGGGCGCGGGCGCAGGGGCCGCCGGCTTGGTTGGAACCTCCACCACCACCTTGCGCGGCGGCAACAGCTGCAGCGCCTGCACCGCCTGTCCGGCGAAGCCGTTCAAGAGCTCGTTCTGGTCCGCCACCGTGGTGTTGGGCTCGGCCACCACCACCCGGCAATAGGCCGCGATCAGCGCATTGGCCACGTCGGCGGGGGGCGCCTTGGGGTTCTGCTGGTACAGCGTCGTGGCGAGGGTGGAGATGGCATCCCCCGCCATCGGCGGCTTGGGCGCGCCCAGCAGCTTGGTGGCGGCGGCGGACAGGTCCGCGGGCACCGCCTTGCCGTCATCGGCCGGGCAGGCGAGCTTGCCCACGAGGCTCTTCGGCTCCTTCAGGACGAGACCCGGCCCCACCGGCAGCGCCCAGGCGATGGGCTGGCTGTCCACCGGGCCGGTGATGGTCCGCCGCGACACCTCCAGCGCCGTCTGCAAGGTGAAGCGGCGCAGCTCCGCATATTTCTGCCAGGTCGGCGCGTCGCTCTTGGCCACCACCGGGCAATAGGCGGCGGTGAGCGCATCCACCACCGTGCCGCTGCCAGCACTGCCCGAGGCGGCCTTGTAGGCGTCCACCATCATGGGAATGGAGTGCTGACCGCCGGCCATCATGGCGGAGAGCGCCGCCACCGCCTTCGGATCCGGCCCGTCCGAACCGGGGGCGCCGCCCACGTCGGGGCAGGTGAAGGCATCCGCTGCCTGCGTGCCATAGTCCGGCACATGGGTGGTGGCGCGCCAGGAGGCGACCATGGAAGCGGTCACGTTCGGCGCCGCGGTGTTGCCCCAGGAGGTGCGCACATAATTGGCGAGATCGGCGATCTGCCGGTCGTCGAGCCGGCCGGCGAAGGAGGGCATGGCGCCGTAGGTGCCGCCGGTGGGCAGGCCGCCGAGCACGGCCATGATGATGTTGTAGGGCTCCACCGCCACCACCGCCGGATTGCCGGCCAGCGCCGGCACCGTGTCGCCGCGGCCGGCGCCCTTGTCCATGTGGCAGACGGCGCAATTGTCCACATAAAGCGCGGAGGCGCGGGTGTAGACGGCGGCCGGCAGCGGCGAGGCCGCCTGTGGCGCCGGCACGTCCGCCGGCCGGGGTGAATCGAACAGATAGGTGACGATGGCGGCACGGTCGGCATCGGTGAGGAAGCCGAGGGAGTCATGCACCACCTCGGCCATGGGGCCGAACACCGAGGTCTTGGCGGGCGCCGAGCCGGTCTTGAGGAACACCGAGAGGGTGTCCACCGTCCAGCCGTCCTTCATCAACGCGTCGGTGGCGATGTCCGGCGCCCAGAAGCCGTCCACGTCGGCGCCGAGGAAATGGGCCTTGCCCTTGGTGGCGCCCATGATGTTGCGCGGGGTGTGGCAGTCCGAGCAATGGCCCAGCGCATTCACCAGATAGGCGCCGCGATTCCATTCCGCGCTCTTGGCTGCGTTGGGGACGAAGCGGGCGTTCTGGAAGAACAGCTCGCGCCACGCCAGCATGCCGAGGCGCACGTTGAAGGGGAATTCCAGCCCGTTGGCCGGGGGAGTGTTGGGAATGGGCGGAATGCGCCGCACGAAGGCCCACAGGGCCTTCATGTCGTCGTCGCTGATTTCCGTATAGGCGTCGAACGGCATGGCGGGATAGAGGTAGGCGCCGTCCTTGCGGATGCCGTTACGCACCGCGTTCACGAACTGCTCATAGGTCCAAAGGCCGATGCCGGTGGAGCGGTCCGAGGTGATGTTGGGCGAATAGATCATGCCGAACGGGGTGTTCAGCCCCAGCCCTCCGGCGAAGGGCTTGGCCTTGTCGCCGGTGTGGCAGGGCATGCAGTCCGCCGCCTTGGCGAGATATTCGCCGCGCGCCACGAGGTCGGCGTCCTTGGCCGCGTCGGCCACCGGATAGGTGGCGATCTGCGCCACCGCCGGCGCGCCGGCGCTCAGGAAGGTGGCGGCCGCCAGCGCGGCGATCCTGCGGGAAAATCCTGAAGCCCTGACCATTCTGCCCCCCGTCGAATCTTGTTCCGTTGCTCTAGCTTGGACATCTTACAAGATAGAGACATTGATGCAGCCCGGTCTTTCCCGAATGCACCCAGCGGCCCGGCCGGCGAGTTGCCCAGAGGGGCGGGCTTTGCCAGAAAGGGGCGCCAGAGAGTGAGCGCGACCGATCCGACGGATCGCGCCCGTTGGGGACCCCCATGACCGCGCCCAAATCGACCGCGCCCGCTTCGACCGCCGCCACCTTCCGCGCCATCCCGGTCGACGACCTCTCCCCGGCCGAGGCCGCGAGCGAGCACAAGGCCCTGGCGCAGGAGATCACCGGCCACGACGCCGCCTATTACCGCGAGGACGCCCCTGTCGTCTCGGACGCCGAATACGACGCCCTGCGCCACCGCTATGAGGCCATCGAGGAGCGTTTTCCGGGATTGAGGGGCGAGGACAGCCTGTCGGAGAAGGTGGGCGCGGCGCCGTCGGAGAAGTTCGGCAAGGTTGCCCACAAGGTTCCCATGCTGTCGCTGGCCAACTGCTTCTCCGACGAAGAGGTGGTGGAGTTCGTGGCGCGGGTGAAGCGCTTCCTCAATCTCGGGCCGGACGACGAGGTGGCCTTCACCTGCGAACCCAAGATCGACGGCCTGTCGTGCTCCCTGCACTATGAGAACGGGCGCCTCACCGTGGCCGCCACCCGGGGCGACGGCAGCCAGGGCGAGGACGTGACGCAGAATGTGCGCACCATCGCCGACATCCCCGAGCGCCTCGCTGGAAAGGGCGTGCCGCAGACCATCGACGTCCGCGGCGAGGTCTACATGGCCAAGGCAGACTTCGAGGCGCTGAACGCCCGGCAGGCGGCGGCGGAGGAGAAGGTGTTCGCCAATCCGCGCAACGCCGCCGCCGGCTCCCTGCGCCAACTCGACTCGTCCATCACTGCCTCCCGGCCGCTGAAATTCTTCGCCTATGCCTGGGGCGAGGCCTCGGACCTTCCCGCCGAGACCCAGTTCGGCGTGGTGGAGGCGTTCGCCCGCTGGGGCTTCACCACCAACCCGCTCATGGTGGTGGCGAAGGACGCCGCCGGGCTCATCGCCCATTATCGTTCCATCGAGGCGCAGCGGGCGCTGCTGGGCTACGACATCGACGGCGTGGTCTACAAGGTGAACAGCCTGGAGCTGCAGCGCCGGCTCGGTTTCGTTTCCCGCTCGCCGCGCTGGGCCATCGCCCACAAGTTCCCGGCCGAGCAGGCCACCACCGTGCTGGAGGATATCGAGATCCAGGTGGGCCGCACCGGCGCCCTCACCCCGGTGGCGAAGCTCACCCCGGTGACGGTGGGCGGCGTGGTGGTGTCTTCCGCCACCCTGCACAACGAAGACGAGATCGCCCGCAAGGACGTGCGCATCGGCGACACGGTGGTGGTGCAGCGCGCCGGCGACGTGATCCCCCAGGTGGTGCGGGTGATCGAGGAGAAGCGCCCGGCCGGATCGAAGCCGTATGAGTTTCCCACGCACTGCCCGGCCTGCGGCTCCCATGCCGTGCGCGAGGTGGATACCAAAAGCGGCAAGGTGGACGCGGTGCGCCGCTGCACCGGCGGCCTCATCTGCCCGGCGCAGATGGTGGAGCGGCTGCGCCATTTCGTGTCGCGCAACGCCTTCGACATCGAGGGGCTGGGCGAGAAGCAGGTGCGCGCCTTCTATGAGTGGGGGCTGATCGCCTCCCCCGCCGACATCTTCACCCTGGAGACGCGCAACGCCCGTTCGCTGCAGCGGCTGGAGAACCGCGACGGCTGGGGCAAGACCTCCGCCGCCAACCTGTTCGCCGCCATTGCCGAGCGGCGCACCGTGGCGGTGGATCGCTTCGTCTTCGCGCTGGGCATCCGCCATGTGGGCGAGACCAACGCCAAACGCCTCATGCGCCACTACGGCACCGTGGAAGCGCTGGAAGCCGGAGCGCTGGCGGCGGTCATCCCCGGCGAGGAGCATCCCAAGGGCAACGAGGCCTGGCAGGAGATGATCGGCATCGACGGCATCGGCGACGTGGTGGCGGAGGCCGTCATCGAATTCTTCGGCGAGCCCCGCAACCGCGAGGTGGTGACCGCCCTGCTGAAGGAGGTCACGCCTGAGCCCATGGAGCAGGTGGCGGCGGCAAGCCCCGTCTCCGGCAAGACCGTGGTGTTCACCGGCTCGCTGGAGAAGATGACCCGCGATGAGGCGAAAGCCATGGCGGAGCGCCTCGGCGCCAAGGTGGCCGGCTCGGTGTCGGCCAAGACCAACCTGGTGGTGGCCGGCCCCGGCGCCGGCTCCAAGCTGGAGAAGGCGCAGGCGCTCGGCGTGCAGGTCATCACCGAGGACGAATGGTTCGAGCTGGTGGGGTGAATGCCCCGGCCCCTTGACGCGTCCGCTGCCAGCGCCCATTGCTCCCCCACCAGCCGGCCGGGCGGCCGCGGTGTGGGACCTTGCGTCCGCATCGAGGAAAGTCCGGGCTCCACTCAGACACGGTGCCGGATAACGTCCGGCGGGGGTGACCCTAGGGAAAGTGCCACAGAAAACAAACCACCCGCGAAGGACTTTCGGGTCCGCGTGGGCCAGGGTGAAACGGTGGGGTAAGAGCCCACCGCGCGACCGGCAACGGGAGCGGCACGGCAAACCCCACCGGGAGCAAAGTCGAATAGGGACGGCACGGGAAACCACCCCTGTCTGCGGGGCGCCGTCCGGGTTGACTGCTAGAGGCGCCGGGCAACCGGCGTCCCAGAGGAATGGTCGCCACGCGGGTGCAAGCCCGCCGTACAGAACCCGGCTTACAGGCCGGCTGGTGCATACCCCTCCCCGAGGTGATGGGTCATGCCGTCACCCTTCATCAGCCATGCATCTGGCGCATGGCAAGCGCCGGGGCTCCCGGGGGAAAGCGGGTTGGCGTTCCGCCGGGCTGCGGCCATAAGGCTTCAATCCCACCGTTTTGGTGTTGATTACCCCTGCCCCGCACTGCCCCGCCCATGACCAAGCCGCCCCCCGTTCCCCTCACCTTGCACGGCATGCTGCATGGCGCGCGCGAGACCCTTCCGCTGATGCCGGGGCTCGCCGCCTTCGGCATGGCGTTCGGCGCCGCCTCGGTGCAGAAGGGCTTCTCCATGCTGGAGTCCGTGCTGTCCAGCGGCCTCATCTTTGCCGGCCTCGCCCAGATGGTGGCGCTCGAAGGGTGGCGGGAGCAGTGGACGCCGGCCGCGCTCCTCGCCCTCGGCCTGCTGACCATGACCGTCAACATGCGCCATGTGCTCATGGGAGCATCCATGCGGCCCTGGCTGTGGTCCATGCCCGCCTGGAAGACCTACCCTTCCCTGCTGCTGATGGCGGACAACAACTGGGCCGCCGCCATGCGCTACCATCAGGAGGGCGGCAACGACGCCGGCTACTTCGTCGGGTCGGGGCTCGTCACCTGGATGCTGTGGGTGGTCTCTACCGCGGCCGGGCACGCCATCGGCGGCGGCATTCCCGATCCCAAGGCGGTGGGCATCGACTTGGTGGTGCCGGCCTTCTTCGTGGCCATGCTGCTGCCCAACTGGAAGGGCCGGCGCGAGGCGGTGGGCTGGGGCGTGGCCGCCGCGGTCTCCATCGCGGTGTCGTTCGTGCTGGCGGGGTGGTGGTTCATCGTCATCGGCGCTCTGGCCGGCGCGTTCGCAGGCGGGTTCACCGACGATGAGCGTTGATCCGCAAACCCTCGCCGCCATCTGCGTGATGGCGCTCGCCACCGCCTTCAACCGGTCGGCGGGCTTCTTCCTGATGCGCCTCATTCCGGTGACGCCGCGGGTGCGGCGGGTGCTGGACTGCCTGCCAGGGGCGGTGCTGGTGGCGCTGCTGGCGCCCGGCGCGGTCCACGGCGACGCCGCCATGCTGGCGGGCCTTGGCGCCGCCTTCCTCGCCGCCAAGCTCACGCGCAGCGACCTGCTCGCCGTGGTGGCCGCCATGGCGACGGCGGCTGGCCTGCGCGCCTTGGGGATCTGACCCCCAAACAAAACGCCGGCGCGGCGAGGAGCCGGCCGGCGTGTTGAGTGCTCCAAATCGGTTACCTGAAAACCAGTCCCCCGAACCGGGCTCAGCCCGGGGCGCCAGGCCGGGCCGCGGCCTGGGTGCCGGGCACGGACGGGTCGGCAGCAGGGGCCGGCGCGGCAGGCGCCGCGGGAGCCGCAGGCTTGGGCTTCGGCTTCGGCTTGTTGGTGATGGACCGCACCTGGGCCATGACCTCCTCGTGCAGCCGGGGCGACTTCTCGATGTTGAAATGATCGATGGAGCCGATGGCGTCGAGGTTGCGGTTCACGATGTTGCCGCGGAAGCCGCGAGCGGCGGTCAGGCGCTTACCGTAGCCGTTGTTGGACTGGTAGTAATTGACGAAATAGCCGAGCGACGGCCCCACCTGGGTCACGCCCACCGGATCAAAAGTCACCACCAGCTTGGGCGGCACGCCGAGGGCGGTGAGACGCTCGGCCATCTCGATGGCGGCGTCGGCACCCAGCGAATGGCCGACGATGACGATGGGCGAATTGCCGGTGGCCCGGCTCTCGGCGGCCGCCGCATCGGCGAGCTGCTGCCACTGGCCGTATTCATGCACCGTGGCGGGGATGCCGCGCGCATTCATCTTCGCGGCGAGATCGTCCATGCCCAGCGAAAAGACGTTGGCGAGGCCGCGCAGCAGATAGACGTGACCGCGATTCTGCTGGGCCAGCGCGGGCTGGGCGACACAGAATACGATGATCGCTGCGAGCAGCGCCTGAGCGAAGCGCAAGCCAGACTTCATGATGGCACCGTCCTTGATGGTGACCGAGTTCTGCCGCCAAAATACGAGGCGAGCAACTGCGGATCGGTTATCCGGCGCACAACCTCGGGCAAGGGCTGCACTTTTCGCCACTTGCGTGGCCCGCCTGCATCAGGAGCGCGCGGAATGGGACGTTAGGTAAATTTGAATGTAGGTATGGATACACCCCCATCCACCCATGCAGGTTGTATACCTTCGATCTTCGACCTAAAACGTCTCGCGGTGAGGACAAGAGCGTGAACGCACATCTCACAGGCTTGATCGTACACCGCGATGGGCGCGGTTTTCCTCCTGACCTTCAGGTTCTCGCGAACCTGCGGCTGGATACCGAGCTGAAGCGCGAGCGTCTGGCGCGGCGGCCGGAACCGGAAGCGCCCGATTCGCGCCCCCCAGGCAGCGTGCTGATCGTAGCCGCCTTGTCGGCCATCTCCGGCGCGGTGATGGGCCTCGTCTTCGGCGGGCATTTCACTATCGCGACCGCCGTTCTCGTCAGCGTCCCCGTCGGGGTCGCCGTGGGCATGTGGGTGCGGGGGCTCGCGGGCTGAGCCGCTTCAGCGGCAGTTCGTCGGATCTGTTCTGGAAAACTTCCCTAGAATAATGAGTTAGCGCACATCTCGCAGGCTTGAGTTCGCGAGATGTGCCTGCGGCCTGGCGGCCCGCGTTTCCCCGATCTCCGGCGTCAGGCGCCGCCCACCAGCAGAACATGCAGGCTGCGCGGACCGTGGGCGCCCAGCAGCAGCGTCTGCTCGATGTCGGCGGAGCGCGACGGCCCGGTGATCCAGTTCACCGTGCGCGGCATCTCCCCCTGCCCGAAGCGCTCGCGCACGCGTGTCCACACGCTCTCATAATCGCCAGCCACGTCGGCGGCATCCACCACCACCAGGTGATGGTCCGGCAGAAGGTTCAGCGTGCTCGGATTGTCCGGACCCGACAGCATCACCAGCGTGCCGGATTCCGCCACCCCGGCGAAGGCGTGGGACAGGCCGGCGAGCTGGCGCCCGTCGGAGGCTCCGATCCACACGTCGAGATTGGGCTCGCGTTCCCACGGCAGCGACGCCAGCCGGGCATCGCCGCCGCGCAGGATGGTGGGCGGCAGGTTGCGACCGCGCAGATAGGCCGCGACCGCGCCGGGCACATCCTCCGCGCTCGGCAGATGATCGATGCTGGCGGCAGCCGCCACCACCATGTCCTTGAACAGGGCGAGGCGCTCGGCCGGCGGAAGCTGGGCGCGGGCGGGCACAAGGCCGCGCGGATGGCCGGCAAGCCGCCCGTCCACCTCCTGCCGGCGCGGCGCCTCCTGCGAGGTGACACCCAGCGCGCGGCGGACCGAGGCGAAGACCGTGTCGCGGGAAGAGGTCATGAACGGGTGTCCCTGTTGGCGTCCCTGTTGGCCTGCCGGGTCGTGCGCGCGGCCCGCTGGGCGCGCCACTGGGCCTGGAAGGTGCCGCCCTCGGGCGCGGGGAAATCGCGATGGCCGGTCCAGCCGCCGGCGAGTGGCAGCGCGGCGAAGCGCCCCTTCTTGCGGCCGAGGACGGAAAGCAGCTTCATGGCAAGGCCCGTCGCCGGCCGGTAAAGCCAGCCGCGCCGCGCGAAGAAGCCCCACACCGCAAGCCCGTAGCGCTGGGGCGCGGGCGTGAGGTGCCGCTCGAACTCCTTCTCCCGCCAGTGTCGCATCAGCTTGGGCAGCGGGATGCGCACCGGGCACACCTCCTCGCAGCGGCCGCAGAAGGTGGAGGCGTTGGGCAGGTTCGCGCCCTTCTCGATGCCGATGAGCGCGGGGGTCAAAACCGATCCCATGGGGCCGGGATAGACCCAGCCATACGCATGCCCGCCCACCGCATGGTAGACCGGGCAATGGTTCATGCAGGCGCCGCAGCGGATGCAGCGCAGCATCTCCTTCAGCGGGCCGCCGAGCATGCCGGAGCGGCCGTTGTCGAGAATCACCACGTGATATTCGCCCGGCCCGTCCGGGTCACCGGGACGGCGGGGGCCGGTGGAGAAGGTGGTGTAAACGCTCATCTCCTGCCCGGTGGCCGAGCGGGCCAGCACGCGCAGCAGCTGGCTCACGTCCTCCAGCGTCGGCACCAGCTTTTCCAGCGAGGCGAGCACGACGTGGGCCTTGGGCAGGGTCTGGGTGAGGTCGCCGTTGCCCTCGTTGGTGACGATGATGGAGGTGCCGGTCTCCGCCACCAGGAAGTTGGCGCCGGTGATGCCCACGTCCGCCACCAGGAACTTCTGGCGCAGCTCGCCCCGCGCCTCGGCGAGCAGGGCCGTGGGCTCGGAGAGATTGCGCTCGGGGGCGAGGTGCGCGTGGACGCGGCGGAAATCCTCCTCCACCTGCTCCTTGTTGAGGTGGATGGCGGGGGCGATGATGTGGGACGGCGCCTCGCCCCGGATCTGGATGAGATATTCGCCGAGATCCGTCTCCACCGGCTCGATGCCGGCGGCGGAGAGGTGATCGTTGAGGCCGATCTCCTCCGAGATCATGCTCTTGCCCTTGGTCACGGTCCTGGCGCCGAGGTCGCGGCAGATCTTCGTTACGATGTCCCGGGCCTCGGCCGCGTCCACGGCGAAATGCACATGGCCGCCGGCCGCCTTCACCTTCTCCTCGAAGCGCTCCAGATAGAGGTCGAGGTGGGCCAGCGTGTGGTTCTTGATGTCCCGCGCCGAGTCGCGCAGGGCGTCGAACTCGGGCAGCTTTTCCGCCGCCGCCGTCCGCTTGCCGATGAACCCGGGGCCGACCTTGGACAGCGCCGCCTGCAGCGGCACGTCGGCGAGGGCATGCTTCGCGTTGTCCTTGAAGCGGGGCGAGGTGATCTCGACGCTCATGGGGTTTTCTCCGCAGCCGGCTCGCCGAGGGCGGGGGCGTCGCCCATGCCCGCGAGCACCTCGGCCACATGGCGCGCCACCACGGGACGGCCCTGGCGCTGGAGCTTGCCGGCCATGTTCATGAGGCAGCCCAGATCCCCCGCCAGAAGCGTGTCCGCCCCCGAAGCGGCGATGTTGGCCGCCTTCTTCTCCACGATGGCGTTGGAGACATCCGGATATTTCACGCAGAAGGTGCCACCGAAGCCGCAGCAGGTGTCGGCGTCCGCCATCTCGGACAAGGTCAGCCCCTCCACCGAGGCGAGCAGCGCGCGCGGCTGGTCCTTCACCCCCAGCTCACGCAGGCCGGAGCAGCTGTCGTGATAGGTGACGGTGCCGTCATAGGCGGCCTCCACCCGCGTCACCCCGCGCACGTCCACCAGGAACGACACCAGTTCGTGGACCTTGGCGCAGAAGCGATCCACCCGCGAGGCCCAGTCCGGCTCGCCGGCGAACAGCTCGGGATAATGAGCCTTGATCATGCCGGCGCAGGAGCCGGACGGGGCGACCACATAATCGAAATTCTCGAACGCCGCGATCACCTGCTCGGCCAGCGCGCGGGCGGTGGCACGGTCGCCGGAATTGAAGGCGGGCTGGCCGCAGCAGGTCTGCGCCGGAACGTCCACGTCGCAGCCGGCATCCTCCAGCAGCTTGGCCGCTGCGAACCCGATGGAGGGCCGAATCATGTCCACGAGGCAAGTGCAGAACAGGCCGACCCGCGGCGGCGACAGGTCCGCATGGCGTGGCGAAGAGGAGGGCATGGCATCCCTGGCGTTGTGGGGTGTGCGCGCGGCGCGGTGAAGCAGACGCGCATTTTAGAACGATTCATATAGCACCCAGTCCGACGCCCCGGAAAGGCGCGAGCAGGCCGGCGCCGTGTCTCGGTTTGAAAGAAATGCGCCGGCCAACTCCCTCGCCCGCCTGCGGGGGAGGGGTGGGGAGGGGGCATGGCACCGGGGCAGAACACAGGGTGGGGGCAGTCAAAGCAGCCGATTTCAAAACTGAGACGCCGCCGCCCCTCACGCCTCGATGACCATCCGGGATGCGCGGGACAGCCGGGCCAGCAGGCGCAGCATATCGGCCCGCCTCAAGGCCACGCAGCCCTCGGTGGGCCGGAAGCCGGGACGGGCCAGATGGACGAACACCGCCGAGCCCCGCCCCGCCACCCGCGGGCGGGTGTTGTGATCGAGCACCATCACCAGATCGTAGAGCCCATCGTCCCGCCACATGCGCTCATGGGAAACCTTGCGGGAACCGCCCATGGGCAGCGTGACGGGCTGGTTGTAGCGACGGTCGGCGGCCTCGTCGCACCAGCCGTCGCTCGGCTTCAGCGCGCGGCAAGGCAGGCGCGTGACCGGGCGTGGGCCGTGGTCAGGCCGGTAGAGCAGACGCAGGATCCGCCACCGCCCCGCGGGGGTCCGCCCGTCGCCCTCGCGCTTGTCGAAGGCGATGCCGGAGCGGCCAAGCGCCACCGGAAGGGCGAGGCTGCCGCAGCGCAAAATGCCCTCATGGCGGGTGCCGGGGCGTCGCCTGACGCTGACTTGGGAGATGCCCACAGGATATCGCTCCCTCATGACGTAGTGTAATACCCCCCGACGCCCGTCCATGGATGGAAATTTGCGTCAAGCCATGGGCATGCTCTACTTGCGCGATTCGCGCGCCTGCAAGGGCGCAGGAGGAATTGAATGCCCAATGCGTGGAAAATCCTGGTGGTCGAAGACGACCCGGAGCTGCGCGACGCCCTGATCGAACAGCTCGCGCTCCAGGACGAGTTCGAACCGGTGCCCGCCGAGACCGCCGCCGGCGCCATGGAACTGGCGAAGAACGGCGCCATCGATCTCGTCATCATGGATGTGGGCCTGCCCGACATGGACGGGCGCGAGGCGGTGCGCCTGATGCGGCGCTCGGGCTTCAAGGCGCCCATTCTCATGCTCACCGGGCACGACACCGACAGCGACACCATCCTGGGCCTCGAGGCCGGGGCCAACGACTATATCATCAAACCGTTCCGCTTCGCCGTGCTGCTGGCGCGCCTGCGAGCGCAGATGCGCTCCCACGAGGCGAGCGAAGACGCGGTGTTCGCCATCGGCCCCTATTCCTTCCGGCCCGGCGCCAAGCTGCTGCTGACCGATCGCGGCTCCAAGATCCGCCTGACCGAGAAGGAGACGGCGATCCTGCGCTATCTCTACCGCGCCGGGAAGACGCCGGTGCCCCGCGAGACCCTGCTGCAGGAAGTGTGGGGTTATAATTCCGGGGTCACCACCCATACTCTGGAAACCCACATCTACCGCCTGCGCCAGAAGATCGAGCCCGATCCCTCCAACCCCACCCTGCTCGCAACCCAGGCCGGCGGCTACAAGCTGGTGCCCTGAGCCCTGGGGATGCGCGTCCAGCATCCCTGCGGCTCCAACGAAGTGAGGAAACCCCGTCGGTGAGCATTGAGAGGGACATCGCGCTGCTTCGGTCAGTCGCCACCTTCGACATGCTGAACAGCGAGGCGCTGCGCCTGCTGGCGGCCGACGCACGCACCGAGACCCTGGCCAAGGGCACCACCCTGTTCCGCATGGGCGAGATCGCCGAATGCGCCTATGTGGTGGTCTCCGGCCGCATCCGCCTGGTGGACGACCGCAAGGCGGACGCGCCGCGCCTCCTGAAAGAGGTCGGCCCCGGCACCCTCATCGGCGAGACCGCCCTCATCGTGCCGACGCCCCGCCCGGTCACCGCGGTGGCCGAGGACGAGGTCCAGCTGCTGAAGATCCCGCGCACCGCTTTCGTCGCCATGCTGGAGCGCTTCCCGGACGCCACCGCCAAGATCCGGCGCGCCATCGCCAAGCGTCTGGAAGACACCATCCGCGCCCTCGACACGGTACGCCTGAAGCTCGAGGACCAGCGCGCGCGCCAGCGCCGTCGCCGCTGAGCGGACCTCAGACCTCGGCCCCGGTCTTCAGTTGGTGCCAAGTGGGTCACGCTCCCCAACTTGGGGCTCCCGAATTGCAGATCTTGAATCCGGTCCGGCAATGGCCGGAGCCGGGCGCCACTCGGGCTTGAACAAAGGTCCATGAGCAAAGCTCACTGGCCTTCGGATCGGATCAGGCGAGCAGGACCCCGGCACCCGCGAGCAGCACCACCACCGCCAGCGGCGGCACGCGCCACACCGTGAGCAGCAGGAAACCGCCCACCGCCGCCACGAAATCCGGCGCATCGAATACCGCGCCGGTGAACACCGGGCTGTAGAGCGCCGCCCCGATGAGGCCCACCACCGCCGCATTGGCGCCGCGCATGGCGGCCTGGGCGCCGGTTCGCCGCCGCAGCTGGTCCCAGAACGGCAGCATGCCGGTCACCAGCAGCAGGCCCGGCAGGAAGATGGCGACGAGCGCGATGGCAGCTCCCGCGATGCCGTTGGGCTCAGGCCCCATGGCCGCACCGAGATAGGCGGCGAAGGTGAAGAGCGGGCCGGGTACCGCCTGCGCAAGGCCATAGCCAGCGAGGAAGGTGGAGGCGGAGACCCAGCCGGGCGCCACCACCTCGGCCTGGAGCAGCGGCAGCACCACGTGGCCGCCGCCGAACACCAGCGCGCCGGAGCGGTAGAAGGCATCGAACAGGGCCAGGGCCTGCACGTGGCTCGCCGCCGCGATCACCGGTGGCACCACCAGCAGCACCGCGAACAGCGCCAGCAGGAGCGCGCCGGTGCGCCGCGTCAGCGGCACCGACAGGGTCGGCTCGGGACCCGATACACTCCCGCGCACGGGCGGCGCCTCGGCGCACAGGACGAGTCCGGCGAGGGCGCCCAGCGCGATGGCCACCACCTGCCCCAGGGCACTGCCGGCGAACACCACGAGGGCGAGGGCGGCAAGGGCGATGCCGGCGCGGTCGCGATCCGGCGTCAGGGTGCGGGTCATCCCCCAAACCGCCTGCGCCACCACGGCCACGGCCACCAGCTTGAGGCCATGCAGCACGCCGTCGGTCCCGGCAAGGCTCGCCGCGCCCAGCGCGCAGCCTGTCAACGCGATGGCAGAGGGCAGGGTGAAGCCGGCCCAGGCGGCCAGCCCGCCGAGCAGCCCGCCGCCGCGCAGCAGGCCGAGCGTGAAGCCGAGCTGGCTGGAGGCGGGGCCGGGCAGGAACTGGCACAGGGCGACGAGATCGCCATAGGCGGCATCGTCCATCCAGCGACGGCGCAGCACCAGCTCGTCGCGGAAATAGCCGAGATGGGCGACAGGGCCGCCGAAGGAGGTGAGGCCGAGCTTGAGGAAGGCACCGAATACTTCGCCGGGCGAGCCGGGAGGTGCACCTGTCCGGTGTTCGCCCGTCTCCTGCGCGCCCGTCTCCTGCGCGCCCGTCTCCTGCGCGCGTGGCGCGCCCTGCTCCGTCATGACGTGCGGCCCCATTCTGTCGGAGCCTTCGATGTCACCGGCGCCCGTCAGCCGTCAAGGCGGCGCATGCGCATGCCGTCCGCAAACAGAAACCGCCTCCCCTGAGGGGAGGCGGTGACGGACCTTGCGGTCCTGATCCGGCGGGCCCCCGCCCGCCTCTCCGCGGAGAGGCGGAGCCCGCCAGATGTCATCAGGGCCTGCTCACTCGGCCGCGATGGCCGGGGTGCCGGTGGTCTCCAGCTCGTCCTCGAGGGAGAAGTGCTCGCCGTTGAGGGCACGGCTGAGCTGGTCCTTGTTCAGCTCGCCTTCCCAGCGGGCGACGACGATGGTGGCCACCGCATTGCCGATGAAGTTGGTGATGGCCCGGCACTCGGACATGAAGCGGTCGATGCCGAGGATGAGGGCGAGGCCCGCCACCGGCACGCTCGGCACCACCGAGAGGGTGGCGGCGAGGGTGATGAAGCCGGCGCCGGTGATGCCCGCCGCGCCCTTGGACGAGAGCATGGCCACCAGAAGCAGCAGGATCTGTTCCTCGAACGACAGGTGTATGCCGGTGGCCTGCGCGATGAACAGGGCCGCCAGCGTCATGTAGATGTTGGTGCCATCGAGGTTGAACGAGTAGCCCGTGGGGATCACGAGGCCCACCACCGACTTGGCACAGCCGGCGCGTTCCATCTTCAGCATCAGGCCCGGCAGGGCGGCTTCAGAGGAGGAGGTGCCGAGCACGAGGAGCAGTTCCTCGCGGATATACTTCAACAGCTTCCACAGGGAGAAGCCGTTGTAGCGCGCCACCAGGCCCAGCACCACGAAGATGAACAGCGCCGCGGTGATGTAGAAGGTGACGATCAGCATGGCGAGGTTCGCCACCGAGCCGATGCCGTATTTGCCGATGGTGAAGGCCATGGCGCCGAACGCGCCGAGGGGGGCCGCCTTCATCAGGATCGCCACCAGCCGGAACATGGCCGCCGAGGCCGAGTTCAGGATCTTCATCACCGGCTCGCCGGCCTCGCCGACGCCGCCCAGGGCGATGCCGAACAGCACGGCGAAGAACAGCACCTGCAGGATGTCGCCCGAGGCGAGCGCCGAGATGGGCGTCGTCGGGATGATGTTCATCAGGAAGCCGATGATGGTGGAATCATGGGCCTGCGCCGCATAGCCGGCCACCGCCTTGGGATCCAGCGACTTGGGATCGATGTTGAGGCCCGAGCCGGGCTGCACCACGTTCGCCACCACGAGGCCGATCAGCAGCGCCAGGGTGGAGAAGGTGATGAAGTAGATCATGGCCTTGCCGGCCACGCGCCCGACCTTGGCGAGGTCCCGCATGCCGGCAATGCCGGTGACCACGGTGAGGAAGATGACCGGGGCGATCACCATCTTGACGAGCTTGATGAAGGCGTCGCCGAGCGGCTTCAGGCTGGCGCCCACATCCGGGTAGAAATGGCCGAGCAGGATGCCCGCGATAATGGCGATGATGACCTGGAAATACAGGTGGTGGTAGAATTTGCGAGGATGCGCCGGCACCGCCGCGGCGGGAATTGCATGGGCCATTGGAGAGTTCCTCCGCCGGGGCCGGGTGCCTCTTGCGATGGGCACTGCGGACGCCGGATGCTTCGTTGACAGGATGGCGCAGGACGCCGGGTACGTCCCCTCTTGCGCAAGCTGCATGCCAGTCCTGCGTTACACGCGCATCTTTGTTAGGCCATTGCGAACCATCGATAATTTCTCTGAGGTCGGGAATCGGGCTCGACTCGGCGTGCGGATGGATGCACTCTCGCCCTCAATCACGTGCGGAAAATCGCACACATCGAGATGAGGAAACGGGAGTGGACGCGTCTCCCAGCGCGGATCGTCCGGCGCGCCGGCGGCCCATCCTCGTGGCGGCGGGGGTGGTGGCGGCCATCGCCCTCACTCTGCTGGGCCTCGACCGGGTGGCCGACTATGCCGCGCGCCGCTGGGCCCTCGCCCAGGTGGAGTCGAGCGCGGCCACCGCCGCCGCCCTGCGCGTGGCGGTGCTGCGCTCCGAGATCGAGAAGCAGCGCTCCCTGCCCCTCGCCCTGGCCCAGGACCCGGACGTGCGCCGGGCGCTGGAGATCGGCAACGCGGCGCGCATCGACGCCCTGAACACGCGGTTCGAGCATCTGGCCGCCAGCATCCGCACCGGGGTCATCTACCTCATCGATGCCGACGGCCACACCATCGTGGCGAGCAACTACCGCACCCCCGAGAGCTTCCTGAACAGCGACTACGGCTTCCGCCCCTATTTCCGCCTCGCCCTCGCGCAGGGCCGGGCCGAGCATTTCGCCTTCGGCACCGTCAGCCGCCGTCCGGGCCTCTATCTCGCCCAGCGGGTGGAGGCGGACGGCGTGCCCATCGGCGTGCTGGTGCTGAAGGCCGAGTTCGACGCGCTGGAGGACGAGTGGCGGCGCTTCGCCGAGCCCACCTTCGTCACCGATGCCCGCCACATCGTGCTCATCTCCAGCGTGCCCGGCTTCCGCTTCCGCACCACCCGCCCCCTCGACAAGGTGGAGCGTGAGGCCATCCGCGAAAGCCTCCAGTTCGGTGACTCGCCCCTCGAACTGCTCGACCTCGACCCCACCGCCGCCGATCCGGCGGTGAAGCGGGTGCGGTTGCCCGGCCAGGCCAAGCGGGAGGATTTCCTCGAATCCTCCCTGCCCGTGCCCACCACCGACTGGACCCTGTCGGTGCTCGCACCCACCGCCGCCACCACCAACCTCGCTGGCACCGCGGCGCGCACCTCCGCCGCCCTGCTCGGGGTGGTCGCCATCGGCTCGGCGGGGCTATGGCGCACCCGCCGTCGCCGCCGCGCCCGCGCCGAGGCGCAGGAGGCGGAAGCCCGGCGCGAGCTGGAGGCCCGGGTCGCCGACCGCACCACCGAGCTGAGCGCCGCCAACGCCCAGCTGCGCACGGAGATGGAGGAGCGCCGCCGCTCCCGCCTTGCCATCGATGCCCTGCAAGACGAACTGGTGCAGGCCTCCAAGCTCGCGGTGCTGGGCCAGATCGCGGCCGGCGTCGCCCATGAGGTGAACCAGCCGGTGGCGGCCATCCGCACCTTCGCCGAGAATTCCCGCGCCTTCCTGGCGCAAGGCCAGACCGGTCCGGCGGTGGAGAATCTCGCGACCATCGCCGCGCTCACCGAGCGCATCGGCGCCATCACCGGCGAATTGCGCGCCTTCGCCCGCAAATCCGCCGCGCGCCTCGAACCGGTGGGGCTGGGCACCGTGGTGGACGGGGCGCTGCTGCTGCTGCGCTATCGGCTGCTGCAGAACGACATCACCCTGAAGGTCGACCTCGACGTGCCGGAAGTGCAGGTGACGGGCGACCGCGTCCGGCTGGAGCAGGTGTTCGTCAACCTCATCCAGAATGCCGCGGAAGCCCTCGACACCCGCCGCGACGGCGAGATCCGCATCGCCTCCGCCACGGGCGCGGACAAGGTGGTGGTCACGGTGGCCGACAACGGCCCCGGACTGCCGCCGGAAGTGCTGGGGGCGCTGTTCCTGCCCTTCACCACCACCAAGACGCAGGGGCTGGGGCTGGGCCTCGTCATCTCCAAGGACATCATCACCGAATCCGGCGGTACGCTGGCCGTGGCCAATGCGGGCGGCGCCGTCTTCACCATCACCTTACCAAGGGCATCCGAGGCAACCTCATGAGCGATGTCGCCTTCATCGACGATGACGACCTGCTGCGCGCCGCCAATGTGCAGGCGCTGATGCTGGCCGACCTCACCGTCACCGGCTACGGCTCGGCGCTGGCCGCGCTGGAGGAGATCGGCGCCGACTTTCCCGGCGTCGTGGTCAGCGACGTGCGCATGCCGGGGATCGACGGGCTGGAATTGTTCCGGCGGCTGCGGCGGATTGATCCCGACCTGCCGGTCATCCTCATCACCGGCCACGGCGACATCGCCATGGCGGTGGATGCCATGCGCGAGGGCGCCTACGATTTCCTCGCCAAGCCCTATGCCAACGACCGCCTCCTCACCAGCGTGCGCCACGCCCTCGACCGCCGGCGCCTGGTGCTGGAAAACCGCGACCTGAAGCGCTCGGTGGAGGCGGCAAGCGAGGACATGCCCCTTTTGGGCACCACCCCGGTGATGGCGCGCATGCGCCAGATGCTACGCCAGATCGCCGATGCCGACGTAGACGTGCTGGTGGAGGGCGAGACCGGCTCCGGCAAGGAGGTGGTGGCGAATGCGCTCCACCGCTGGAGCCGCCGCGCCGCACGGCCGTTCGTCGCGGTCAATTGCGGCGCGCTGCCGGAAAACGTCATCGAGAGCGAATTGTTCGGCTACGAGGCCGGCGCCTTCACCGGCGCGCTCAAGAAGCGGGTCGGGCGCATCGAGCACGCCAATGGCGGCACCCTCTTTCTCGACGAGATCGAGGCCATGTCGCCAGCCTTGCAGGTGAAGCTGCTGCGGGTTCTGGAAGCCCGCGAGATCGCGCCGCTCGGCACCAACGACACCCGGCGCGTGGACATCCGCGTGGTAGCCGCCTCCAAGGTGGACCTGCCGGCGCTGGTGCGCCAGGGCGCCTTCCGGGAGGACCTCTATTATCGCCTGCACGTGGCCGGCGTGCGGATTCCCGCCCTGCGGGAGCGGCGGGCGGACGTGCCGCTGCTGTTCGGCCATTTCCTCGCCCGCGCGGCCGAGCGCTTCAACCGGCCGCCGCCGGAGCTCGACGCCGCCGTGCGCAAGCATCTGGCCGAGCACGACTGGCCCGGCAACGTGCGCGAGCTGGTGCATTATGCCGAGCGGGTGGCACTGGGGCTGGTGGACGACCTCACGGCGGACGTCGGGGCGGATCTGGGCGCGCCGGGCGGGCTGACGGACGGCACGCTTCCGGAGCGGGTGGACCGTTTCGAGGCCGGCGAGATCCGCGCCGCGCTGGAAGCCAACCAGGGCGACATCCAGGCCACGGTGGCGGCCCTCGGCATTCCGCGCAAGACCTTCTACGACAAGCTGCGCCGCCACGGCATCGACCAGTCCGCCTACCGCCCCACCCGCCAGACCGCGCGGTGAGGGTGGCCGCCTTCAGAAGCTAACGCCCCCCTCTCCCGCGTGCGAGGGGGGTTCCCACCGTCCCTCGGCGAGACGACGACCTCAAAACCTCAGGTCCCCTTCAGCTGCCTCCGCCCGGAAAGGTGCGGGTGAAGACCTTGCCTTCGGTATCCTCGGCGCGGACGCTCACCTGATCCGATGAGGGCGTGTAGCTGAAGCGGAAGGTGGGGTCCTCGCTGATGGAGATGCCGCCCTCCATGGCGAAGATCAGCTTCTCGCCCTGCTTCACCTCCACCTCGCGCACGAACCAGGCCGGGGTGTAGCCGCGCGTCTCCGGATCGATCTGGAGGCCGGAGAAGTTGGGATGGCGGATCTGCACCTGGGCTTCAGGCCGGCCGGTGGCGGCGAACGAGCGGAAGCGCATCTCGCCCACATGGGCGATGGAATCCGCCGTATCCTTGGTGGCCGGCGCGGAGCAGCCGCCCGCCGCCTTCACGTAGGCCTTGGTCATCAGCAAGGCGCCGTCGCTGGTCTCCGCCACCGCGCGGACGAAGGAATAGGAATTCACCCGCACCCGCAGCGACAAGGAGAAGTCCCGCGTGCCCTCGGCCAGGGTGAAGCGGCCGGCCATGGGCGCGGGGTTCTCGTCCACCACGAGCGTCACCGCCTTCAGCGTGCGCGGATCGCCCACCGGCAAGGCGAGCTGGATGGTGATGGGGACGAGGGCGGCATCCTCCGCCCGGCCCGGCGCGTCGAGCTGGACGATGGCGCCAGCGTCTGCGATGGCCTTGCCCGGGAAGAGATCGGGCCGGATGGAGGCCCAGGTGGCCTCCCGAGAGGCGGACTCGCGGTTCGGTTCAGTGGCAGCCCCCTGGGCGGCTTCTGGCGCCTGCGCCAAGGCCGGGCCGGCACCGGGCAGCACGGCGCACAGCGCCAGCGCGACAAGGCCCGCCCGGCCGGCGGTGCGGGATGGAGAGCGGCGCATCATGGCGGTTCCTCCTTATGCCGGATCAAGGGTGCCGGATCAGGGACGGGGCGTTGCGGGCACGAGCGGAAGGCCTGCCTGCGACCAGCCGTCGGTTCCTTCCGGAAACCAGGCGACATTGCGATAGCCGTCTTCCAGCGCCCGCTTCGCCGCGTTCCACGACATCCAGCACTGACGCTGGCAGAAGATGACGAGGGGTGCGTTCACATCGCCGCGACTGGCGGCGTCCAGCCCGGCGCGGAAATAGGCCTCGGTGTCAGCGTTGAGGGCGCCGAAGCCAACGTTGGGCAGCCACATGGCGCCGGGAATGCTGTCATGGGGCGGATCGCGCCACACCGTCCCGGCGGGCAGGCCGGCGGGCCTGGGCGGGCGCGGCAGCACGTCGATGAAGGCGGCGGTGCCGGCGCGCCAGAGTTCGGCGGCGGCGTCCGTGTCCAACACCTTGGCGCCGGCGAGGGTGGCCGGCGTCGGCGCGCGATAGGCCTCAAGCCGATAGTCCGCCGGCTCCGGCGGCGCCTCCTCGGCGGCGGCGATGGAAATGGAAAGGCACGCCACGACGCAGAAGGCCGCCAACGCGGCACGGGCAATTCCGCCGACGGCAGCCGTTGCCGCGCCCCCTGGTGTCACTGGCCGATCCTCGTGTCCCCGGCCGGCGCTGCGGCGGTGATGAGCGCGCCGTCGTCATCGACGAGGGGCACATGGGCGGCGAGCAGCACCTTCTCGATGTCCGCGGCGCGCTTGCGCAGCACGGTGTTGAGGGTCTGCTTCCAGGCATGATCGGTGGGCCGCACGCCCATGGTGATGCGATAGGTCATGGCCGGCCGCTCAGCTTCCTTCAGCAGCGGCACCACCTTGAGCGGCGTCGGCGACTGCGCGGCGAAGGCGCCGGCGGTGGGGCCCCACAGCAGCGCGCCGTCGATCTCGCCTTTGGCGAGGTCGTCCAGCATGTCCTGCGCGGGCGAGGCGAAGCGGCGGTCCACCAGAAGCGAATAGGTCCGCGCCTTGGGCAGCAAGCCATATTCGAGCATGTGGTCCGCCGGTGGGGTCGCCGCCATGACGCCGAGCCGGGCCTCCTTGAGGCGCGGATCGGACAATTGCTCGACACCGTCGAAGCGGCCCCCGGCCTTCACCACCAGCACATAGACCGACTGGTAATAGGGATTGGTATGCAGCACCGGGTCGGCCCCAGCGGCATAGCCGATGACCACGTCGCACAGCCGCCGGCCGAGGGTGTTGCGCACGAAGCCGGGACCCTGCGGCATGAAATAGGTGCGCACCGGGACCTTCAGCTCGTCCGCCACGATGGCGGCGATCTTATTCTCGAACCCCTCTCCCGCCATGTTGGAATAAGGCATGTTCGCCGGGTCGGCGCAGACCCTGAGCGCGTCCGCCGACACCTGGTCGGGGATCTGCTGGCCGCGCGCCCCCGAGGCGCTCAGCAGCAGGATCGCGGCCAGCGCACCGGTGGCGAAGGAGGCGAGGAGCGCGGCGAAACGCTCCTTGGTCGCCGGGGCCCGGCTACTCGCCGAGGCAGGCTTTTTCCGCATCGGTGGTTCCCTGCGTCTTGTCATCCCGCTTCGCGGGACGCACGCGGCCCAGTGCATCGTTCGAACGGGCGCGCAAGTAGACGTAGATGTCGTCCAGGTAGCACATCACATTCTTGTTCAGGCCGAAGGACGGCATGACCTTGTCGTTGCCGCTGCTGATGTTCTGCCGGCCGCCCACCACCACTTCGCTGAACTGGTCGAAGTTCATGGCCTTGACCGAATCGATAAGGGCCGGCGCATAGGTGGAGCCCATGCCGTCGGGGCCATGGCAGACATGGCATTCGGCGTGATAGCGCCGGTAGCCGGAATAGGTGAACCAATCCACCGTGCCGTCAGGCTTGACGTTGTAGGTGGGAGCGCCGGAGGCATCGAAATATTTGCCGTCCTCTTCCTTCACCGGCTTCGGGTCACCCGGAGGGGTGAATTCCGCGAACGCGGGCAGGCTGGCGCCGACCACTTGAAAGCTGAACGCGGCGAAGAAGAAAACGCCGGCGCGCTTCAGATTGACTGTTGAAACCACACGATCTCTCCAAAAGGGCAGACGAAGGGCTAGAGCCGGCGCCGCAGCGGCGTTCCGTCCCTCGCTCTCCAATGCAAAGGCGCCAAAGCACGCGCGAGGAGGTGCATCGGCGCGCCCGAGCACGCGCCGATCCGCCTGCACCGCAAGCCGATCGGAAAACGCGTTCTCGTTTCTCAGAGTTAGAGGGCGATTCACTGATCAGATTGTTTCATCTGATCAGATCACGCTCTAACGCGTCCGACTGGGTTCCAACCTTGAATGCGGTGCCGATTTCGGGACCGGCACGCCGCCTGTATCTAGGGGCGTGCCGGTCCTTCTGGGGACGCGCCGGAGATCCTGTCATCCGGAACGCGTCAGTCGCGCTTCAGGCCGTCCGTCCCGTCAGGGGACGGCGAACACCGTGAGCTGGCCGCCGAGAGCAGTGTAGTTGCTCAGGGCCGCATAGCCACCCACAGCGCCGAGGCCGGCGTTGGGGTCGTTGAGGCCGGCCGCGAGGCCGATGCCGGCCCAGCCGCCGACGCCCGAGAGCACGGCCACATACTGCTTGCCCTGGTGGGTGTAGGTCATCACGTTGCCGATGATGCCGGACGGGGTCTTGAACTTGTAGAGTTCCTTGCCCGTCTTGGCGTCAACCGCCTTCAGGTAGCCTTCGAGGGTGCCGTAGAAGACCACGCCGCCAGCGGTGGCGAGCGCGCCGGACCACACGGAGAACTGCTCCTTGTTGGACCACACGATCTTGCCCTGGCGGGCATCCCACGCGATGAAGTTGCCCATGCCACCGTGGCTGTTCGGCGCCGGGAACATGGAGAGCGTGGCGCCCACGAAGGGCTGGCCCGGGGTGTAGCTCACGCGGAACGGCTCGTAGTCCATGCACACGTGGTTGGTGGGCACGTAGAACAGGCCGGTGTCAGGCGAGAAGGCCGCGGGCTGCTGGTCCTTGGTGCCAAGCGCCGCCGGGCAGATGCCGGTGGTGTTGGTGTCCTCGCCGCCCTTCTCGGTGGAGTAGCGGCCCACAACCAGCGGACGACCGTAGGTCGGGCTGTTGCGGTCCATGTCCACCTTGGTGGCCCAGTTCACGGCGGGGTCGTACTTTTCGGCCACCAGCAGTTCGCCGGTCTTGCGGTCCAGCGTGTAGCCGAAGCCGTTGCGGTCGAAATGGACGAGGAGCGAGCGATCCTTGTTGTCGATCTTCTGATCGACCAGGATCATCTCGTTGACGCCGTCATAGTCCCACTCGTCGTGGGGGGTCATCTGGTACACCCACTTGGCGACGCCCGTGTCGGCATCGCGGGCGAACACGGTCATGGACCACTTGTTGTCGCCGGGACGCTGCTTGGGGTTCCAGGTGGAGGGGTTGCCGGAGCCGTAATAGACGAGGTTGGTCTGGGGATCGTAGGAATACCAGCCCCAGGTGCAGCCGCCACCGGTCTTCCACTGGTCGCCCTGCCAGGTCTTCAGCGAAGAATCCTTGCCGACCGGCTTGCCCAGTTCCGTGGTCTTCTCGGGATCGACGAGGATGTCGCTGTCCGGACCGATGGAATAGGCGCGCCAGATCTGCTTGCCGCTGTTCAGGTCATACGCCGTCATGTGGCAGCGCACGCCGAACTCGCCGCCGGAGATGCCGACGAGGAGCTTGTCCTTCACCGGGATCACGGTCGCGGTATTGGTCTCACCCTTCTTGGGATCGCCGTTCACCGCCGACCACAGCACCTTGCCGTTCTGGGCGTCGAGGGCCACCACCTTGGTGTCGGCCTGATGCAGGAACACCTTGCCGTCAGCATAGGCGAGACCGCGATTGACCGTATCGCAGCACATCACCGGGATCACGTTCGGATCCTGCTTGGGCTCGTACTTCCAGATGATCTTGCCCTCGTTCTTCAGATCGAGCGCATAGACGATGTTCGGGAAGGGCGTGTGCACGTACATCACGTCGCCCACCACGAGCGGCGAGCCTTCATGGCCGCGCAGCACGCCGGTGGAGAAGGACCAGGCAACCTGGAGCTTGCCAACGTTGTCCGCAGTGATCTGCTTCAGCTTGGAAAAACGCGTGTTGGCGTAATCCCCGGTCTGGAGCGCCCACTGGTTGGGATCTTGAGTGAGTTTCAGAACACTATCATTGGCGCGTGCTGGCGCGCCGGCAAATGCCGTGACCACCGCCGCGGCGGTCAGAACCAAAAGACGTCTCATCCGGGCTTCCTCCGATGGATGCGCGCCCGCCTCCACCCACGTGGATCGGGTAACGCACTGAGCGCGTTGTTTTCGCCTTGGGGGACTCCATCTACTTCGGCAGCGTGTCACGACCGGCGTGATGCCATGAAGCCATGCGGTGACTGGCGTCCCGCAGGCCTGCGAACCAACCCCGCGTTCCCCGCACGGAGTTGTTGAAGCCGAAGCTGAGAGGAACGTAAGCAATGTTCTCTCCGGACGCAATACGCCAAATGTCTGCCGCACCCGGAGTTTTGTTCTGCACCTGCGAAGTAACCATACGTAGATTTTGCACTGCAAAAATGGCTGCGCTGCCACAGGAAAAATTTATTCCCACTCCATCTCGTGGAACGCGGTGGTGGCATTGCGGGCGTTGAAATCGTCGAACAGCTGCCAGTTTCCAGCCTCGCTTTGCCCCGCCTCCCGCGCCGCCTGCGAGAGGGTGCGCCCCTCCTGCACCATGACGCGCACATCGGCCACCAGCCGCTTGAGATAGCGCTCCGTGGGCTCGGCCGCCTGCGGCCACGCCACCGAGGCCGGGCCGTGTCCGGGCACCGCGCGCGCGGCGGGACGGCGCTTAAGCTCTTCGATCAGCGCGATCCATCCCGCCGCCTTGCCGTCCAGCGCCGGCACATGACCGAGGAACAGGAGATCGCCGAGGAACCAGGTTCCGGTGGTCATATCGAGCACGGTGAGGTCGGTGGCGGTGTGGGCGGTGGGCCAGGCTTCCAGACACAGCACCCGGTCGCCGAGATCGATGTCACGCACGTCGGCGACGGTCTCGTCGGGCAGCACCACGCGGGTGCCGGCCGCTGCCGGCCCCACCAGCCGCTCGGTGGCGGACACATAGGCTTCGGCGCGGGCGGCGAGCGCCTCCGGCAGGTTCCTGTGGCCGATGAAAGTCACGCCGGGGCCGACAAACGCGGCATTGCCGAGCACGTGGTCGGGATGCATGTGGGTGTTGATGACATAGCGCACCGGCAGCGCCGTTTTCTGCCGGATCGCGGCCTTCAATTGCTCCCCCGCCTCAAGGCTGCCGCCGGTGTCGATCACCGCCACGCCGTCGCGCCCGATGATGAAGCCGGCATTGCCGACGAAGCCGAGATTGCGCGGCAGAGCCAGCGCATAGGGCGCCTGATGCACGAACACGCCGGGCGCCACCTCGCTCACCGTGAACGGCTCCGTCTCCGGTTGCGCCGCAGCATGAACAGGCACGGCGAAGAGCAGGAGTGCGGCGAGCCGCCGCAAGGGGCGAAAGGTCAACCGCAGGGCCATGAGCCGTCTCCCGGAGCGCGTGCGTTGTTTCTCAATCTGCGTGGGATGTGTTGGACTTAAACCTCGCTCAGGACCGGAAAGCGGGCGGCGAGGGCGGCACGCTCCGCCTCGATCCAGTCCGGCGAACGGGCCGCGCGCGGCACGCCAAGGCGCACCTCCTCGAGGATATAGGTGGGGCGCGGCGCGAGCAGCACCAGACGGTCGGCGAGCTGCAGCGCCTCGCGCACATTGTGCGTCACCATCAATACGCCCATTCGGCCAGCCGCGCCCGTGTGTTCGCGCTCTGCGGCCAGCATCACGCAGCGCCGCAGCTCCACCGCCGCCTGGGCATCAAGGGAGACGAAGGGCTCGTCCAGCACCAGGAGATCGGGCTCCACCGCCAGTGCCCGGGCCAGCGACACCCGCCGCGCCAGCCCCAGCGACAGCTCGCCGGGATAGCGGGCGCGATGCACCGCCAGACCGAAGCTCTCCAAAAGCACGCTGAGATCCATCCCACGCCGCGCCGGCGGCAGGACGATGCGGATATTCTCCTCCACCGTCCGCCACAGCAGGAGCCGGGGCTCCTGAAAGGCGATGCCGATGGCAAGCTGCGCCGGATCGGGCGCCAGCGTGCCTTCAAAATCCCGGTCGAGGCCGGTGAGGATGCGCAGCGTGGTGGTCTTGCCGCACCCGGAGGGGCCGATGAGGCACACGAATTCCCCGCGCGCGAGGGTGAGGGAGAGGTCACGCACCGCTTCCATGGCAACGCCATCGGGCCGCCGGTAGGTCTTCCCCGTGATGCGGGCCTCAAGGAGGCTTTCGGCGGCGCTCACCTGTGGCACCTCATGTCAGCGGGCCTCAAGGCGCCAGCGCCGGGCGTGGGCTTCGAAGGGTTGCAGCACGCCATATTCGATGGCCAGCATGACGGCCATGAAGGCCAGCGAATAGCCCAGCACGGCGGCCACATCGAACAGCTGGAAATAGACGGAGATGGCATAGCCCACCCCGTTGGGCCGCCCCAGCAATTCCACCACCAGCACGATCTTCCACACCAGGGCGAGCCCGGAGCGCGCCGCCCCTGCAAGGTGCGGCTCAAGCTGCGGCAGCACCACATGGCGCATGCGGTCGAGGAAGGACAGGCGGAAGGCCCCGGCCATCTCGTCCAGCTCCGGCGACAGGGCCCGCGCGCCCTCCCGCAGCAGCACGGCGACGGTGGGGATCTTGTTGAGCGCCACCGCCAGCACTGCCGCCGTCTCGGTGAGGCCGAGCCAGATGTAGCAGAGCACGGTGATGACCAGGGCCGGCGTGTTCAGCAGCACCACCAGCCAGGTGTCGAACACCCGGTCGAGCCGCCGCATGCGGCCGAAGGCAACGCCGATCACCGTTCCGATCGCCATGGCCACCACGAAGGACACCGCCACCCGCGCCAGCGTCACCGCAAGGTTGGAAAACAGGTCTCCCGACGCCGCCTCCTTCGACAGGAAGGCGAGCACCGCCTCGGGGGTGGGCAGGGCACGGCTGTGGGCCAGGCTCGCCGCCGCCTGCCACAGCGCCAGCAGAGCCGTGAGCGAGCCGACACGCACCAGGGCACCGGACCAGGGGAACCTCATGAACCGCGTCTCATCAAGCACATCTCATCGAACGCATCTCATGGCGCCACCCGCTCCGCCGCGAAGAAGAGGCCGGGCGGCAAGGCGGCCGCCGGCCCCACCAGGCGCTCGCCGCCCAGCTTTGCCAGCACCGCATAAAGCTGCGCCGCCGCCGCTTCGTCCTCTGCCGGCGACAGGCGCGGCACGCCGGCGATGAAGCCGGCCTTGAGGGCAGCGAAGGTAGCTTCGTCCGGCGCCTGCATCTCCCGTCGCGCGGCGGCCCAGGCGGTCTCCGTCCGAGCCGGATCGGCGCCGGCGAGCGCCGCCTTGGTGGCGCGGGAGGCGCGGGCAAAGGCGGCCACGGTCTGGGGGTTGGCGCGGGCGAAGGCGCCGTCGAACACATAGCCCACCAGGGTCGGCTCATGCGGCACGCCGAAGCCGCGCACCAGTTCCTCCACGCTGATGAGCGGGCGGAAGCCCTTGGGCGCGAGCCGTGCGCAGAAGGTCCAGTAGAGTAGCGCGGCGTCGAGATTGCCCTGCTCCAGTTCCGCCGCCAGCAAGGGCGGGGCGGCGAACACCGGCTGCGCGGCGGTCTGGAGATCGAGGCCGGCCTGCGCCTGCGCATGGGCCTTCAGCATCAGCCAGCTCTTGTCGAGAGCGCCACCCGACACCCCCAGCCGCTTGCCGGCGAGATCCGCCACGGTCCTGAGGGGCGAATCAGAGCGCACCATCACCGCGCCCTCGGCGGAGGAGAAGGGCAGGTAGACGAGGTCACGCCCCCCCGCCTTCACCCGGGCGGCCCACAGAAGGTCGGAGAGGAAGGCATCCACCGCGCCGGCCTGGAAGGCAATGCGGCCGGCATCATTGGAGGCGAAGCGCTGCGGGGCGAGGGCGACGCCGTAGGCCGCATCGAGCCCCAGCGCCGTCATGGCGGCGATCTCCCACGCCCCGGTGCCGAATTGCAGCAGGCCGAGGCGCAGCACGGGAGCCGCGCCGGTGGCTGCCCGCACGGGCAGCATCGGGAGCACGGCGGCACCCGACAGCACGCCCGCGGTGAGCGCGAGCATGCGGCGGCGGGTCAGCATCCCCTATCCTCCCTTGTCTCCTGCGGGGTGGTCGAAACCGCAGGCTTGATTGGGACGCAGTCTGGAGAAGTTCCAGTTTGCTGTCCACGACAACCCGATGCGCCGCCAATTCTGAGAGAAAAATGAGAGATCAGCTGCCGTCTTCGCACCTGCACTTGGCCCATGACAGCGCATGTTGCCCAGAATTGCACGTCGATCGTTCTCAAATATCTCTAAAGATTTGAGGAGATTGACGGAACATCTGAAATCATTATCCTGCCACAATCAAGAGACGGCGGTGATACTGCTGCACACTCACCGGAGCGCAGGTTCTGCGTCTGGATAGAAAAGCAGGGGACGGGGCGATGAGGGCGGAAACTTCCTGGCGGGCCATTGCCGTCGCACTCGGCCTTTCGGGCGCCACCCTGCCGGCAATGCCGTTCGTAGCAGGCCCGGCGCTGGCCCAGTCGGCGCAAAGCCAAGCGGCCCCGGAGGCCGGCGGCGCGATCGAGCTGCCCACGGTTGAGGTGGTCGCCACCACGCCGCTCTCCGGCACCGGCATCGACGTGGACCGGGTGCCCGGCGCGGTCACCACCATCTCGGCGGAGGAGTTCAACCGGCTGCAGTCCTTCTCCACCATCGACGCTTTGGTCCAGTACACGCCCAGCGCCACCTCCACCGACGTGCAGGGCAACGCCTTCTTCCAGGACTTCCGCTTCCGCGGCTTTGCCGCCTCGCCGCTGCAGGGCACGCCGCAGGGCATCGCGGTCTACCAGAACGGCATCCGCGTCAACGAGGCGTTCGGCGACACGGTGAACTGGGACCTCATTCCCGAGGTCGCCATCGACCGCGCCGAGGTGTTCTCCAACAATCCGGCGTTCGGCCTCAACGCGCTCGGCGGCGCCGTCTCCATCCAGATGAAGAACGGTTTCACCTATCACGGCTTCGAGGGCTCGGTGCAGGGTGGCTCGTTCGGCCAGATCGGCGGTTCGATCCAGTATGGCGGCGAGAAGGACGGCGTCGGCCTCTACATCGCCGCCGACGCGGTGCGCGACGACGGCTGGCGCAGCCATTCCCCCTCCGAGCTGGCGCGCTTCTACGGCGACCTCGGCTGGAAAGGCGACAAGGGCGAGCTGCACCTCGTGGCGAGCGCCGCCAGCAATTCGCTCGGCGTGGTGGGTCCCACCCCGGTGGAGATGCTCGCGGCCGACTACAACTCGGTCTACACGTGGCCGCAGACCACCCAGAACGACATGGGCATGCTGGCCCTCAACGGCCGCTACGACCTCTCCGACACCTGGCAGTTGCAGAGCAATCTTTACGTCCGCCGCTTCAAGCAGTCCCACGTGGACGGCAATGACGCCGATCTCGAGAATTGCAGCAACAAGTGGAACCCCGGCGTCGGCAACACCAAGATGTGCCTGGAGGAGGACCAGTTCACCGGTCCCACGGGCGGCGGCAACCCCCTCTCCAATCCGCAATACGCCGCCTTCCGCAGCCAGATGGTGCTCTACGACCAGAACGGCAACACCATCCCGTTCAACGAGCTGGCCTCCAACCAGCTCTATGGTGTCATCAACCGCACCTGGACCGACACCACCACCTATGGCGGCTCGGTGCAGGCGGTGAGCACCGACAAGCTGATCGGCCACGACAATTATTTCGTGGTGGGCGGCAGCGTCGACTACAGCACGGTCAACTTCAAATCGACCACCGAGCTGGGCATCACCGACATCAACACCCTGGGCGTGGCCGGCACCGGCATCTACCTGCAGAACAGGCCGAATTATTCGCTGCCGGAAGAATACCAGGTGTTCTACCTGCCGGTGAACCTGGACGCCACCACCACCTATTACGGCCTCTACGCCACCAACGCCTTCGACATGACCGACCGCGCCACCCTGACCATGGGCGCGCGGCTCAACATCGCGAAGATCAGCATGCAGGACGCCAGCGGCATCAGCCCCCAGCTGAATGGCGACTACACCTTCGCACGCATCAACCCCATCATCGGCCTCACCTACAAGATCACCTCCGATGTCACCGCCTATGGCGGCTATTCGGAATCCAACCGCGCGCCGACCCCGCTGGAGCTGAACTGCGCCGACCCCAACCGGCCGTGCCTCTTGGAAAATTCCCTGGTAGCCGATCCGCCGCTGGAGCAGGTGGTGTCGCACACCTACGAGGCCGGCCTGCGCGGCGCCAGCACGCTGTTCGGCGGCAACATGAGCTGGAAGCTCGGACTCTACCGGGTGGACAGCGACAACGACATCATCGCCCTCGCCAGCGAGCAGACCGGCTACGGCTATTACACCAACGTACCCGCCACCCGCCGGCAGGGCTTCGAGGCCGGGCTGCAGTACGTCAACGGGCCGTGGAAGCTCTACGCCAACTACGCCTATATCGACGCCACCTTCCAGTTCTCGGGCACGCTGGCCTCGCCCAACAATCCGCTGGCCACCGACGGCGAGATCTTCGTGACCCCGGGCGACCATATCCCCGCCATCCCGGCCCAGACCCTGAAGTTCGGCCTCGACTACATGGTGACCGACAAGTGGAAGGTCGGCGGCGACGTCATCGCCGTGTCGAGCCAGTATTATGCGGGCGACGAATCCAACATCAACCCGATGCTGCCGGGCTATTGGGTGGCCAATGTGCGCACCAGCTACCAGATCACGCCCAACATCCAGGTGTTCGGCCTGATCAACAATCTCTTCAACCAGAAATATGCCTCCTACGGCACCTTCTTCGACACCGGTTATCTCGGCCTCAGCAACGCCCAGATGCAGACCCCCGGCCAGCCTTTGTCCGCCTACGCCGGGATGAAGGCGACCTTTTGAGGGTGAAGTTGAAGAGGCGGGGGGATGAGCGTCTGCGGCCCTCGCAGGCGCTTTACCATGATCATTCCCGGACGCCCCGTCCCGCCCGTGCACCGCAGCATCCTGCGGTGTTTTCCTACTGTTATTGACCGTCCGTTTTTTCGCAGTGCAAGGAAAAGGTATCCTGCGGCAAAGACACGCCAAGGATAGCTTCAAACGCTCTTGCGCGGCGCGCGGCGTTGGTTCAAGAGTCATACCCATTCGACTGCGTGCGGGGAAACAACCGCCGAGTTCCGGAGCGATCCGGGGCGAAGCCACCCGCTAATGTTTCCCTCGACACGGAGCTGCGCCATGGCGGAATCCGCCCCCATTCTCCACATCATCACGCCCCTGAACCACGTCAGCCCGTTCGACGTGAACATGGCGGTGGATGCCGGCTACACCACCATCGCCCCCTATTCCCGCGTCGCGCTGAGCGAGGTGCGGGACCTGACGCAGGACATGATGTTCTCCCGCGCGCCCCAGTCGGCGCCGCGCACCGGCCTGTTCATCGGCGGCAAGGATGCCGCCCTTGCCCTCGACATGGCGGCGGAGGCAAAGGCCTCCATCTTCCCGCCCTTCGAGATTTCCATCTTTCCCGATCCCGCCGGCTCCTTCACCACCGCCGCCGCCATGATCGCCAAGGTGGAGCAGGCGCTGCTGAAGACCCGGCCCAAGGGCCTGGAGGGCGTCGCCGTGCAGGTCTATGGCGCCACCGGCGTGGTGGGCTCCATCGCCGCCGTCATCGCCGCGCAGGCGGGGGCGCTCGTCACCCTCGTCAGCCATCGCGAGGTCGCCGCGGTGGACGAGAAGGCGAAGGACCTCAAGGCCCGCTTCGGCGTGGAGCTGGCCACCACCGCCGCCGTCACCGACGCGGAAAAGGCGAAGCTGGTTCCCGAGGCGGAAGTGGTGCTCGCCGCCGGCAAGGCCGGCGTGGAAATCCTCACCGCCGCGCACCTTCAGGCCGCCACCCGGCTGCTGGTGGCAGCGGACGTGAACGCCGTGCCGCCCGCCGGCATCGCCGGCATCGGCGCCCATGACGCGGCGGCCGTGCTGCCCCACGGCATCGGCATCGGCGCGCTTGCCATCGGCAATCTCAAATACGCCGTGCAGCACACCCTGCTGAAGCAGATGTGCGTCACCGACACGCCGCTGTTCTTCGATCTTCCCGCCATCTTCAAGCTCGCCCGCGAGCTGGACGCGTAGGAAGCCGCCATGCAGATCAGCACGTCCTCCCCCGCCCGGCCCCGCGCCCGCCGCGCGGGGCTCGCCCGCGTTCGCCCGCTCCGGGAGACCCGGCCATGACCTCGCCTGCCCTTGTCACCCCAGTGGATGCCGCCCCCGCCATCAGCCTCGCCACCTGTGTGGCGCCGCTGGTGGACGCCCTCATCCGCGACGCCGACGCGCTGCGCCTCAAGGTGTCGCGCGGCCCCCGCGATGCCCTCATCGTGGATGCCGGCATCACCGCCGCCGGTGGACTGGAAGCCGGCCGCCGCATCGCCGAGATCTGCCTCGGGGGGCTCGGCCGGGTGGCGCTGGTGCCCGCCGGCCGGTTCTCGCCCTGGGACACGCTGGCGAGCGTCTCCACTTCCGATCCGGTGCTGGCCTGCCTCGGCAGCCAGTATGCCGGCTGGAGCCTCGCCGCCGGCGACTTCTTCGCCCTCGGCTCCGGCCCCGGCCGGGCCATCGCGGCGGTGGAGACCCTGTATGGGGAGCTCGGCTACCGCGACCGCGGCGACAAGGTCACCCTGGTGCTGGAAACCGGCGTGGTGCCCCCGGCCGAGGTGGTGGACGAGATCGCCGCACGCTGCGCCGTGGCGCCGTCCGACATCACCTTGATCCTCACCCCCACCAGTTCGCTCGCCGGCACGGTGCAGATCGTGGCGCGGGTGCTGGAGGTGGCGCTGCACAAGGCCCACGCCCTGCATTTCCCGCTGGAGCACATCGCCGACGGCGTGGGCTCGGCGCCCATCTGCCCGCCCTCCCCCGATTTCCTCACCGCCATGGGCCGCACCAACGACGCGGTGCTCTATGGCGGCGACGTGCACCTCTTCGTCCACGGCCCGGCGGAGGCGGCGAAAGACCTCGCCACGCGGCTGCCCTCCCTCGCCTCCCGCGACTATGGCCGGCCGTTCGGGGAGATTTTCGCGGGCTATGACTGCGACTTCTACAAAGTGGACCCGCTGCTGTTCTCCCCGGCGCGGGTGACGGTGACCGCCATCGACCATGGCGAGAGCTTCACCGCCGGCGGCTTCGATCCCATCCTCATCGCCCGGTCGTTCGGGGGCTGAGGTGGCGGGCCTCGTCCTCTTCGCCGAGCGGGTGGACTGGCACAGCCGCTCGCTCCTCGCCGCCATCAAGGCCCGCGGGCACACCGCGCGTGTCATCTCGCTGAAAGCCTGCGGCTTCGCCGTGGGGGAGACCGCCCACGGCCTGCTGCTGCCGGGCTTTGCAGACGACCTGCCGGACGCCTGCTTCGTGCGCTCGGTGCCCGCCGGTACGCTGGAGCAGGTCACCGCCCGGCTTGGCGTGCTCCATGCCCTGCGCGAGATGGGGGTGCGGGTGATGAACGACGCCCGCGCCATCGAGCGCTGCGTGGACAAGAGCGCCACCACCTTCCTTTTGGCCCGCGCCGGCCTCCCCACTCCCCGCACTTTGGTGCTGGAAGACCGCGCGGCGGCGCAGATGATCATCGACGCCGCGCCCGGCGACAGCGTGCTCAAGCCCATGTTCGGCGCCCAGGGCCGCGGCCTCATGCGCCTTGCACCCAAGGCCCGCCTGCCGGAGGCCGAGGAGGTGGGCGGGGTCTATTACCTGCAGGATTTCGTTTCCGCGCCATCCGGCACCGGACCCTCCGGGACCCATGAGGATTTCCGCGTGTTCGTGGTCGGCGGACAGGCCGAGGCCGCCATGGCGCGGCGGGGCACCTCCTGGATCACCAACATCCACCAGGGCGCCACCGGCGTGGAAGTCGCCGCCGAGGGCCAGCTCGCGGACCTTGCCGTGCGCGCGGCGGCGGCGGTGGGGGCGTCCTATGCGGGGGTGGACCTCATCGCCGATTCGGAAGGGCGCCTCACGGTGCTGGAGGTGAATTCCATGCCGGCCTGGCGCGGCCTTCATGACGCCACCGGCCGCAACATGGCCGAGCCGCTGGCCGCCCACCTCGTCGCCGAGCCCGTGGCGGCGTAGGCTCCGGGCGGACTTTCGGCATTCAAGGAAAACCTGCGCATGCGCGTCTTCGTCTGCGAGTTCGTCACCGGCGGCGGCCTGCGCGACGCGGCACTGCCGGACAGCCTCGCGCGGGAAGCCGCCCTCATCCGCGATGCCATGCGCCACGACCTCACCGCCCTGCCACAGGTGAGCGAGATCCTCCTCGCAACCGACGACCGCCTGCTGCTGCCCGGCGCCGTTCCGGTGACGGCGGGCGCCGATGCCTGGGCCATCTGGCGCACCCTCGCCCGGCGCGCCGACGTGGTGTGGCCGGTGGCGCCGGAGACCGACGACGTGCTCGCCCGGCTTGTGGAGATGCTGCGCGAGAACTGCCCCCGCGTCCTCGCCTGCGATCCGGAGGCCATCGCCATCGCCACCAGCAAGCTGGAGACCGCACGCCGCCTCGCCGCCGCCAGCGTGCCGCACATTCCCACCTTTCCGCTGGCGCAGGCGCCCGACCTCAAAGGCCCGCGCATCACCAAGCCGGACGATGGCGCCGGCTGCGAGGACACCCTGTTCTGGGCGGAAGGCGTGACGCCGACGCCGGGCCGTCGCGATGGATTGGTGATCCAGCCGTTCGTGGCGGGGGAGGCGGCGAGCCTCACCGTGCTCAACGGCGCCGAAGGGGTGCGGCTCCTCGCCGTGAACCGCCAGCACATTGCCATTGAGGACGGCCGCGTCGTCCTCGCCGGGCTTTCCGTGGGCGCGCTGGATGACGCAGGCGGGCGCCTTGAAACGCTGGCGCGGGACGTAGTGCGCGCCATCCCCGGCCTTGAAGGCATCTTCGGCATCGACATCCTGTTGACCGAGACCGGCCCGGTGGTCGTGGAGGTCAACCCGCGCCTCACCACCGCCTATGCCGGCCTCGGCGCGGCCCTCGGCCTCAATCCGGCGACGCTGCTGGCGCCCTTCGCGGGCGTCGGCACAGCGCCCCGCCCAGGCATCCGCACTCCGGTTGACCTGGCGCTGGCATGAGCACGGCGACCGGCAATCTCATCCTCGGCTGGGATGTGGGCGGCGCCCATCTCAAGCGCGCCGTGCTGGCGCCGGATGGCACCCTGCTGTCCGTGGAAATGGCCGCCTGCCCCCTGTGGCAGGGCCTCGACAAGCTCGATGCCGCCATGGCCGCGCTCTCCAGCGCCACCGGGCGCTCGGTGGTGACCATGACCGGCGAGCTGACCGACCTGTGGCCCGACCGCGCCACCGGCGTCGCCGGCCTATCCCGGGCGCTGGCGGAACGGCTGGGGGCGGACACGGGCATCTATGCCGGCCGCGCCGGCTTCGTCCCGGCCACCGACGCACCGGATTACGCGGCGGACGTGGCCTCCGCCAACTGGCACGCCACCGCTGCGGCACTGGCCCGCCTATGCGGCGACGGCGTTCTGGTGGATATTGGCTCGACGACCACGGACATCATCAGGTTTGCCGGCACACAAGTTTGTTTTGCCGGCTATAATGATGCTGAGCGCATGGAATCCGGCGAGCTGGTCTATAGCGGCGCCGCGCGGACGCCGGTAATGGCGCTAGCCCCCACCCTGCCCTTCCGGGGCCGGCAGGTGCCGCTCATGGCGGAGCATTTCGCCACCACCGCCGACATCCATCGCCTCACCGGAGACCTGCCCGAAGGCGCCGACCTGCACCCGGCAGCGGACGGCGGTGAAAAGACCCGTGAAGCCAGCGCGCGTCGGCTGTTGCGCATGGTGGGGCGCGACCTTGGCCCCTGCACCCTGGCCGAAGCGGAAGCGCTGGCCGCCTTCGCCACAGAGGTGCAACTGCACCGGCTGCATGTGGCGCTCGCACAGGTGCTTTCAGCGGGGGGCGTGGCGGCAGATGCGTCGCTGGTCGGGGCGGGCGTGGGCCGGTTTCTGGCGCAACGCCTCGCCGCACGAGCCGGCCGGTCCTACCGCGATGCGGGGGTTGTGCTGGCCGGCGACCCCGCCCTCGCCGCTGTCGCGGCGGACTGCGCGCCGGCGGTCGCCGTGGCGCGGCTGGCGACCTATTAGCCGGCGCAGTTCAGCGGCGCCAGCTTCTGTCTCCCCTCTGTCCGGGAGATCATCGCGCCCAGACGGACAGGCGGATGCCCCGGTCAAGCCGGGGCATGACGATGGTGCGGCTTCGTGCGCCCCGCTTCATGGAGGCGCCGCCGCCTCTGCGGAGCAGTGCCGAACGGTCCTGCCCTCGCCCATTACTTCTTGCTGCCGTCGGCATTGAACTGGGCGAGGAAGGCGATGAGGTCCTTGCGCTCGTCGTCGTTCTTGACGCCGGCGAAGGCCATTTTGCCCTTGGGGGCGAGCACCTTGGGGTTGCTGATGTAATTGTCCAGGGTGGCCTCGTCCCACACCTTGCCGGCGGCGGCGCCGTCCTTGATGTCGGCGGAATAGGCATAGCCCTCGAAGTGGGCCCACTTGGCGCCGACGATCCCGTTCAGGGGCGGGCCGACCTTCACCTTGGCGTCGGGGCCGATGGCGTGGCACGCCATGCACTTCTTGAAGGTGGTCTCGCCCTTGGCCACGTCCGGGTCCGCGAGCGCGGAGCCGGTGGCGGCGGCCAGGAGCAGGGCGGAAACGAATGCGGCGCGAATCATCAGGTGTTCCTCTCGTTGATCTTGTGTCTACGGAGGGCGGGCCGTCCCGGCCCACCTCCTTTTGGCCACTCACTGAAGGACGAGAATCTCGCCCGTGCCGCCAGCAATGCGGTTGCCCACCAGCCGCTCGGCCCGGCCCGAGAGACCCCCGAACAGGCCGGCAAGCTCCGGCACGCGGCGGGCCAGCAGGGCCAGCATCACCAGATCATGGGGTCCGGTGGAGACGAAGCCCGGCGCCGGCGCATCCGGCGCTGAGGCAACCAGGATGGTGCCCCGCTTCATGCCGCGCCCGGCACCGGCGGCAAGGCGCCCGGCCACCGCCAGCGTGCCGGCGATGAGGCCGTCCGCCGCGCGCGGTCCGGCATCGCCGCCCACGAGAATCAGCCCGCCACGCATGCGGGCCCCAAGGCTCGGCCCCACCGAACCGGCCACGGCCACGATACCGCCCGTCATGCCCTGCCGATCGCCGGTGAGGGCACCGCCCACCCCGGCGCCGGCCGAGCCGGTCACCTCGATGCGCCCGCCCTCAAGGCCCGCCGCAAGGCCGTCGCCTGCATCGCCACGGATGAGAAGGCTGCCGCCGACCATGCCCGAGCCGGCAAGGACGCCCACCGGGCCGTCCACCTCGATGGCGCCTTCGGCCATCTGCGCGCCCACGAAATCAAGGCGTGGATCGCCACCGATGAGAAGGGCGCCGCCTTCCACCTCCGACACCTCGAACAGGTCGCCGAGCTGCACCGCGCCATTGCCATAGGGCAAGGTGAGCCAGCCCACCGCCTGGGCGGACAGGCCGGCAAGCGTCGCCGGATTGATGCCGGAAAGGTCCGCCCGCGCGGCGAGCGGCGCGCGCAGAGTCAGGCGATAGGCGCTCATACTACTGTCTCCCCGGCGACAGGAGCCATCAACTGGCGCAGCTTGAAATGGAAGGGGCCGAGATTGCCGCCATAATTGCCGGCATCCACCGCCACCACCCCGGCGGCGGCGCCAAGGCCGCAGACGGCGGTTATGCCCGCCTGCATGCTGGCGGCCACGTCTTGCTCGCTCAACCCGTCGATGACGATTTCGAGCACGCTTTCCACCTCCGGCGGCAGGGCGCTCTGAGAGACGCCGCGCAGGGTCGGGCAATAGGCGTCGTTGGTGGAGGCGATCATGCCCGCATATTTGGCGCCCACCTTGGAGCCGGAGCGCACCACGCCGCCGGGAAACGGCATGATGGCGCCGCGCACCTGCCCCATGGCCTCCACCGCCGCTTCCGCGGCAGCGAGGGCGGCGGGGCGCGAGCGGGCGAGGATGAGGAAGTTGCCGCCGCCCACGGCCGCGGTGGTGGAGCCCACCACCTCGTCGCAGACAAACTCGCCCTCCATCACCGGGATGCGCCAGAAGCGGCGCCCGTCGATGGACTTGGCGATCTGGTAGCCGTCGCCGAAATAGCGCAGCGCCCGCCCGAGCGCGATGGCGGCCCCGCCCTCCAGCCCCGAATAACAGGCGGAGGTGGGCGAGGTGAGCACGCATTGCCCGGCCCGCAGCGGCACCACCTTCTTCAGATCCTTCAGGGACATGGCGAAGATGAGCACGGCATAGCCCGGCCGGCCGTCCGGGGTCTCGTCGGGGGCAAGCTGCCGCTCGATGGCCGCCTCGCAGCCGCAGCCGATGACCGAGGTGGCAAAGCCGGTGAGGCTCGCTGCGGCGGTATGCGCCCAGCGCGGTGTATCGGCGGTTATGATGAGGCGCGTTCCCGCCATGGGGAACGCCTCGGCGAAGCTGTCGCGGATCTCGACGCCGTTGATGATCATGGGGGCTTGGGAAGTCATGGCGTCAGCTCCACGATTTCGGGGCCCTGGCCGTCGCGGATCTCGCCGTCGGCGATCTTGTAGTGGCTGGCCTTCAGGCCCACCGCCTCGTCGAACCAGCGCTCCAGCCGCTTGTCCATGAGCGGGTCCGATGGCGGATGCACCGCATAGGTGCGCCCCTGCGTGAGGGCCACCACCTCGCCGTTCACCACCACCACCTCGCCGTCCTTCATGACAAGGCGCGGGGCGGCGAACATGGCCTCGCGGTCGGCCTGCTCCTCATAGAGCACGACGTCCGCGCGGGCGCCGGGGCCGAGATGGCCACGATCCTTCAGGCCCAGGGTGCGGGCCGGGGCAGCGCGGGTCACCACCGCGATCTCCTCCAGCGTGTATTCGCGGGAAATCTCGGCAAGCCTGGTGTGCGCGCGCGCCGCCTTGTGGATGCGCGAGAGATGGTCGTCGCGGAACGGCTTGTCCATCAGCAGGCGGATGAGGTGCGGGTAGGAGGTGAAGGGACCGCCATTGGGATGGTCGGTGGTCAGATACACCCGCCACGGGTCCTCGATGAGCAGGAACAATTCCAGCCCGATGGCCCATTGCAGCGCGTTCACGAAGGAGGTGTCGCGATAATTGAACGGCACCACCCCGCAGGCGGCATCCATCTCGATGTCCATGCCGATCCACTTCTTGGGATCGGCAATGCCGTGGTTGCGATACTGGGACATGAGGTCGGCCGAGGCGGTCACCGTCTGGCCGAACATGATCTGGCCCACGTCCACCGAAATGTGCGGATTGGCGTTCACCGCCTCCGCGATCTCGGCCGAGCCGGAGGAGAAGTGCCGGTCGCCCTCGGTGCCGTAGGAGTGGAACTGGATGTGGGTGAGGTGGAGCGGGAAGCCCTCGGTCGCGCCGATGGTGGCAAGCGTCGTCTTGACGTTGCCAGGCACCCCGAGGTTGCAGCCATGGAGGTGGATGGGGTGCGGCACCCCCAATTCCGATACGGCGCGCTGAAGTGTGTTCAGAACTCGGCGCGGGGTGAGGCCGTAAAACGGCCCGGTCTCGTCAAGATCGAGGGCACGCCCGTTGAACTTGAAGGCGTTGATACCGCCGGGGTTCACGATCTTGATGGCGCAGCACTGGGTGGCCTTGAGCATCCAGGCCACATAGTCGTTGATGGCCTGCTGGCCCTCGCCCTGAGCGATGAGGCGCAACAGGAAATCGTCATTCCCCAGCACCAGGAAGCCGCCGGTGTCGATATTGGGGATGTCCGCCATCTCCAGGTGCGCGTGGCGGGCATTGGCCCCCACCACCGCCGGCTCGAACACGGCGGTGTAGCCCATTTGCGAGTAGCGGCAACCAGTTGCGTGGGTGGTGGGCGCCGCCCGCCCGCCGCCGCAGCCGCAGAAATCGCCGAACGGCTCGGGATAGAGCGCCCGGTCCTCGTTCATCAGCAGGCGGCCCAGATTGACCTTGCCGCCGGCGATATGGCTATGCAGGTCGATGCCGCCCGCAAGCACGATTGTGCCCTTCGCATCAACGACTTGCTCACCATTGGCCGGCGGCGCGTCGGCGATGATGCGGCCGTCTTCCAAGAGGATGTCGCGAACCTGGTCGATGACATTGTTGGCGGGGTCGAACACGCGCCCACCGGTGATGCGCGTCCTCATGCACCCCTCCCGAACGACACAAGAATGGCCGCCGCCGCTTCGGCGACGCTGGGCAGTTCGGCAGGCCTAAGGGCCTGAAGCGGAAGGCAAACCACCGAATCCATGCGGAAGACGTGGCCGCCGTAATCCACCCCCGGCGTGCCCACCGGGATGAACACCTCCGGCTCCCGCGCGAACACGGTGTCGGGATGGGCGATGGCGATCACCGGCCCGCGGTCGAAATCGGGCGGCGCATCGGGGCGGAAGGCACTGGTGTGGAGCAGCAGGTCGGCATCGTAAAGCGCTGCCGCCGTTGAATAAAGCTCCGGCACATGGCGGGATGTTCCCGCCCCCACCGCCGTGCGCAGGGGATAGCCGAAGCGCCACAGGGCGAGCTGGTGCGCGCCGGTCACATTGTCCCGGCCGCCCAAGGGAAACACCGCCGCGCGGGTGGTGACGGAGAGCAGATCTACCGCCTCCGACGCCGCTCCGGCAACCACCGGCGCATCCGCCGCCGGCAGGCTGGCGGCGTTCCAGGTGAAGACGGCGTAGCGCGCCGCCTTGAGCTGTTCCGCCAGCGCGGCGAGCGCCGCGACGGTCTCGTCCGGAAGGCCGGCGAGTCCGTCCACCCCACGCCCGGCGACCAGCGCCGTCAGCACGGAAGCGGCAGTGGCAACATCCTGTTCGGCAACGGCAATTTCCGTCACCTCATGGGCGGCCAGCACCCGGCGCGACGCCTCCGACAGCGGCCCGCCGACGACGGCGATCTGCCGCCGGCCGGGGGCGGTGACGAAGAGCGGCGCGGCATCGCCATCCGCCCCCTCCCCGCGCACCGGGACGGCGCGGGAGAAGAAGCGGCTGAAGGCAGAGGCCGGGTCGTCGCCGAACACCACCAGCACGTCGCAGCGGTTGCGCACCTCGGCGAGGGTGGCGGCGATCCAGCCCTTGCGGGCAAGGCGTTCGAGATTGGCGAACAGGCCGCCGGACGCCGCATGATCGAGGCTGGCGCCAGAGGCCATGGCGAGGTCGTACAGCCGGCGCAGGCCTTCGAGGTCCGCGCCCAGGCCGCTGAAGGCGGCGGAACGGGCGGCCTTGAGGTGCGTCGCGACGGCGGCGGCGGCTTCCTCGAAGCTGGCCGCGACGCCATTGACGCGCGGCGACGGCGGCGTCGCGTCGCTGCGAGTCAGGAGCCGCGCAGCTTCAGGGCATGCGGTGCGCGGCGTGATGGCACGGCCGGCGACCGTCACTTCCAGGTCATCGCAGCCAAGGCCACAGAAGCCGCAGACGATGTCTCGGACGGTGCGCGGGGCACCGCCGGTGATCAAATCTCCCGATGTCATCGGCGTCACCCGAAGGCGATGGTGGCGGGGCGCGCAGTGCCAGGCCCACGCAACAGCGTGCAGCTGGCGCCGACTGTGGCCCGCGGAGGTGAAAGTAGGACGAAATGGACAGACGCAGAGCGTTGGGATGCCATGGCTTTGCCTTGGGGGTTGAAGGTCCCGATCAAGACGCCGCGGCGGTTGCCCGCTTGTCGTTGCAGTGCGCTTCGGAAAACTCCGTGCGCCATGCGTCTGTTCTTGGGGAGGAAGCTAACATAGCCGCACGGGGCAGAAAACCCGTCATCTATGCGGCAGATGCGAGCAGCTGTGGTGCGGCGCGGTATCGGATTCTACTTGAAGCAGCGGACCTCGGCTTCCGCCTGGGCGCGGCGCAATTCCGCAATGTTGTCCTCGTATTGGGGGGTGTTGCGGAAAATGCTCGCCGCCTGCCCCACCCCCTGCCGCATGGACAGGATGGTCTCTGCCGCCACGTAGCGGTCATAGGGCAGGATGGAGGCCAGCGTATCCACCGAGCAGGAACAGCGGGTCATGGCCTCACGCGACTGCCCGTTCGCCGCCATGCAGGCGATGACATAGTCAACGCGCGCGGTGGTCGGATAGTCGTTTTCGACGCCGGTGGCGGCAAGCGCCGCTCCGGCCGACAGAAGCAGCAGCCCCGCCGCCTCAAGAACCTTTCGGATCATAGGCGATCGTCTCCTCCCAGAGCCGGCCGCCGGGGGCTTCGGCCGCGATCTCGATGCGCGCGATTTCCCCCGGCAGGTCCGGTGCCACGTCGAATGTGTAGGTCAGGGTTTCCAGCCCCCGCATGCGGGCGGCATTGGCGTCGCCCTCGAAGGGCTTCACCGTGATGCGCCAGCCCTTGAGGGTGCGGCCGTCAACCGTGATGTCGGCCGCCTCCACCCGCGCCCGGTCGCGCAGGGCGGAGCGGATGGCGTTCTTGAGATAGCGCGGGTTGCCCTTGAGCCGCCCGGACAGGTCGACCAGGTGATTCTCCAGGAACAGCATCAGCACCGGATTGGTGGTGACCCCCTCGAACGGACCAGCAGCATGGTGGCGCTCGGGCGAGAAGAAATCGACTCGCACGTCGCGGGCATCCGCGCCCGGACCCGGTTCGATCATCAGGCGGATGCGGTCGTCGAAGGAGGGGCCAAGTTCGGCGTCGGTCACCTTGCGCGTGTAGGCATAGGAGAGCGTGTCGCCGAGCTTGGTGCCGGCGAGCTGATGGCGCTCGAACAGGATGTCGGCCGCTTCCGGCGGCGCGATTTCGGTGGCGGCCTGCGCCTCGGCGGCGCGGGCGGGCAGCGGCTCCACCAGGAAGCCGGCGGCGAAAAGCGCCGCGGTGAGCACGAGACAAAGGCCGATGATCCTGCGGGCGCTCACGGTTTTGCTCCTTCCCGCCGTCCCGCCGGCATCCCGCCGATGGTGCGGTAGATGAAATCGGGGGCGATGCCCGCCGCCTCGGCGGTGGCCAGCGCCTCCACCCGGGCATGGAACGGGGATTTGGAGCAGGCCGGATCGGTCAGGCTGGCGTCGCCCGCCAGCGCCATGGCCTGGCAGCGGCAGCCGCCGAAATCCATCTCCCGCCGGTCGCAGCTGCGGCAGGGCTCGCGCATCCAGGCGGTGCCGCGATAGGCGTTGAAGGCCGGCGAGGCGCGCCAGATGTCGCCCAGCGCATGGTCGCGCACCGACCAGAATTCGAGGCCCGGAATGCTCTCTGCCGCATGGCAGGGCAGCACCCGCCCGGTGGGCGTCACATTCAGCGTGCGCCGGCCCCAGCCGCCGGAACAGGGCTTTGGATAGCGGGCGTAATAGTCCGGAATCACCATATCGATGACCAGCACGCCTTCCAGCCGCTTGCGCGCCTCTTCCACGATGGCGACGGAGCGGTCCACGTCGGGGCGCGCCGGCATCAGCGCGGCGCGGTTGGCATAGGCCCAGCCGTAGTACTGCGTGTGCGCCACCTCCAGCCGCCGCGCCTTCAGCGCGATGGCCAGCTCGATCATGTCCTCCACCTCGTGAATGTTGGCGCGATGGAACACCGCGTTCACGGTCAGCGGCAGACCGAGGTCGGTCACCTGCGCGGCGAAGGCGAGCTTGGCCGCATGGCCGCCCGCATAGCCACCGACCCGATCGGTGGTCTCGGCCTTGGCGCCCTGGAAGGAGAGCTGCACATGGTCCAGCCCCGCCTCGGACAAGGCGGGAAGCATGGCCCCGGCACGGCCGACGCCGGAGGTGATGAGATTGGTGTAGAGCCCTTCCGCCGCGCAATGGGCCGTCAGCTCGACGAGGTCCGCCCGCGCCGTTGGCTCGCCGCCGGAGAGGTGGACATGCAGCACGCCGAGGGCCGCCGCCTCGCTCAGCACGCGCTTCCAGGTGGCTGTGTCCAGCTCCGCCTCGCGGCGCTCCAGCTCCAGCGGATTGGAGCAATAGGGACAGCGCAGGGGACAGCGATGGGTCAACTCGGCGAGGATGCCGATGGGATGGCCGACCGGATGCACCGCCGCCGGGCGGGGCGCCGTCTCCAGATTCAGCTCGGCTGTGGCATTGGTCATCGTTCGATCACCCGCCGCGCAATGAGATCGCCGATCATGTCGCGCACGTCGTCGGCGATCACCTCGCGCTTTTCATCGAAGCGCAGCGCCAAGGCATCCACGATCTGGCCGCAGGTGCGCTGGCCGTCCACCAGCTCCAGCACCGCAGCGGCGGTCTCGTCGATGTCGAACGCCCGCTCCGGGGCGAGCAGCACGTGGCGCTCGCGGACCTGGTCATACTTCAGTTTCACCCCGCGCGGCAGGCGCGGCACGTCGGTCTCTTCCGCCCGCATGGCTCAGCCGGCCTCAACCAAGGCGATGCCCGGACGCCACGCGCCGGGCGCCGGCCAGCCCGGCTCCACATAAGCGAAGTAAAGCGCATCGAGCTGCGCCCACAGAACTTCGGTCTTGAAGGTCAAGGCGCGGATGACGGCGCGCTGCTCGGCCACTGTGCGCGCATTTTTCTTCACATAATCGAGGGCGAAGTCCGCATCCTTCGGCGCCTGATCGAGCCGGCGGCGGAAATAGGTGACGACGCGCTCGTTGATGAAGTCGTAATTGGCCAGCATGCCCGAGATGCGCTCGGCATGGATGCCCGGGGCGAACAGCTCGGTCAGGGAGGAGGCCACCGCCTCCAGCAGCGAATGGTCGGCGACGAAGCGCACATAGGCTTCCACCGCGAATTTGGTGGCGGGCAGCGCGCCCTCCTTGGACACCACATAGTCGCGGTCGAGGCCGAGGCCGTCGGTGAGCACCAGCCAACGCTCGATGCCACCGGTGTCGCCCTCGAACCCGTCATGGTCAGTGATGCGGTGGAGCCATTCGCGGCGCAGCTCCCGGTCGTCGCAGCGGCTCATGAGCGCCGCGTCCTTGCGGGGAATGGCCGACTGGTAGCAATAGCGGTTGAGGGCCCAGGCGCGCACCTGGTCGCGGCTGAGCTTGCCGGAATGCAGCAGCTTATGGAACGGGTGGAGGTTGTGATAGCGCGTGGCTCCCACCTCCCGCAGCGCCGCTTCCAGCCCTTCGGGCGACAGCGGCTCGGACGGCGCGGGCAGGGGCGGGAAGACCAGCGGCTCGGCAAGGGCGAGGAAGGTCATAACGAGAACTCCATTCCGTCGCGGGCCACCGTCCAGCCGGCCTGCTCCACGGCGTGGCGCTCCTGCGAGCCATCCACCAGCGCCGGGTTGGTGTTGTTGATGTGGATGAAGACACGCCTCGCCACCGGCACGTCCTTGAGCAGCGCCACGGTGCCGCCGTCGCCCGACATGGAGAGGTGCCCCATGCGCGCGCCGGTCTTGGTGCCGACGCCGGCCTCGATCATCTCGTCGTCGCGATAGAGCGTGCCGTCGAAGAACAGCAGATCGGCCCCGACGATGCGCTCGCGCACCGCCGGCGTCACCGCCGCGCAGCCGGGAATATAGACGAGGCGCTTGTCGGCGCAGGTGATGGTGACACCCACGGTGGAGCCGGTCTCCTCGCCGATGACGAGGCTGGCGTCCTCCCGCCACAGCGGCACCTTTCCGGGCACGGTGAAGAATTCCATGGTCAGCCCCGGCACCGGAGAAAAGGGACGACCGAACTCGGCGGCGGTGCGGCTGACGAAGGCTGGCGCCACCACGTCGAACACCTGGTTCTCCTTCAGCAGCCCCAGCGTCTCGGCCGTGCCGAAGAGGGCGAAAGGCTGGGATTCCCGGAGCGAGAGCAGGCCGGCGATGTGGTCCACGTCCCCGTTGGTGAGGACGACCGCGCGAATGGGGCTGTCGCGCTCGCCCATGCGCGGCTTGAGCGCGGGCGTAGCTGAAATCTGCGCCCGAAGGTCGGGCGAGGCGTTGAGCAGGACCCAATCGCTGCCGTCAGCGGAGACGGCGATGCTGGACTGGGTGCGCGGCGTGACGCGGGGGTCTCCCGACCAGGCCATGCGGCACACCGGACAGCGGCAATTCCATTGGGGAACGCCGCCGCCGGCCGCCGAACCGAGAACGATCACCTGCATGATGCGTCGAACGCTCCTGCCTTATCGCTCCCGGCCACCGACCTCATTCGGATCAGAAATCGGCCGGCAGATAAGCGGTGACTTCCATGCCCACGCAGACTTCGCAGACCTGAGGCTTGTTCCAACGCATGTTGCTTCCTCCGATTATGTGCTCCAGATCTTTCTAAGAAGATCATAAGAACACGCTGCAATGATGAAGTTCATCGCATTGAGATCAAATATTGGCGTTCAATTTGGTTCCCGCAAGCAAAATGTGATGCTGCGCCGCAACAGATCATTGGGCGGCGGCGGGCGCCGAGAGGTCCAGCATGAAGCCACGGCCGCGCACCGTGGACACCTGCGGCCCGCCGGCGCGGCTCACCGGCGCCAGCTTGGTGCGCAGGTAGCCCACATAGACATCCACCACGTTCAGCGAGGCACCGCCCTGGTTGGCCCAGAGCCGGTCAAAGATTTCGCCGCGCGGCACCGGCCGGTTGGGGGTCGCCATCAGCAGCGCCAGAAGCTCCGCCTCCCGTTCCGTCAGGCGGGCGTGGATCTCGCCGAACAGCACGGTGCGGGTGGACTGGTCCAGCACCAGGCGCCCTGCGACAATCCGGCCCGCATGGTTGTCGCCGAGGCGGTGCAGCAAATGGGCGCGCAACCGCGCCACCAGCTCGGCGAACTCGAACGGCTTCACGATGTAGTCGTCGGCCCCGGCGCCAAGGCCCTCGGCCCGGTCGCGCACCTCGTCCTTGGCGGACAGGAACAGGATGGGGCCCGAGTGCCCGGCCTCGCGCAGCGCGCGGCACACCTCGATCCCCGAGCCATCGGGCAGCATGATGTCGAGCACCACCGCGCAGGGATTGTACTGGCGCGCTGCCTCCAGCGCCTCGTCCGCGCGGCCCACCACGGTCACGTCAAAGCCTTCGGCCGAGAGCCCGCGGCTCAGCATCGCGCCGATGTCGCTGTCATCCTCGACCACCAGAATGTTCATGTATCCTCCTCGCCGGGCGGGTCCGCTCAGGCGCCCTGCGTCGCAACCACCTCTGGATGGGCCTGCGGACGGGGCAACGCGATGACCACGCGGGTACCGCCCCCTTCTCCCTCTTCCAGTGTGATCCGTCCACCGTGCCGCGTCACCACCCATTCCGCCAGCGCGAGACCCAGGCCGAATCCCGCCCCGTCGCCGAACCGCTCGCCGCGCTCGAAGCGCTTGAAGAGCGCGGCACGCGCCTCCGGCGGGATGCCGCGGCCGTCGTCGCTCACCGTGATCTCATCCACAACCGCTCCGCCGGCACCGGCCACGGTGGCGACCGCGAGGGCGATGCGCGTCACCTTGCCGCCATGGCGCAGGGCATTGTCGATGAGGCCCTCCACCACCTGCCGCAGCCACTCGCGATCGGCATGGACGAGAGGGCCGGGCGGGTCGGCCTCCAGCGTAAGGCTCACCCCCTGCCGGCGCGCCACGGTCTCGAAGCCGGCAACGGCATCAGCCAGGAGCGGCAGCAGCGGCACGTCCTGGAACACCAGCTCGATCTCCCCGCTTTCCGAGCGGGCGACGCGCAGCAGATCCTCGATCCGCCGGTGCAGGCGCCCGGCCCGCTTGCGAATCGTGGCGAGCACCGTGCGGCTCAATTCCTCGGGAATAGCGGGGGCGCGCTGCGTCACGTCGCATTCGCCGATGATGACGGTGAGCGGCGTGCGCAATTCATGGCTCACATCGGTGAAGAAACGCCGGCGGGAGGCGTCGATAGCGGCCAGCCGGGCATTGGCAGCCGTGAGGTCGGCGGTGCGCTCTGAAATGGTCTTCTCCAGCACGGCGCGGTCCTCGACCACCTGCCGCTCGCGGCGGCCGAGGCGCGCGGCCATGCGATTGAAGCGCGCCGTCAGCACGCCCAACTCGTCGCGCGGGCCGATGCTGAGGCGGGTGTCGAGGTCGCCGCGGCCGATGGCGGCGGCGGCGCGATCCATCTCCCGGAGCCGTGTCAGCAGCGGCCGCGCCAGCGCGCGATAGAGGATCACTGCCGCGACCAGCACGAGAGCTGCGAGCGCCACAGCGCCCACCCGCAGGCGGAAGGAGAGGTCCAGCGCCTCCTCCCGCGCGCTCGTCACGGCGCGGCGCTCGCTGTCCACCAGCAGCGAGAGGGTGGGACCGGCGGAGGCGGCAAAACCGTTGAGCGCGCCGCGCACGCGATCACCGCGGCTGCGGGCGTCGGCATCGGCCACGGCGCCGGAAATCTGGCGGTCAAGCACGGTGAAATCGGCCCGCAGGTGAGCCAGCATGCGCTCACGCGGGCGCGCCCCGGTCTCAAGGGCGGGAGCGGTTTCCGCCGCCCGCAGGGTCGCCGCCTCCAGCACCGCTGCGACGCGGGCGCCGGCTTCCTCCATGCGTCCCAAGTCCGCACGTCCCATCTCCGCGCCGGGGCTTTCGGCGACGGCCACGGCGGCAAGGCCGAAATCGGACAGGCGGGCGGAGATTTCGGTGAGCAGGTCCAGCCGCTGCTGGGCCGAGACCGTCGCCTCCAGGGCGCGATCCGCCGCCCCGGCCGCAAGGAGCACCCCTGCGGCGGCCAGGATGGCAAAGGCTGCCGCCGCCCCGCTCAAGGCGGCGAGCTTGAAGCGGATGGATCGCATGGCCCGCGCCGGTCTTCCTCCCGGGACACCCGGTGGTTCTGGTTTTCCGCCCTTATACCATCGGCCTCGATCTTCGACCGATGCCAGATGGGTCCGCTCAAACGCTGCGCGGGCTCGGTATGAGATACACGAAAACAGCGGGCACCAAAGAAAACGCCGCCGAACGCACAAGGCATCCGGCGGCGTCCTGTCGGTCAGGGTCGCGTCAGCGCTCAGGCCTGGATGCGCTGGCCTTCCTGCTGCATGCGCTGCTGGAACAGCGCGGCGAAATCCACAGGATCGATCATCAGGGGCGGGAAGCCGCCGTTACGCACCGCATCGGCGATGATCTGCCGGGCGAAGGGGAAGAGCAGGCGCGGGCACTCGATCAGCGCCACCGGCTGCAGGCTCTCTTCCGGCACGTTCAGGATCCGGAACACGCCGGCATAGACCAGCTCGAAGGCGAACAGGGTGTTGCCCTCGATGCTGGCGCCGCCGTCGATCTTCAGCTCCACCTCGAACTCGCCATTGCCGCCGGGGCGGGCGTTGACGTGGATCTGGATGTTCACGTCGGGCTGGCTGGGCGGAGCGGCGAGGGAGCGCGGCGCGTTGGGATTCTCGAAGGAGAAATCCTTGATGTACTGCGCGAGCACGTTCAGCGACGGCGCCGCATTCTGGGTGGGGCCGCCATTCTGCGTGGCCATGCGCATCTCCATCTCAAGGGTTGATTGCGGGCACCCGTCCGGATGCCCTAAAAGCGCGGCGCTGCTACCATGCTTTGCGCTTCAGGCGCAAGGATGGGCCGGGCGACGGGCACGGCGTGCAACCCCGCCGCGACAGGCCAGGAGACCGAAAAATGTCCGATGAAACCCCGGCGCCGCCGCGCAAGCCCTTGAGCGAGGCCGCGAAACGCGCACTCGCCGAGGCCGAGGCCCGCCGCGCCGCGATCGACGCTGCCACCAAGGCGCGGCCGAAGGAGATCAACGGCCGCGACGGGCCGGAGCCGGTGCGCTACGGCGACTGGGAGGTGGGGGGCATCGCCTCCGATTTCTGAGCGGCGATACCTCTTCCGTTAGGTGAGAGAGCGCCCCTCAGCCCACCACCGCGAGGCCGATGAGTCCGGCGACGCCGACGATGATGCGCCACCAGCCGAACGGCGCATAACCGTGCTTGGCGACGAAATCGAGCAGGGTCCGCACCACCAGCACCGCCGCGCAGAAGGCGGCGATGAAGCCGATGACGATGAGCAGGCCATCGTCGAAGGACAGATTGTTGCGGTTCTTGAACAGGTCGTAGGCGAACGCCCCGGCCATGGTGGGCAGGGCCAGGAAGAACGAGAATTCCGCCGCCGCCCGCTTGTCCACGCCCATCAGCATGGCGCCGACGATGGTCGAGCCCGAGCGCGACATGCCGGGGATCATGGCCAGGCACTGGAAGAAGCCGATCTTCAGCGCCAGCAGCAGCGGCAGGCCCATGGCGTTGTTGTAGCGCGGCTCCGGCACCACCTTGTCGATGAACAAAAGCACGATTCCGCCCAGGATCAGCGTCACGCAGATCAGGGCCGGCGTCTCGAACAGCACGCTCTTGATGAAGCCGTGAGCCAGCGCCCCGATGACCGCCGCCGGCAGGAAGGCGACGAGGATGCCAATCACGAAGCGCCGCGCGCCCGGATTGCTGGGCAGCTGCTGCGCCACCCGAAGGAAGCGCTGGAAATAGACGGTGAGAATGGCAAGCACCGCGCCGAGCTGGATCAGCACCTCGAAAGTGTGGCCGGCGCTTTCAAACCTCAGGAAATGCCCCAGGAGCAGGATGTGGGCGGTGGAGGAGACGGGAATGAACTCCGTCAGCCCCTCCACAAGGCCGAGAACGAGGGCTTCGAGCATGGCGCCGAGGGTCATGAGTGAGGTCATCCGGAAGGCGGTGAGAATGGCGCATCCTGTTCCGTCCCCTTCGCAGGTGCAATCGTGCGTCCACGACCGGAGCCGCTGGGGACCCTGCCGCCGCGTCATTTCCTCACGGCATGTGGCTCGCTCGCCACAGGCCAGATTGCCGCTGCGTTAATCTCTATCCTTTGAATTACCGATAAAATCCGCTTCCGGCGTGCCGAGCACGTTCGTATTTTGTTAACCATGTTTGGCCGGCCGCCCGGCTGCATCATGCCCATCGCAAAATGCTGCACTGCGGTGGAACCAATCGGAAAGAATCGCGCTCTAAAACTAGTGGAAGCCGGTGACTGGCCTTCTCCCCACCTGACCCCCGGCGAAAATTGCATCATGTATCTGCATCACCATCCGTTTTGCCCACACTCCCGGTTTGTCCGCCTCCTGCTTGCCGAATACGGGCTCGAACCGGAGCTCGTCGAAGAGCGGGTATGGGAACGCCGGCCCGGCTTCCTTGCCCTCAACCCGTCCGGCGAAACGCCAGTGATCGTTGAGGAAATGGCGGCTTCGGTGCCCGGCGCCAGCATCATCGCCGAATGGCTCGATGAGACGCGGGGCCTTGCCCTTGGCGACCATCGCCTGCTGCCGGATTCCCCGGCGGCGCGGGTCGAGGTGCGCCGGCTGACCCAATGGTTCAATGAGAAGATGTATGTGGAGGCCACCGAGCCCCTGGTGCGCGAGCGCATCCACAAGCGCTACATGACGCGCGAGCAGGGCGGCGGCTCGCCGGATGCCACGTCCCTGCGTATGGGCCGCAGCAATCTGCGCTATCATCTCAAATATATCGGCTGGCTGGCCAAGGCGCGCAAATGGCTCGCCGGGGAGAAGCTGAGCCAGGCCGACCTTGCCGCCGCAGCCCATCTCTCGGTGGCCGACTATCTGGGCGACGTGCCGTGGGACGAGGACGATCACGCGAGGGACTGGTACGCGCGGATCAAGTCGCGCCCGACCTTCCGCGCCCTGCTGAACGAGAGCATTCCGGGCATGCCGCCGTCCAAGACCTACGCGGACCTCGACTTCTGACCGAGACGGCCGGCACGCCCCTCGAGGAGATCATCGCCGGCCTCGCCCGCACGGAAGGCTTCGATACCGTCGGCATCACCCGTGCCGATGCCATCCCTCAGGCCGGCGCCCGGCTGAAGGATTGGGTGGCCGGCGGCGCCCATGGCGACATGGGCTGGATGGCCGAGACGCTGGAGCGCCGCGCGGATCCGGCCGTACTGTGGCCAGCCATCCGCTCCGTGATCATGCTGGGGCTCAATTACGGCCCGGCGGACGACCCCCGCGCGGTGCTGGCCCAACGCTCGGCCGGCGCCATCTCCGTCTATGCGCGGGCGGAGGATTACCACGACATCATCAAGCCCAAGCTGAAGCGCGTCGCCCGAGCCCTGCTGGCCGAGGCGCAGCGACGCGGGCTGGACGGCGACGTGAAAGTGTTCGTGGATACTGCCCCGCTCATGGAGAAGCCGCTGGCGGCGGCGGCTGGGCTGGGCTGGCAGGGCCGGCACACCAACCTGGTCTCGCGGGATTTCGGCTCCTGGCTGTTCCTGGGCGCCATCGCCACCACGGTGGAGCTGAAGCCCTCCGCCCCGGAACAGGATCATTGCGGCTCCTGCCGCGCCTGTCTCGACGCCTGCCCAACGGCGGCCTTTCCCGCCCCTTACGTCATCGATGCGCGGCGCTGCGTGTCCTACCTCACCATCGAGCACAAGGGGCCGATCCCGCGCGAGCTGCGTCCACTTATGGGCAACCGCATCTATGGCTGCGACGATTGCCTCGCCGCCTGCCCGTGGAACAAGTTCGCCGAGCTCGGGCGGGAAGTGAAGCTCGCGGCGCGGGCGGAGAATGACGCCCCGCCCCTGGCCGAACTGGTTGCGCTGGACGATGCCGCCTTCCGCGCCCGCTTCCCCAAAAGCCCCATCAAGCGGGTGGGGCGCGACCGTTTTGTGCGCAACGTGCTGGTGGCCATGGGAAATTCTGGGGATGCGGCACTATTGCCCCAGGTGGAGGCGCGGCTTGGCGATGCCTCGGCGCTGGTGCGCGGGGCGGCGGTGTGGGCACTGGGGCAGCTAGCTGATCCAGATACCGTCTTCCGCCGCGCCCGTGAGGCCCTGCCGCAGGAAGACGACGCAGTGGTGCGAGCGGAATGGGCCGCCGCATCGGTGGAACAGCCCTAAGTTCCGCAGCTGGTCGCGCCGGCGCTGTTTCCAACCGGCGCGTTTGCCGGTAGGATTGCCACCTCACGAACCATGAAGGGGGCGACAAGAGCTGGCGTCACGATCGCGTCGCGCCCACGCGCGATGATCGACGGCGACAGAACAGGCAACATGCACGAGCCCCGCAAGCTTTATGTGAAGTCATTCGGCTGCCAGATGAACGTCTACGATTCCCATCGTATGGCGGACACGCTGGCACGCGAGGGCTTCGTGGAGACGCAGGACCCGGCCGAGGCCGATCTTGTCATCCTGAACACCTGCCATATCCGCGAGAAGGCCGCCGAGAAGGTCTATTCGGAGCTGGGACGCCTGCGCAAACAGAAGCAGGAAGCCGGTTCCGACACCATGATCGCGGTGGCCGGCTGCGTTGCCCAGGCCGAAGGCGCCGAGATCATGCGCCGCGCGCCGGTGGTGGACCTCGTGGTCGGCCCCCAGAGCTACCACCGCCTGCCCGAGCTTCTGGCCGAGGCCAAGGCTGGCAAGCGGGTGGTGGACACCGAATTTCCCGCCGAGGACAAGTTCGACCACCTGCCCGCCCCGACGCGGGCGGCCACACGTTCACGCGGGCCGGCGGCCTTCGTCACCGTGCAGGAAGGCTGCGACAAGTTCTGCACCTTCTGCGTGGTGCCCTATACCCGCGGCGCCGAAGTCTCCCGCCCGGTCGCGAAGATCATGGACGAGGCGGCGCGGCTGGTGGACCAGGGGGTCCGCGAGATCAGCCTCATCGGCCAGAACGTCAACGCCTTCCATGGCGCGGGACCGGACGGCACGACCTGGAGCCTCGCCCGACTCATGGAGCACATGGCGCGCCTCGATGGCCTTGCCCGGCTGCGCTACACCACCTCCCATCCCCGCGACATGGACGACGACCTCATCGCCGCTCACCGCGACCTGCCGCAGCTGATGCCCTACCTGCACCTGCCGGTGCAGTCGGGCTCCGACCGCATCCTCGCCGCCATGAACCGCAAGCACGGCCGGGACGACTTCTTCGCCATCATCGAGAAGATGCGGCAGGCGCGGCCGGACATGGCCCTGTCGTCCGACTTCATCGTCGGCTTCCCCGGCGAGAGCGAGAAGGATTTCGAGGACACCCTCGACCTGGTGCGCCGGGTGGGCTTCGCCAGCGCCTATTCGTTCAAGTACAGCCCCCGGCCCGGTACGCCTGCGGCCGATCATGACGCGCAGGTGCCGGAGGAGGTGAAGGCCGAGCGCCTCGCCGAGCTTCAGCGGCTGCTGGAAGCCTCCAAGGCCGCCTTTGACGAGAGCTGCCGCGGCCGCACCTTCGATATCCTGCTGGAGAAGCCCGGCCGCCAGGCCGGCCAGCTCATCGGCCGCTCGCCCTATCTGCAAAGCGTGGTGGTGAACGATCCGCCCGCCGCCATCGGCGACCTCCTCACCGTGACCATCACCGATGTGGGGCCCAACAGCCTCGCGGGCGTGCCCGCCGAGGCGAGCGAACCTTCCGTTTCCCAGTCCCCAGTGTCTTCCGCCCGATCCCGGCCGCTTGCGGCCATGGAGGCTTGAGCTTGCGCAGATCCGGCAGCGACCGCGACCGTCCCCTCGAACGTTCCTCGGAACGCCCCTCCGAACGCCCGTTGCCGCCCTCCGGCCCGGCCCGCGCGGCGGTGACGGCGCCGTGGGCGAGCCTCGATGACGAAGGCCCCGCCCATGTGGTGCTGGCCTTCGACGACAACCGGCTCGCCACCCTGCTGTTCGGCCATTACGGGCGCAACCTGGCGGTGATAGAGCGCAAGCTCGGGGTGAAGGCCGATTCGCGCGGCAACCACGTGACGCTGGAAGGCGCGCGCGATGCCTGCGAGCAGGCCCGCGCCGTGCTGGAGCACCTCTACGAGGCCCTGCGCAAGGGCCGCGACATCGGCCAGGGTGACGTGGACGGGGCCATCCGCGAGGTCACCTCGCAGGGCTCCCTGTTCGATTTCGATCCGGCCGAGAACCGCCAGTCGTTCGACGAGATCCAGCTGCGCCGCCGCCCGGTGCGGGCGCGCACCGCTGCCCAGGACGCCTATATCCGGGCGCTGAAGCGGCACACCCTGGTGTTCGGCTCGGGCCCCGCAGGCACCGGCAAGACCTGGCTCGCGGTGGCCTATGCGGTGCACCTGCTGGAGCGGCGCATGGTGGACCGCATCATCCTGTCGCGGCCGGCGGTGGAGGCGGGCGAACGGCTCGGCTTCCTGCCGGGCGACATGAAGGACAAGGTGGACCCCTACCTGCGCCCCATTTACGACGCCCTCTATGACCTCATGGACCGGCCCTTCGTGGAGCGGGCGCTGCAATCGGGCGAGATCGAGATCGCCCCGCTGGCCTTCATGCGCGGGCGCACCCTCTCCAACGCCGCGGTGATCCTGGACGAGGCGCAGAACGCCACCTCCATGCAGATGAAGATGTTCCTTACCCGCCTGGGCGAGAACTCGCACATGATCGTCACCGGCGACGCCAGCCAGACCGACCTGCCCCAGGGCCAGATTTCCGGCCTCGCCGAGGCGGTTCGGCTGCTGGAAGGCATCGAGGGGGTGGGCGTGTGCGTCTTCAAGGCCGAGGACGTGGTGCGCCACGAGATGGTCGGGCGCATCGTCGCGGCCTACGAGAAGCTCGACGCGGCCAAGCTCGAGGCCGCGTCCGCCCGCCTCGGCAAGGCCGGAGCCTGATCTGATGGCCGCCCTGAAGCTAGTCGCCACGAGCGCCCCTCCCGAGGAGGACCCCGTCGCCATCGACGTGCTGGTGGAGGCGGACGGCTGGTCCGCCCTGCCCGACGCCGAGGTGATCTGCGTGCGGGCTGCGCAAGCGGCGCTCGCGGCCTGCGGCGACGAGGTGCCGGAGCCCTGCGAGGTCGCCATCACCCTCACCGACGACGCCCGCATCCGCGTGCTGAACCGGGAGTGGCGCGGCAAGGACAAGGCCACCAACGTGCTGTCCTTCCCCCAGCCGGACCTCCCCGACGACGTGGACGCGCCCCAGCCGCTGGGCGACATCATCGTCGCGCTGGAAACCCTCACCGGCGAAGCCCGGGCAGAAGACAAGACGGCGGGGCACCACCTCGCCCATCTGGTTGTGCACGGCACCCTGCATCTTCTGGGCTACGACCACATAGACGACACCGAAGCAGAGGAAATGGAGGCGCTGGAACGGCGGATCCTTGCGGGGCTCGGGATCGACGATCCCTATGCCCTGCCCCAGGACTGACGTTCCAAGGCGAAGATCAGGCCATGTCCAACATCGACCAGCCAACGACCGAGACCAGCGCGGAACCGCAAAGTTTTCTCGATCGATTGCGTGCCCTCCTCGGCACGTTCCGCCCGCACGGCTCGCTCCGCACTGACCTCGTGGAGGTGCTGGACGCGGCGGAAGCACCCGAGGAGGAAGGGGAATTCACCCCGTCCGAGCGCAAGATGCTGCGCAACATCCTCCACCTCAAGGAGGTGGGCATCGGCGACATCATGGTGCCCCGCGCCGAGATCGTCGCCGTGCGCAAGGATGTTTCGCTGGGCGAGTTGCTGAAGCTGTTCGTCGGCGTCGGCCATTCGCGCCTCGTGGTCTATGACGACACGCTGGACGACCCCGTGGGCATGGTCCACATTCGCGACCTCATCGCTTTCCTCGCCGGCGACCTGACCAGCCAGCCGGGCAACAAGCTCGACCTTGGCGCGGTCAATCTCGACGGTTCGCTGGAGGACGCCGGGCTCATCCGCCGCATCCTCTATGTGCCGCCCTCCATGCCGGCGGTGGACCTGCTGGTCGCCATGCAGGCGGCGCGCACCCATCTCGCCCTCGTCATCGACGAATATGGCGGCACCGACGGCCTCGTTTCCATCGAGGACGTGGTGGAGGAGATCGTCGGCGAGATCGAGGACGAGCACGACGAGGCGGCCGAGACCCTACTCATCCGCCAGCCGGACGGCAGCTTCCTCGCCGATGCGCGCACGCCGCTGGAAGCCGCCGTCGAGGTGCTCGGCCCCACATTTGCGTCCGAGGAGGCCATGGAAGAGGTGGACAGCCTGGGCGGCCTCCTGGTCATGGTGGCCTCGCGGGTGCCCAAGCAGGGGGAGGTGATCGCCCTGCCCGGCGGCTTCGAGGCGGAGGTGCTGGAGGCGGACCCGCGCCGGGTGAAGAAGCTGCGCGTCATTCCCCCGCGGGAAGACGCGCCGGTGCCCGCCACCGAATCCAGCACATCCGACCTGTAGCGCCCCCGCGTGCTCCCACCCTCCTCCCCGACCGCGCGGCTGCGCGGGCGCCTGCTGGCGCTGCGCTTCCTCTCCGGCTGGCGCCGGCGCGGCGTCGCCTTCGTTGCCGGCGCCATCGGCGCCCTGGCCATGCCGCCGTTCGGCCTGTGGCCGGTTCTGGTGCTGAGCTTCGGCGTGCTGGTTCTGCTGATCGACGGTTGCAGGGGTGGGCTGAAACGCCGCCTGTGGAGCGCGGCGGGCGTCGGCTGGTGGTTCGGCTTCGGCTATTTCCTCGCCTCCCTGTGGTGGATCGGCGACGCCTTCCTGGTGGAGGCGGACGTGTTCGGCTGGCTGCTGCCCTTCGCGGTGCTGGCCATGCCCACGGGGCTCGCCCTGTTCCCTGCGATCGGCGCGGTGTTGGCGCGCCTCCTGTGGTCGAAGGGCGGCTTGCGCCTGTTCGCCCTCGCCTTCGGCCTCACCGTGTCGGAATGGCTGCGCGGCCATGTGCTGACCGGCTTTCCCTGGAACACCTTCGGCTATGCCTTCGCGCAGTCCGACCTGCTGATGCAGAGCGCCGCGCTGGTGGGCATCTGGGGCCTCACCTTCTTCGCCGTGCTGCTGCTGTCGAGCCCGGTGCTGCTCCTGGTGCCGGACCGGCGCAACCTGGCCGCCGTCGCCTGTGCGGCACTGCTGCTGGCCGGCGCGGCGGGCTGGGGCGGCTGGCGGCTGGCGGCAACGCCGCTTGAGGTGGTTCCGGGCGTCCACCTGCGGGTGATGCAGCCCAACCTGCCGCAGGACAAGAAATTCGCCTATGACCGCCGGCGCGAGATCCTCGCCGACTATCTCGCCCTGAGCGCTCGCCCGAGCCCCACCTACCCGGCGGGCCTCCCCGACGTGACGCTGCTCATCTGGCCCGAATCAGCCTTCCCCTTCATCTACGAGCGCGAGCCCTGGGCGGCGGAGGACATCGCCGCCACCCTGCCGCCCAACGTGACGCTGGTGACCGGAGCGGTGCGCATCGACCTGCCCCCGCCGGGCCAGCATTCGCCGTTCTTCAATGCGATCCGCGTCATCGACGCGAAGGGCCACGTGCTGCGCAATACCGACAAGGTGCACCTCGTGCCGTTCGGGGAATACTTGCCGTTCCAGTCATTCCTCGAGTCTATCGGCATCGAGCAATTGACGCGGGTGAGGGGCGGCTTCGCATCCGGCAGCGCGTTCAGCGGGCTCGAAGTGCCCGGCGCCGGCCTTGCCGCACCGCTGGTATGTTATGAAGTTATCTTTTCTGGAAAGGTAATTCCGGGTGGACCCCGCCCCACCTGGCTCCTCAACCTCACCAATGACGCCTGGTTCGGAACCACACCCGGGCCCTATCAGCACTTTGTGCAGGCTCGCTTGCGCGCCATCGAGGAAGGCCTTCCCCTGGTGCGTGCAGCCAATACGGGCATTTCGGCGATCATTGATCCTATGGGTCGTATTGTCGCAGGATCGCGCCTCGGCGAATCGAGCCTCGTCGATGGTCCCTTGCCGAAGCCGCTTGAAACGGTTCCGCTTGCGGCGCGTTTCAACCTTGCACTGCTTGCCGGCTTGCTGATGGGTTCAATGCTACTTGCGATAGCGCCTTCAAGCCGCTGGATTACACGCAAAGGTTGATCGACGCTCGTAGATTGTATGCCTATGTTCGCCGGCAATCAGGGCAGCCTTCGCACCGCGAAGTAATGATTAATCTTTTCCGACATAGCCGGAGAGACCATGGCCAAGAAGGCGCCGAACCCTATTGACAAGCACGTCGGCTCGCGCGTCCGCATGCGGCGGATGATGGTCAGCATGAGCCAAGAGAAGCTCGGCGAGCATCTCGGGATTACCTTTCAACAAATCCAAAAATATGAAAAGGGCACAAATCGCATAGGAGCGAGCCGGCTCCAGCAGATCTCGACCGTGCTCGGCGTACCGGTGGCGTTCTTCTTCGAAGGCGCTCCGACGGTCGGGCCCGAGGGAGAGGGCTTCTCCGAAGACCAGTCGCCCGCCTACGTCTCCGACTTCCTCGCGACCTCGGACGGGCTGACGCTCACCCGCAACTTCATGCGTATCACCGACCCGAAGGTTCGCCGTCGGATCGTGGAACTGGTTATCGCCATCGCCGGAGAAGCTGAGACGCCGACCTGACCCGTTCGTTTTGACGAACGATTTCGCGCTACCGACCTTGACCGCTCGCTGCCGCGTTGCCACAAGAAGAGACCGCAACGCGGCGCGGGCGCAAGAGGGTCGGAGAAGAGGGTCGAAGACATGGCGCGTCAGTCCTATCTGTTCACCAGTGAGTCGGTTTCCGAAGGCCACCCTGACAAGGTCTGCGACCGCATTTCCGACGAAGTGGTGGATACCTTTTTCCGAACGGCCGAAGTCGAGGGCTGGGACCCCAGCCAGATCCGTGTGGCGTGCGAGACGCTCGCCACCACCAACAAGGTGGTGATCGCCGGCGAGACCCGCGGCCCCTCTTCCATCACCCGCGACCTGCTGTCCCATGCTGCCCGCCTTGCCATCAAGTCGATTGGCTATGAACAGCAGGGCTTCCACTGGGAAACGGCGGACATCGATGTCCTGCTGCATGCCCAGTCGGCCGACATTGCCCAGGGCGTCGACATCGCCGGCAACAAGGACGAAGGCGCCGGCGACCAGGGCATCATGTTCGGCTATGCCGTGCGCGAAACGCCGGAGCTGATGCCTGCCCCGATCTACTACGCGCACAAGATCCTCAAGACCCTGGCCGAAGCCCGCCATTCCGGCGAGACTCACGCCCTCGGCCCCGACGCCAAGAGCCAGGTCACCGTTCGCTACGAGGGCGGCAAGCCGGTTGGCGTCACCCAGATCGTGCTGTCCACCCAGCACCTGGATGAGAACCTGTCGTCCCACGACGTGAAGTCCATCGTTGAGCCCTATATCAGCGCCACGCTGCCCGAGGGCTGGATCTCCAAGGACACGGTCTGGCACGTCAATCCCACCGGCAAGTTCGTGATCGGCGGGCCGGACGGCGACTGCGGCCTTACCGGGCGCAAGATCATCGTGGACACCTACGGCGGCGCGGCTCCCCACGGCGGTGGCGCCTTCTCCGGCAAGGATCCCACCAAGGTCGACCGCTCCGCGGCCTATGCCGCGCGCTACCTCGCCAAGAACGTGGTTGCGGCTGGCCTCGCGGACCGCGCCACCATCCAGCTGGCCTATGCCATCGGCGTGTCCGACCCGCTGGCGGTCTATGTGGACCTGCACGGCACCGGCAACGTGGACGAGGCCAAGCTCGAGACCGTGCTGCGGGAAGTGATGAACCTGCGTCCCCGCGGCATTCGCGAGCATCTGGGCCTGACCAAGCCCATCTATGCCCGCACCGCCGCCTATGGTCATTTCGGCCGCGCGCCGGAAGCGGATGGCGGCTTCTCCTGGGAGAAGACCGACCTCGTGGACGCCCTCAAGTCGGCGGTCGCCTGACGCCAGACCACGCGGTCGCCCGCCCGGACCTCCGGGCGGCGCGCTGGATGGAACTGCGCTGTGATGGAGCGAAGGGGTCCCGGATGCCACCGCATCGCCGGGATCCGTCATGACATGCAGGACATGACCGAAGAAACGGAACGTCACGGCGCCTTCTATGGCCGGCGCATCGGCAAGTCGCTGCGTGGCGCCCAGCAGGACGCCATGGTGCGCCTCCTGCCCATCTGGCGCTTCGCCGCCGAGGACGCACGCACCCCGGCCTCCCTGTTCCCGCACGACATCAGTGGTCTGTGGCTGGAGATCGGCTTCGGCGGCGGGGAGCATCTCATCTCCCATGCCACGCGCCGGCCCGATATGGGCTTCATCGGCGCCGAGCCGTTCGTGAACGGCATGGCGCGCATGCTGGTGGACTTGGAGAAGGCCGGGCTTTCCAACATCCGCCTGTTCGGCGAGGACGCGGCATTGCTGCTGGATCGCCTGCCGGAGGCGAGCCTCGACGGCGCCGACCTGTTTTATCCCGACCCCTGGCCCAAGCGCCGCCACTGGAAGCGCCGGTTCGTCCGGCCGGACAATCTGGACCGCCTCGCCCGCGCCATCCGCCCGGGCGGCGTGTTCCGCTTCGCATCCGACGTGCCGCACTATGTGGGCTGGACCCTGGCCGAAATGCACGCCCACGGTGCCTTCCGCTGGACCGCCGAGCGGGCCGACGACTGGCGCCAGCCCTATCCGCACTGGCCCGGCACCCGCTACGAGGCGAAGGCCCTGGAGGAAGGGCGCAGCCCGACCTACCTGACCTTCGAGCGGATCTGATCCGGTCGCTTCAGGCCGCGCCAGACCCCTCAGGCGCCGGAATCGTAAAGCGCCTTAAGGCCCTCACGATAGGTGGGATAGGCGAGGCTCACCCCCAGTTCGGACTTGAGCCTATGGTTGGCCACCCGCTTGTTGGCAGCCCAGAAGGTCAGCGCCATGGGGCTCATGTCCCGTGCCGCCTCATCGAACGGGATGGCCGGCGGCACCGGCAGGCCGAGAAGCCCCGCTGCATAGGCGATGGGATCGCCGGGCGGCGCGGGCAGGTCGTCGGTGACATTCAGGATGCCGTCGAAGCGCCGGTCCACCACCGCGCGGATGGTGCGGGCGATGTCCGCCACATGGATGCGGTTGAACACCTGGCCCGGCTTGTCGATACGCCGCGCCTCGCCCGCCCTGAGCTGCTCCAGCGCATTGCGGCCGGGCCCGTAGATGCCCGCAAGGCGCAGCACAGAGACCGGAATGCCGCGCTTCTGCCCGAAGGCGAACCACTCGTGTTCCGCTGCAAGCCGCCGTTCCAGGCGCGGGCTGCCGGCGCGCGGGGGTGTGGCCTCATCCACCCAGTCGCCCCCATGGTCGCCATAGACGCCGAGGGTAGTGAGATAAACCACCTGGCGCAGTTGGCCGGCCTCCAGCACCGTGCCGGCGCAACGCAAAATCGGGTCGCCCCGCGCATCCGGAGGCGCTGACGCAATGATCAGGTCGGTGCCGGCGAGGGCATCGGCCAGAACGGCGGACAGGCTTTCCCCATCGAACAGGACGGGCTCCACCCCGGCGGGCAGCACGGCAAGGCGCTCGGCCGTCCGGGCAGTGCCGACGACACGGGAAAAGGCCGCGGGCTCACCCGCCACCAGATGATGCACGCAATAGCCGAAGCCCAGAGCCGCAAGGGTCGTCATGAAACAGGGGACACCAGAACCGGAGCAACGTGAGATTCATCCTCGCCCGAGTCGGGCGGGCGGCCGGTGAGAGCTTCCACGCTCATGAGCCGCACCGCCTCCTCGCACTGGCGGGTGACGGTCTTGCGGTCGTGGGCCTCGTCGAGCCGCACCGGCTCGCCGAAGGAGACCTCCACGTCGATGGAGCCGTGGCACAGCACCTCCAGCAGGTGCGGCACCAGATCCATGTCGCCATACCAGGCGGCGATGTGACGGTGAAGGCGCCCCATGGGCAGGCCCTGAAGACGCACATAGGACACCGCGAGGGGCTGCACCGTCACCTCGGCGCCATCAGCGATGGCTTCGCGCACCGCACCCACCAGCGCCGTGCGGAACGGCAGCACGCGGTTGCCGTCGCTGGAAGTACCCTCGGCGAACAGCACCACCGGGTCGCCGTCCTGGAGGCGCTCGGCGATGGTGCGGTTGACTTCGCCGGTGGCGTGCCGGCGCTGCCGATCCACGAACACCGTGCGCTGGAACTTCGCCAGAAGTCCGATGAGCGGCCAGCGCCCCACCTCGCTCTTCGCCACGAAGACGAGGGGCGTAAGCGACCCGATCACCGGAATATCGATCCAGGAGCAATGGTTGGCGAGGATGAGCAACGGCCGGTCGGCCGCCGGCGCCCCCTTCACCGTCACCCGCACTCCGATGAACTTGAGGAGGATGCGGTGGTAAAGCTGCGGGATGCTGCGGCGCGTGGGCAGGGAGAGCTTGAGCGACAGCCATTGCAGGGGAATGCCGACCGCCGTCACCACTGCCACCGGGACCAGCACAGCCGCCGCCCTCAGGCGATCGAGAAACCGCGAGACCGCCGGCTGCTCTGGCCCCAGGGGCTCAAGGCCGCCGAATTCAAGGGGCAGGCGCGTGGCCTCGCCCGCCGGCTCGCGGGCCGGCGTCACGATTTCTCATCCTCTTCGAGGGGCACAGCATAGAGTTCGAGGCGATGGCCGCGCAGCTTGTAGCCGAGGCGGCGGGCGATGGCCTCCTGCAGCGCCTCGATCTCCTCGGAGCGGAATTCGATCACGTGGCCGGATCTCAGGTCGATGAGATGATCATGGTGCTCGTCCGGCATCTGCTCGTAACGGGCGCGACCGTCGCCGAAATCATGGCGCTCGATGATGCCGGCATCCTCCAGCATCTTCACCGTGCGATAGACCGTGGAGATGGAGATGTTGTCGTCGATGGCGACGGCGCGGCGGTGCAGTTCCTCCACGTCAGGATGGTCCTGCGCGCCGGAAAGCACGCGGGCGATGATCCGGCGCTGCTCCGTCATCCTCATGCCCTTGGCAAGGCACGCTTCCTCGATGACGCTCATGTTGCTGCCGCTCAAGCGGGACCTCCGCGATCCAACGGGACAGACGCCTTATCGCCCTCCGGCCCGATCCCTGCAAGGGGGCGGACGTCCCTCAAAAATCCCGCCGCAGCAGCAGGGCGTCCGCGCCGCCGGCATAATAGCCCCGTCGGCGCCCCACTTCCCGGTAACCCAGATGCTCGTAAAGGGTGCGTGCGGCCAGATTACCTTCTTCCACCTCAAGGAACGAGGTGGAAACCCCCTCGGCGGCGAGGCGCGCCAGATGGTGGGATACGAGAGCCCGGCCGATGCCCCGGCGGCGGCGGTCCGTCACCACGGCAACGGTGAGCACCTCGGCTTCCGGCGGCACCACGTGGGATAGGATGAAGCCCACCGGCGGGCGCCGGGCGCCGGGCGTCGCCACATGGGCGCGCACCGCCCGGTCGGACAACAGCCGTTCGAACTCGTCCGTCCCCCAGCCGCGGGCGAAAGCCCGGGCGTGGATGGCGGCCAGATGCGGCAGGTCGGCCGCAACCGCGTCACGCAGCAGCGGCGGGCGGGGGGGAAAGAAGCGCTCGAGAAGGCCGATCATCGGCGGGCGACGCGCGCCTTGTCCTGCGGCTTGGCATCGGGCGAGCGCAGATAGAGCGGGCGGGGCTCGGCGGCTTCCGGATCGGCCACGGCGCCGAGCCGGGCCACCCAGGCCACATCCGGGGCAACGGTTTCGTCCACCAGCAAAGGCGGCTGCTCCGCCGGAGGCCAGGCCTCCGCCACCAGGGCCGCGCCCGAGCCCACGAGGCGCACCGCCCCGATGGCCACCGACCGCGCCGCCTCGCGCACGCTGGTGACGCGCGGGGCGATCAGGGTGCGGGCGCCGACGCCGAACATCTGCAGGAAGACGTGGCCGTGGCGGGCATCGATGGCAGTCACCACGGGAACCGCATCGTCCTGGGCGAGATAGGGGGCGGCAAGCGCCGCCAGCGTCGTCACCCCCACCACCGGCCGATTGGAGGTCAGCCCGAAGCCACGGGCTGCCGAAAGCCCCACCCGAAGCCCGGTGAAGCTGCCGGGCCCGATGGTGACGGCGATGCGCGCAAGGTGTTCAAAATCAAGACCCGCCGCCGCCATGACCTGCTCCACGAGCGGGATCAGCGTCTCGGCGTGACCGCGCTCCATGAGCAGCGAATCACCGGCGACAATGCTGTCCGTCTCGGTGTCGAGCACCGCGGCGGAGCAGGCGGCGAGCGCCGTATCGATGGCTAGAACGAACATGAAACCGGGTGCCCCACTCCTCGCCACGATCAACCGAAACCGTGGCGAGGGGAAGCGACCCCGAACGCTCACCTTACAGAAAGGTTAATGGGGAGCGACCCTCAGACCGCCTGAACCTCGGTCACCTCCGGCACGAAATGCTTGAGAAGGTTCTCGATTCCGTTCTTCAGCGTCGCCGTGGACGAGGGGCAGCCGGAGCACGAGCCCTTCATGTTCAGGAACACGATACCGTCCTTGAAGCCGCGGAAGGTGATGTCGCCGCCGTCATTAGCCACCGCCGGGCGCACCCGCGTGTCCAGAAGCTCCTTGATGGTGGCGACGATTTCGGCGTCCTTCGCCTCGTAGAACTCGTCAGCATCGGCGACTTCGGGTTTCACGCCATCGGACAGCACCGGGGCGCCGGACATGAAGTGTTCCATGATCGCGCCGAGGATGGCCGGCTTGATCTGCGGCCACTCCGCCTCCGCCTTGGTGACGGTGACGAAATCCGACCCGAGGAACACCGCTGCCACGCCGCGCACGTCGAACAGGCGCTGGGCGAGGGGGGAGAGGTCGGCGTCGTCGTGGGAGCGCAGGTCGAGGGTGCCTTCCCCCAGCACCGAACGGCCGGGCAGGAACTTCAGGGTCGCCGGATTCGGTGTGGTTTCGGTCTGAATGAACATGGCTCAATCCTCAAAAGAAAAGCAGCAGGCGAACCTGCGCGTTTTCTTGAAGATAGGGGCTCACCCGCCAAACGCAAAGGGCGCCTCGGGAAAGGTCCTGAATTGACACAGGCCGCGACCCATGGGGAACACGGCCGGAACGGACCGGGCGCGAATCGCGTGAGGTGGCAGGTTGCGTGTGTATTCCTCGCGAGGGCAGGTCATCCCTTTTCGGGACAAGCCTCCGCCAACCCGCGAACAGCCCCGGAACACAAGCGGGGCGAATCGGCCGAACCGCCCTGTTGGCGCTTTGTTCAGGTACCTGAAACAGCACAGCCGCCACGCCCAAAAGGCGCGACGGCTGAATCTTGCACCACCGTGGAGGACGCGGGCGACCTCAGGTGTTCATGGAATCGAAGAAGTCCGCGTTGGTCTTGGTCTGGCGCAGCTTGTCGAGCAGGAACTCGATGGCGTCCACCGTGCCCATGGGATTGAGGATGCGGCGCAGCACGTACATCTTCTTGAGCGTGTCGGCCGGCACCAGAAGCTCTTCCTTGCGGGTACCCGAGCGGGTGATGTCGATGGCCGGGAACACGCGCTTGTCGGAGACCTTGCGGTCGAGGATGACTTCCGAGTTACCGGTGCCCTTGAACTCCTCGAAGATCACCTCGTCCATGCGCGAGCCGGTCTCGATGAGCGCGGTGGCGATGATGGTGAGGGAGCCGCCTTCTTCGATGTTACGCGCCGCACCGAAGAAGCGCTTGGGACGCTGGAGGGCGTTGGCGTCCACGCCGCCGGTGAGCACCTTGCCGGAGGACGGCACCACCGTGTTGTAGGCGCGGCCGAGACGAGTGATGGAATCCAGCAGGATCACCACGTCGCGCCCGTGCTCCACCAGCCGCTTGGCCTTCTCGATCACCATCTCGGCGACCTGCACATGGCGGGTGGCCGGCTCGTCGAAGGTGGAGGACACCACCTCGCCCTTCACCGAGCGCTGCATGTCCGTGACTTCTTCCGGCCGCTCGTCGATGAGCAGCACGATGAGGAAGCATTCGGGATGGTTGGCGGTGATGGACTTGGCGATGTTCTGCAGCAGCACCGTCTTGCCGGTGCGAGGCGGGGCCACGATGAGGCCGCGCTGGCCCTTGCCGATGGGCGCCACGATATCGATGATTCGCGGCGAGAAGTCCTTCTTCCCAACGGTTTCCTCATGCTCCAGCTTGAGGCGCTCGTCGGGATAGAGCGGGGTCAGGTTGTCGAAGTTGATCTTGTGGCGCGTCTTCTCGGGGTCTTCGAAATTGATCGTATTGACCTTGAGAAGCGCGAAATAGCGCTCGCCTTCCTTCGGCGAGCGGATCTGTCCTTCCACCGTGTCGCCGGTGCGCAGGCCGAAGCGCCGGATCTGGGACGGGGAGACATAAATGTCGTCCGGTCCCGGCAGATAGTTCGCCTCGGGCGAACGCAGGAAGCCGAAGCCGTCCTGGAGCACCTCGACGACGCCTTCGCCAATGATCTCGGTTTCGGTGGCCGCCAGCTGCTTCAGAATGGCAAACATGAGCTCCTGCTTGCGCAGGGTGCTGGCGTTTTCCACCTGGCTCTCCTCGGCAAAGGCGAGGAGCTCCACGGGGGTCTTGGACTTAAGGTCTTGAAGTTTCACTTCCCGCATAAGGGAAAGCCTCGATGAATCTTGAGTACGCCAAGGCCGATCGCAGCGATCAGGCATGGGCGGCGGGGGAGGGACGGGGTCGCAGGTCTTCAGGGGAAGCCGGGGGCACGCAGCTCGCCGCCTGACGCGCCGGCCGGGCCAATGACAGCACCGGACTGAAGGAAGCGCGTTTGCCTGCGTTTAGGAAAGCGCCCCCAAGATAGGCGGGCACGGAAGGCGGCGCAAGTCCTCCTTCCGGACAAGGCAATATCAAAACGGTTTGACCACCACAAGAATGACGATGCCGACCATCAGCAGCGTCGGCACCTCGTTGGCGATGCGATAAAAACGGGCCGGACGGGAATTTTTGTCCTCGCCGAAGTCGCGCACCCAGCGCGACAGGGCGCCATGGAAGCCGGACAGGACGAGCACCAGGGCAAACTTGGCATGGAACCAGCCGGCCAAATACCAGCCGCCGGCATAGGCCAGATAAAGCCCGGCCAGCCAGGTGACGATCATGGCGGGGTTGATGATCGCCTTCAGCAGCCGCCGTTCCATTACCTTAAAGGTTTCGGACTGCACCGAGCCGGCCTCGGCGGCGCAGTGATAGACCATGAGGCGCGGCAGATACAGCATCCCCGCCATCCAGGAGATCACGGCGATGACATGCAGAGCCTTGATCCAGCTATAGAAATCGTGAGCCATCAGGGTCCTGACCTCGACGAGGATCAGCGCGCGCGGCGCACCGCTTCCACCAGCTTTTCCACATGGTCGAGCGGGGTTTCGGGGCGGATGCCGTGGCCGAGGTTGAAGATGTGCCGCGCACCCGAGAAATCGTCGCGAATGCGCGCCACTTCGTCCTCCAGCGCCGCACCGCCGGCAATGAGCCGCAGCGGATCCAGATTGCCCTGCAGCGCCACACGGCCGGACAGCCGCCGCCGCGCCGCCTGCCGATCCGCCGACCAGTCGAGGCCAATGGCGTTGATGCCGGTGTCGGCCAGCCGCTCCAGCGCCTCCAGCGTCGCCCCCTTGGGGAAGGCGATCACCCGAACATGGGGGTGCAGCGCCTTCAATCCCGCGACGATACGGCGCAGCGGCTCGGCGCACCAGCGCTCGAACGAGGAGGGATCGAGCACCCCGGCCCAGGTATCGAAGATCTGCACCACGTCGGCGCCGGCCGCTACCTGTCCCGCCAGATGGACGATGGAGGCTTCCACCAGCCGGTCGATGAGGCTCTGGAACAAAGCTTCGTCGCGCAGCGCCAGCATGCGGGCGGGGGCCTGGTCGTCGGTGCCGTGGCCCGCCACCATGTAGGTGGCCACCGTCCAGGGCGCGCCGCAGAAGCCGATCAGGGCCACCTCGGCCGGAAGGGTAGCGCGCACCGAGGCGATGGCCTCGTAGACAGGGTCCACCTTGTCGGGGTCCAGCCGATCCGAGAGGGCCGCGACGCCGGCCTGATCCGTCACCGGGGTCAGCCGTGGGCCTTCGCCCGCCTCGAAGGTGAGGCCGACGCCAAGGGCGTGGGGCACCACCAGGATGTCGGAAAAGATGATGGCCGCATCAAAGCCGTAACGGCGGATGGGCTGGAGCGTCACCTCGGCGGCGAGCTTCGGCGTGTAGCACAAGGTAAGGAAATCGCCCGCTTCCGCCCGCACCGCGCGATATTCGGGCAGATAGCGCCCGGCCTGCCGCATCATCCAGAGTGGCGGGGGATCGAGCGGGGTGCCGTCGAGCACCCGCAGGAAGGGGGATCGTGTCTCGAGCGCGGCGGTCATCCCGGTCCTTCAATCTAACTAGAATCTTTTAAAGAGAGAGAGTCTTTGGAGTCTTAACGGTTGATTAACGATGTGCGCCGCCCTCGACAACCGATCCACAGGCATCCCCAATCCCGAAGGCTCACTTGCCGCAGCTGCGAAGCCGGCGAAAGGCCGGTTAACAAAGGATTAACGCGGGGGTCGGCAGAAGGTGTCCACATGGACGCACAGGGGGTGCCCGGATTCTGTCCCGGACCGGTTGGGTGTGGATGGATTTCAGGGTTATCCCAAGCCCGCCCTTGCACCACGGCACCGGGCGTGCCTTTTTCAACAGTGTTCCACAGGAGCGGTGGATAATTGTGAATCTCAAGACGCCCGGCGAGAGTTACTTCCACCTGCACCTCGTGTCCGATGCCACGGGAGAGACCCTCATCAATGTGGGGCGGGCGGCCTGCGCGCAGTATGCGAACGTGCTGCCCATCGAGCATGTCTATCCGCTCATCCGCTCCATGAAGCAGCTGGAGCGGGTGCTCAACGAGGTCGAGAGCAATCCCGGCATCGTGCTCTACACGCTGGTGGACAAGGAGATCCGCGAGCGGCTGAAAGAGCGCTGCCGTGAACTCGGCGTGCCCTACATGTCGGTGCTGGCGCCGGTGGTGCAGCTGTTCCAGTCCTATCTCGGCGGCAGCCCGACCCCGCGCGTGGGCGGGCAGCACTCGCTGGATGCCAATTATTTCAAGCGCATCGACGCGCTGAACTACACCGTCATGCACGACGACGGGCACATGACCGACGATCTTGAAAGCGCCGACGTGGTGCTGCTCGGGGTGTCGCGCACCTCCAAGACGCCCACGTCCATCTATCTCGCCAATCGCGGCATCAAGACCGCCAACATCCCGCTGGTGCCCAGCGTGCCCCTGCCACCCGGCGTCGAGAAGCTGAAGAAGCCGCTGGTGGTCGGCCTGGTGGCAAGCCCGGAGCGCATCGTGGAGATCCGCCAGAACCGCCTCCTGGGGCTCAATGCGGCGGATCTCGGTGCATCCTATATCGACCGGGAGGCGGTGAACGAGGAGATCATCCTGTCGCGGCGCCTGTGCGCCCGCAACGGCTGGCCCCTCATCGACGTCACCCGCCGCTCGGTGGAAGAGACCGCCGCCACCATCTACGCGCTCTACAGCGAGCGCCGGCGCCGGGCCATCGCCGAGACGTAAGGACCGTCAGCTCGGTCTATGACCGAGGCCAAATGGGTCGCGCCACAACTCGGGTGTTCCCGAGTTGTGGATGTTAAAGCCGGATCCGGCAATGGCCGGAGCCGGGCGCCGCGCGGGCTTGACCAATGGCTTTGAGCAAAGCTCATGCGTCATTGCTATGAGACGACAGCACAGCTTGCACCCCGGCCGCCTTTGGGGGAAACCCGAACAGGCATCGGTTCCGGCCGGCGCGGGGCAGCAGAGGGAGAGAGCTTGTGTGGCGTGATGAACAGCCGCTCGTCCTGGCATCGAAGAGCGCGACGCGCCTGACCCTTCTCGTCCATGCCGGCGTGCCTGTGGAAACCGTGGCCGCCGAAGTGGACGAACGCTCGATCCAGGCCGACGCGGGCGCGGTGGATCCCGCCGGCATCGCCGTGATCCTGGCCCGTGCGAAGGCCCTTGCGGGATCGCACGCGGCGCCGGGGCGGCTGGTGCTGGGGGCGGACCAGACCCTGGCGCTGGGGCCGAAGATCTACCACAAGCCAGTGAGCCTTGAGGCGGCGCGGCTGCAGCTCCAGGAACTGGCGGGCCAGACCCATGCCCTGCATTCGGCGGTGGCGGTGGCCCGGGACGGTGCGATCCTGTTCGAGACGGTGGTCAGCGCCTTTCTCACCATGCGGCCTTTGAGCGACGAGGCGCTGAACACCTACATCACCGCCGCCGGGCCGCGGGTGCTGACCTCCGTGGGGGCCTATCAGCTGGAATCGGTGGGGGTGCACCTGTTCACCCGGGTGGATGGGGACCATTTCACCATCCTTGGCCTGCCGCTGCTCCAGCTGCTGCCCTTCTTCCGGGAACAGGGGTTGCTGCCGTGACGGTGCGGGTGTGCATCACCGGCTCGCCGGTCAGCTATTCACGGTCGCCGCTGCTTCATGGCTATTGGCTGAAGGCCTACGGTATCGACGGAGATTACGGCCGCGAGGAAGTGCCCCCCGCGCAGGCGGCGGACTTCTACCGCAGCCTCGCGGCGCGCGGCTATGCCGGCTGCAATGTCACCGCCCCCAACAAGGAAATCGCCTTCTCGGTTCTGGACGAGGCGGATGAGAGCGCGGCGGCGCTGGGCTCCGCCAACACCCTGTGGCTGGAGGACGGCCGGCTGTGCGGCGCCAGCACCGACGGTTACGGCTTCATCGCCAATCTGGATGCGACAGTGCCGGGCTGGGATGGGGCGCGCAAGCTGGCGCTGGTGCTGGGCGCGGGCGGTGCCTCGCGGGCCATCGTGCATGCAATGGTTGAGCGCGGGTTCGAGCGGATCGTGCTGGCCAATCGAACGCTGGAGCGGGCCGAGGCCATTGCGGTGGCGTTCGGCAAAACGGTCGTTCCGCTGGCCTTCGACAAGGCGGGCGAGGTGATGGCGGATGCCGACATCCTGGTGAATTGCACCTCGCTTGGCATGAAGGGCGCAGCCGCGCTCACCGTGGACCTGTCGCGCCTCCGACCCGAGGCGGTGGTGAGCGATATCGTCTATGTGCCGCTCCTCACTCCCTTGTTGACCGAGGCGGCGGCGCGCGGACTGCGTACTGTGGACGGCCTCGGCATGCTGCTGCATCAGGGGGTGCCCGGCTTCGAGCGCTGGTTCGGGGTGCGGCCGGAGGTGACCCCCGAATTGCGCGAGCTGTTGATCGCGGATCTTCGGGCCAAGGGCCAGCTGGCGGCCTGACCCATGTGGATCCTCGGCCTCACCGGTTCCATCGGCATGGGCAAGTCGGCCACGGCGGGCCTGTTCCGCGCCATGGGGGTGCCGGTGCATGACGCAGATGCCTCCGTGCATGCACTCTATCGTGGACGGGCGGTGGCTCCGGTGGAGGCGGCCTTTCCCGGCGTGACGCGGGACGGCGCCATCGACCGGGCCGCACTCGGCGCCCGCGTGCTGGCAGATCCCGAGGCCATGAAGCGGCTGGAAGCCATCGTCCATCCCCTGGTCCGCGCCGAGGAGGAGGCTTTCCTCGCGAAGGCCCGGACCGCGGGGGCGCGGCTGGTGGTGCTGGATATCCCGCTGCTGTTCGAAACCGGAGGTCGCGGGCGCGTGGATGCGGTGGCTGTGGTCAGCGCGTCGAAAGCTGTGCAGCGCGCCCGCGTGCTGGCGCGGCCCGGCATGACGGACGAAAAATTCGAGACCATTGTGGCCAAGCAGATGCCGGACGCGGAAAAGCGTCGCCGCGCCCATTTCGTCATCGACACCGGCCGGGGCTTTCCGGCGGCAGCCCATCAGGTGGCCGGCATCGTTCGGGCGCTGTCGGGTCCGGGGCGCCGGGCAGCCTGCTGAGGGAGAAGACCCATGCGCGAGATCGTGCTCGACACCGAGACCACCGGCCTTGAAGCCTATGGCGGCGACCGCCTCGTGGAGATCGGCTGCGTGGAGATGGTCAACCGCATTCTCACCGGCACGGTGTTCCACGTCTATATCAACCCCGAGCGCGACATGCCGGTGGAGGCGTTCAACGTCCATGGCCTGTCAGCCGAATTCTTGTCCGACAAGCCGAAATTCAAGGACGTTGCCGACGAATTCCTGAATTTCATCGCCGAAGATACTTTGGTGATCCACAATGCGGCGTTCGATATCGGCTTCCTGAATGCGGAGCTGGAGCGCCTCGGCCGCCCCACCATCGCCCGTGACCGGGTGGTGGACACCCTTGCGCTGGCGCGACGCAAGCATCCCGGCGGCGGCAACCGCCTCGACGATCTGATGAACCGCTACGGCATCGACAGCTCACGCCGCGTGAAGCACGGGGCGTTGCTGGATGCCGAGCTTCTGGCCGAGGTCTATGGCGAGCTGCTCGGCGGCAAGCAGGCCAGCCTCATCGGCCTAGTGGAGGACACGAGCGAGGCGCCCCGTCTTGTGGTCGCCGCAGCCGCGGCCCATCCCCGCCCCGTCCCACTCGCCCCGCGCCTGACTGCTGCCGAAGCGGAAGCCCATGCGGCCTTCATCGCCAGCATGGGCGAGAAGGCGCTCTGGCTGAAATATGCCGACGTGCCCGAGGCGGATAAGACGGGCAGCTGAGTGGGCTGGAACTACTCGTTTTGCGGTTTTACAACTTTAAATCAACCAAAGGTTGATCGATTGGGAAGGCCGTGGACGGCAAAATGGCCAACGGTTCGATCCATTCTTCATCTGCAGAAAACCTCCCGTAGGAGGCTTTCTGACGCGATCTGAAGATGGGTCGCTCCCGCCGCCCGGAAAAACTTCCCCTCAAGAGAGCATTTCGCCTACCACCGCCGCGATCTGGGCTGGATCGCTCACCGGCAGCGAACAGCGCTCCCCGACGCAGACAAAAGCCGCCCCTTCCGCTGGCGCAGAGGCGATGCGGGCCGCCATCACGCTGCCGGATGCCACCCCATCACCCGCTCGCGCCACCACCCGAAGCGGGAATGGCACCTTGAGCGCGGCTGCAGCCAGCGCCTCGCGGTTGGCGCCCACCGCCACCATCTCGGCGAGGCCGAGGCGCGTGTCGATGGCGTTCAGGGTGGCGCCATGGGCCAGCACATTCTTCGCCGTTGCACCGGAAACGCCGGTCAGCACCCGGTCCGCGCGGGTCCTGAATGCGTCATTTCCGGTGAGGGCGGCGAGGCGGATGAGGGCATCGGCGGCCACAGCATTGGCGTTGGGCACCGCCTCGTCATGGGTCGCCAACGGCCGCAGGATGAGGCTGTCACCATCGTACGCCGTGAGGAAATAGGCGCCGGTCTCGGGGTCGCGATGGTGGGTTTCCAGCACCTCAAGGAAGTGCGCGGCCTGGGCCAGCGGCTCGGGCGCACCCGTCGCCTCATGGAGCGCGATGCCGGCGCGGGCCATGGCGGCGAGGTCGGAGGCAAGGCCCGGCAGCACGATCTTGGTGCCGCACCAGGAATGGGCAAGGCGCCCCTCCACCACCATGTGGCTCACCACGGCATCGAACGCGCGCTGCGCCAGCGCCACCCATTCGGCCTCGCCGAGGAAGCCGCCGGCCCGCGCCAGCGCCGCGATCATCAGGCCATTCCAGTCCGCCAGCACCTTGTCGTCCCGACCCGGACGTACCCGTTTTTCCCGCGCCAGCAGCAGCTTTTCGCGCAGGGGGGCGAGGCGGGCCTCGTCTTCGGCGCTCACCACGCCGGCCTCGGTGCGGTTGAGGATGTTGCCCACCTCCCAGTTTCCGGCCCGGCTCACATCATAGAGGCGGTTGAAAAAGGCGGCGTCCTCCGCCCCCAGTACGGCCGTGATCTCGGCCTCGCTCCACACATAGAAGCGGCCTTCGTGGCCCTCGGTGTCCGCATCGAGGCTCGCGGCGAAGGCGCCTTCGGGGGTCAGCATCTCCCGCTTCAGCCAGCCCACCGTCTCCCGCGCGCGGGTGAGGAAGAGCGCATCGCCGGTGTCGGAATAGGCCAGCGCCAGCAGTTCCAGGAGCAGCGCGTTGTCGTAGAGCATCTTCTCGAAGTGCGGGACGAACCAGATCTCGTCCACCGAATAGCGGGCAAAGCCCCCGCCCAGATGGTCATAGATCCCGCCCTCGCACATGCGGTTGAGGGTGAGGGCGACGATGGCCTTCAGCGCGTCGTCCTTGCGCCGCGTGCCCACCCGCCACAGGAATTCCAAAAGCCCCGACTGGGGGAATTTCGGCGCCCCCTTCAGCCCGCCATGGACCGGATCGAACATGGCTGGCAGGCGCGCGGCGGCGTCGTTGAGATCTTCCCGGCCGATGGCGGCGCCGGCCACGGGGGTCGCGGCCTTCTTCAGCCGGGCGAGGATGGTTGCGGTGTTCTTCTCCACCTTGTCCTTGTTCTGGGTGAAGACGGTGGAGACCTGCTGCAGCACGTCGGTGAAGCCGGGCCGGCCGTAGCTCGCGGCAGGGGGAAAATAGGTGCCGCCCCAGAACGGCTTTCCTTCCGGATCGAGGAACATGGTAAGCGGCCAGCCGCCGCTCTGGCCCAGCTGCTGGAGCGCGGACATGTAGATCTGGTCCACGTCCGGCCGCTCTTCCCGGTCCACCTTGATGTTCACAAACAGGGCGTTCATCAGCCCCGCCACATCCGCATTCTCGAAGCTCTCGTGGGCCATCACATGGCACCAGTGGCACGCCGCATAGCCGACCGAGAGGAGGATGGGCTTGCCGGTGGCCTGCGCCTCCGCGAACGCCTCCGGCCCCCACGCCCACCAGTGCACCGGATTGTCCTTGTGCTGGAGCAGATAGGGGCTGGTCTCGCGGGAGAGGCGGTTCTCGCTCATGATCTGAAAATCCCTCGGCTGACGCCGGCTTTGGTGGCAATGGAGATGGCGACGAAAAATTCAGGCAATGAAGGACGCATGGTCCGCCATCTGCCGATGCCGTGCAAATCCGTCGCCAGTTTGGGAAACGACGCCATGACCGACACCCTCTTCGCCCTCTCGTCGGGCCGCCTGCCGGCCGGCGTGGCGGTGCTGCGCATCAGCGGTCCCGAGGCGGCGGCGGCCGTATTGGCCCTGTGTGGCGTGCTGCCCCCGCCCCGCGTCGCCCGCTACGGCGCGCTCAGCGATCCACGGACCGGAGAGACGCTGGACCGCGGCCTCATCCTGTTCTTCCCCGGCCCCGCCAGCGCCACGGGGGAGGATGTGGCCGAGCTTCATCTCCATGGCGGGCGCGCCGTGGTGGCGGCGGTGCTGCGGGCCTTGTCCGCCCTGCCCGGCCTGCGCCCGGCCGAGGCCGGCGAATTCACCCGTAGAGCCCATGCCAACGGCAAGCTGGACCTGGCGGAGGTGGAGGGCCTGGCCGATCTCGTCGCTGCGGAGAGCGAGGCGCAGCGCAAGCAGGCCTTGGCGCTGGCCTCCGGCGCCCTCTCCCGTCGGGTGGAGGAGTGGCGCGTGGGGCTGGTCTCTGCCCTTGCCTTGATCGAGGCCGGCATCGATTTCTCGGACGAGAGCGACGTGTCGGGAGAGGTGACGATGGATGCCGTCGCCCGCCTCGCCAGGCTGAAGGAGGAATTGCTTGCCGCTCTCACCGACGCGGCGCGGGGCGAGCGGGTGCGGGACGGTCTGGTGGTGGCCATTTCCGGCCCGCCCAATGCCGGAAAATCCACCCTCTTGAACCGCCTTGCCGGGCGCGAGGCGGCCATCGTCTCCGCCCTTCCCGGCACCACCCGCGACGTGCTGGAGGTGCATCTGGAACTGGCCGGGCAGGCCGTGACCCTGCTGGACACCGCCGGCCTGCGTGAGACCTCCGACCTTGTGGAAGCCGAAGGCGTGCGTCGCGCCCTGGCGCGGGCGGAAGGTGCGGACGTGGTGCTCTGGCTCTGCGATACCGGCTCGCAGCCGCCCCCTGCCCTCGCCCACGCCGTGAAGGTGCGCACCAAGATCGACCGGGATGCCGCCATTCCCTTAGGCTGGATCGGCATTTCCGCTGCCTCTGGAGCGGGCGTGGACACCCTCGTCAGCCGGCTGGAACAGGAGGCGGACCGCCTCGGGGGGCGCGAGCCGGCGCTCATTACCCGCGAACGGCAGCGGCGGGCGCTGGAGGTGGCCACGCTGCATCTGGAGCGGGCGCTGGGCGACTTCGGCGGCCATGAGGAATTGCGGGCCGAGGACGTGCGCCTCGCGGTGCGGGCTCTGGACCAGCTCATCGGGCGGGTGGATGTGGAGGATGTGCTGGACGCCCTGTTCAGTACCTTCTGCATCGGCAAATAGGCGCCACCCGCGCCCGCAGGATGTTTCACGTGAAACATCGCCGGCTGCGGCCTTGACGGCGCCGGAAAGAGGGCGTTTCCAGAAGGGGCGGCACGGACCGCCTTTCTGCCCCGGATGAGAATGACCGAAACCCTTTCAGCAAATGCCTTCGACGTGATCGTGGTGGGCGGTGGCCATGCGGGGTGCGAGGCCGCCGCTGCGTCTGCGCGCACCGGCGCGCGCACGGCGCTGCTGACCCATTCCCGTTCAACCATTGGCGCCATGTCCTGCAATCCCGCCATCGGCGGGCTGGGCAAGGGCCATCTGGTGCGGGAGATCGATGCGCTGGACGGCCTCATGGGCCGGGTGGCGGACCAGGGGGGCATCCAGTTCCGCGTGCTCAACCGCCGCAAGGGTCCCGCCGTGCGGGGGCCCCGCGCCCAGGCCGACCGCAAGCTCTACGCCCCCGCCATGCAGGCGGCGCTGGCCGCGCAGGATGGTCTCACCATTGTCGAAGGCGAGGCGGATGACCTGCTGGTGGCGGGCGGCGGCATCGCCGGCGTGCGTCTCGCCGATGGGCGCGAGCTGTCCTGCGGCGCCGTGGTGCTCACCACCGGCACCTTTCTCAACGGACTCATCCATATGGGCGAGGTGAGCTATCCCGCCGGGCGCATGGGCGAGAAGCCGGCGCTGGGCCTCTCCCCTGCCCTCGCCCGCCTCGGCTTCTCTTTGGGTCGGCTTAAGACCGGCACGCCCGCGCGCCTCGATGGTCGGACCATCGATTGGGCGAGCCTGGAGATGCAGCCCGGCGATGATCGGCCCGAGCCGTTCTCGGCCCTCACCACTTTTCTGCCCAACCGCCAGGTGGAATGCGGCATCACCCGCACCACGGATGCGACCCACGAGCTGATCCGCGCCAACCTTAGCCGCTCGGCCATGTATTCCGGCCGGATCGAGAGCAGCGGCCCGCGCTATTGCCCGTCCATCGAGGACAAGATCGTCCGCTTCGGCGATCGCGACGGCCACCAGATCTTTTTGGAGCCGGAGGGGCTGGACGATCCCACAATCTATCCCAACGGCCTGTCCACCTCCCTGCCCGCCGAGGTGCAGACCGCCTTCCTGCGCACGATTCCGGGGCTGGAACAGGTGGCGGTGCTGCGGCCGGGCTATGCCATCGAATACGACCATGTGGACCCGCGCGAGCTTGCCCCCACGCTGGAAGCCAAGCGCGTGGCCGGGCTGTTCCTCGCCGGCCAGATCAACGGCACTACCGGCTATGAGGAAGCCGCGGCCCAGGGGCTGCTCGCTGGCCTCAATGCGGCGCGGCGCGCCGGCGGGGCGGACGGAACGGTGTTCGATCGGGCGGAAGCCTATCTTGGGGTGATGGTGGACGATCTCGTCACCCGCGGGGTGAGCGAGCCCTACCGCATGTTCACCTCGCGCGCCGAATATCGCCTGACCCTTCGCGCCGACAATGCGGACCAGCGCCTCACCCGGCACGGCGAAGCGCTCGGCCTCGTGGGCGCCGAGCGGTCCGCCCATTTCGCCCGGCGCAGCGCGGCGTTGGAAGAGGCGCGGGCGCTGGCGGAAAGCCTCAGCCTGACGCCCACGGAAGGCGCGCGGCACGGCCTCAGCGTCAATCGCGACGGGCAGCGGCGCACGGCCTTCGATCTTCTCGCTTATCCGGACATCGACATGGTCCGCCTCGGTGCCATCTGGCCGCAACTGGCGGGGCTCGATCCGGCGGTGGCGGAGCAGGTGGAGATTGATGCCAAATACGCCGTCTATCTCCACCGGCAGGCGGCGGACATTTCCATGCTGCGTCGGGACGAGCAATTGAGCCTGCCGGAAGACCTGTCCTATGCCGACCTGCCGGGCCTCTCCAACGAGCTGAAGCAGAAGCTCGCCCGCATCCGCCCGCGCACGGTGGGGCAGGCCGGGCGCATGGAGGGAATGACCCCGGCGGCCCTCGCCCTGCTCGCCACCCATGCTCGGCGGGCCGGGGCGGGCTGTTGATGGCGTGCCTGTGGATCATGGGGATGATGGCCCTGCCGGAGCGAGGGACCCGATGAAGGGCGGCAAGCGGGAGAACGGTAGCGCCGGACGCGAGGCCATCGCGGCGGTGGTTTCACGTGAAACACTGGGCCGGCTCACCACCATCGCCGATCTGCTGGTGAAGTGGCAGAAGACCATCAATCTCGTCGCCCCTGCCACCCTGCCCGACCTGTGGGCGCGGCACGTGGGTGATTCGCTCCAGCTCGTTCACCATGTGCCGCAGACCCCCTTGCGCTGGGTGGATCTGGGGTCCGGCGGCGGTTTTCCCGGCCTTGTGGTGGCTGCTGTGCTGGCGGAGCGCGACGGCGCCCACATGCATCTTGTGGAAAGCGATACCCGCAAGGCCGCCTTCCTGCGGGAGGCGGCCCGGCTGGCGCAACTGCCTGTCACCGTTCACGCCGCGCGCATCGAGCAGGTGGCGCAAGCGCTGGCACCGGGGACCCATGTGGTCTCCGCCCGCGCCCTGGCGCCTTTGCCGAAGCTGCTGGATCTGGCCGCGCCCTTCCTCGCCGCAGGGGCCATTGGCCTATTTCCCAAGGGCCGGGATGCGGAACGCGAATTGACCGATGCGGCAAGAAGCTGGACACTCGACTGTGACCTGCGCCCCAGTACGAGCGATCCCGAAGGCCGGATCCTCCTGGTAAGGGGTGCCAGGCGCGGGACCGACACCATCGAACCCCAGTCCGGCGCGCGCTCCCCTGGGGAGCCGGACGCCGGTGGCGGGCCGCCCGAAGCGACGCGTCGAGGATGAAGGCGCCATGATCGATCAAGAGACCCCGTCCCCCGCTGGTGGCACCCCCGCCGCGCCGCGCGTGCTTGCCCTCGCCAACCAGAAGGGCGGTGTGGGCAAGACCACCACGGCCATCAATCTGGGCACGGCGCTCGCCGCCATCGGCGAGACGGTGCTGGTGGTGGATCTCGACCCGCAGGGCAATGCCTCCACGGGCCTCGGCATCGAGCGGCGCGCGCGCAATCTCTCCACCTATGACGTGCTGACCGGCGAGGCCAGCATGCGCGAGACGGTGATGGAAACCGGCGTGCCGCAGCTTTATGTGGCGCCCTCCACCCTCGACCTGTCGGGCCTGGAATTGGAGATCGCGGCCGAGCGCGACCGCGCCTTCCGCCTGCGCAGCGCGCTCAAGGCGCTGGCGGCGGACAGCCTGGCGCCCCGCTTCACCTATGTGCTGGTGGACTGCCCGCCCTCGCTCTCCCTGCTCACGGTGAACGCCATGGCGGCGGCCGACGCCATCGTGGTGCCGCTGCAGTGCGAGTTCTTCGCTCTGGAGGGCCTGTCGCAACTGCTGAAGACGGTGGAGCAGGTGCGGGTCAGCCTCAATCCGGCGCTCACCATCCACGGCATCGTGCTGACCATGTATGACGGCCGCAACAACCTGTCCGAGCAGGTGGTGCAGGACGTTCGGCAATTCATGGGCGACAAGGTCTATGAGACGGTGATTCCGCGCAACGTGCGGGTGTCGGAGGCGCCGTCCTATGGCAAGCCGGTGCTGCTCTACGATCTCAAGTGTGTGGGATCACAGGCTTATCTGCGCCTCGCCTCGGAAGTGATCCAGCGCGAGCGCGCGGCGCGGGCGGATGCGGCGGCCTGATAGCGGACAAGGGACGGAACACGGTCATGGCGGATGAACAGCGCTCGCGGCTCGGCCGCGGACTTGCGGCGCTCATCGGGGAGATGGAGCCTCAGGCGGCACCGGCGGCGCGATCGGGGGCAGGGCGCGGCGGGCCGCGCCGCGTGCCCATCGAGCATGTGCGGCCCAATCCGCGCAACCCGCGCCGCACCTTCCTGGAAGAGGGGCTGGACGATCTCACCGCCTCGATCCGCGAGAAGGGCATTATCCAGCCCATCGTGGTGCGCCAGCTGAACGGCAGCGACAGCTTCGAGATCGTCGCCGGCGAGCGGCGCTGGCGCGCAGCCCAGCGCGCGGCGCTGCACGAGGTGCCGGTGGTGGTGCTGGAACTGTCCGACCGGGAGGCGCTGGAAGTCGCCATCATCGAGAATGTGCAGCGCGCCGACCTCAACCCGGTGGAAGAGGCCCAGGGCTACGAATCCCTCATGGGGGAATTCGACTATAATCAGAATGATTTGGCTCGCATCATCGGCAAGAGCCGCAGCCATATCGCCAATACCCTGCGCCTGCTGAAGTTGCCGGCGGGGGTGAAGACCTATCTCGCCGATGGCCGCCTGAGCGCCGGCCATGCCCGAGCGCTGCTCGCCTGCGCCGATCCTGAGCGCATGGCGAAGGATGTGGTGGAGAAGGGGCTCACCGTGCGCGACGTGGAGGCCTTGTCCAAGGCCCGCACCGCGCTTACCGCGGCGCCGGCGAAGGGCCAGGCGGCGCCGGCCGGGAAAGCGAGCAAGGGCGGCGCGCCGGAGCGTAAGAGTGCGGACAGCCGTGCGCTGGAAAAGCGCCTCTCAGACGCGCTCGGTCTCAGCGTGGGGATCGAGGGCAAGGGCGAGGCGGGCGAATTGCGTATCCGCTACAAGAGCCTCGATCAACTCGACGAAGTCTGTCGACGCCTCGGGCTCGACTGAGTTTTTCACTCGAATATAGAAATGGGACAGCAAAAAGGTGCTGTCCGCCAGTAAAGGGCCGCGCCGGGATGACCCCGGGCGCGGCCGCTTTTTGGATCAGGCCGCGGCCTTGGCGCGGCGGGCGGGCTTCTTGGCCGGGGCGACGGGCGCCTTCTTGCGGGTCTGGCCGAGGCCCATGTTCTTGGCCAGCTCGGAGCGGGCGGCAGCATAGGCCGGGGCCACCATGGGATAGTCCTTCGGCAGGCCCCACTTCTCGCGGTAGACTTCGGGGGTCATGCCGTAGCTGGTGCGCAGGTGGCGCTTCAGCGACTTGAACTTCTTCCCGTCTTCCAGGCAGACGATGTATTCGGGGGTCACCGACTTCTTCACCGGCACGGCGGGCTTCTGCTCTTCCACCACGGGCGCGGCCGGGGTGCCGAGCTGGCCAAGGGCGCGGTAGACGGATTCGATGAGAGCCGGCAGCTCGGTCGCCGAAACACTGTTGTTGCTCACATAGGCGGCGACAATTTCAGTGGCGAAGTCGATATAGCTCGGCGATGTGGAATTGGAGTCGGAGTCGCTCACGGGGTAGTCCCTTTCTGTTTGTTCGTGGCGATGGGCGTTGCGGGAGCGCCGGCCTCGGGTCAGAGCGCGATCCGATCAGAGCTTCTTGATCTGATCGGATCGCGCTCCAACTTAAGAAGCGAGAACGCGTTCTCCGGCCCGCCTGCGGTGCAAGCGGATCGGTGCGTGCTCGAGCACCACATCGGCTTCTGAACTTTTCGCAAATAATCTATAGCACCAGCCGGAAGAAATACAATCCTGCCCGTGAAAACTCTTGAAGATCGAGCAATAATGCGGGTTTGCGCGTGCCATCGGGCGTCACGAGAGGCACGGAAAGGCCGCATTTGATCCTTGTGACATCAGCGAATCGCGCCCTTCTCAGTTGAAAACATCGGGGCGGGGAAGTGTTGGCGTCCGGCAGCGGCGTCGCGCGTTGGAGCGGCCGCTCGCGAGATGGTGCTCAGGCCTTCCATACGGCGCTTCTTCTTGTTTCCTGTAAGGAAGTACAGAGCCTGACGGTACGCAACTTTCGGTCGCAATGCCATGTGGGCAAGCCTTCATGCGGGCATGACATGCCGAGATCCGGCCGTAAAGAAGAGGCGCCCAAGGCAAAGCTGTGGACCACGCATTGCGTGATGCCTGTGCGGTACAGGTCTGCATGCCGCGTTGCACTGGTGCATACCCGCGCGCCGCCTGACCTCATCGGCGGCCGTGTTGGCCTTCGGCTGCGCCTCGGCATATTTCCGGTCTTGTGGCGGCACAGGCGCGGCAGGGGCGGGGATATGTTCCGGCGCTGCGGAAGCACTTATACCATCGGTTGCGGTGTTCGACCGATGACGTGCGTTTCGCTCCATCGTCGAGCGGCCGGGGCCGTGCCGCAAGCGGTCCCGCCCGGCCGGCCTGTGTCGTCGTGTCTTTGTTCGGGGCGCGCCAAGTCTGTAGTAGACCGGCGCCAGCAACTTGTCGCAAGAGAGCGGTCGGCCGCCCTATTGCGATCCGAACTGTTCCAGGAGACCTCATGCCCCGCGCCGTCGCCGGCCCCGAGATCGAGCGCCTGATCCAGCTCATCGCCCGCCTTCCGGGGCTGGGGCCGCGCTCGGCGCGCCGGGTGGCGCTGCACCTCATCAAGAAGCGCGAGGCGCTGATGGCGCCGCTGGCCGCCGCCATGACCGACGCGCTGGGCAAGATCGTGGAATGCCGGCGTTGCGGCAATGTGGACGTGTGCGACCCCTGCACCATCTGCACGGACACGTCGCGCGACCGGCGTACCTTGGTGGTGGTGGCGGACGTGGGCGACCTGTGGGCGCTGGAACGGGCGGGCGTGCTGAACGCCCCCTATCACGTGCTCGGTGGCGTGCTCTCGCCCCTCGACGGGGTGGGGCCGGAGGATCTCAACCTAGCGAAACTGGTCACGCGGGTGCATGAGGACGAGGTCGGCGAGGTCATCCTCGCCCTCGGCGCCACCGTGGACGGGCAGACCACAGCCCATTACATCACCGATCTGCTGCGGGAGGCCCATGTGCGGGTCACCCGTCTCGCGCAGGGCGTGCCGGTGGGCGGCGAGCTCGATTATCTGGACGAGGGCACCCTGTCCGCCGCCATCCGCGCCCGCACGCAGATGTGAGCGGTGAACCGGCCCCGCAGCCTCTGTTACTGAAGCATCCGCTCGAAATTGATCACGAACAGCTTCGGGTCGGGCTTCTTGTTCACCTGCACGTTGCTGAGGGTCACCTGGGTATCATAGCCCTGCGGATCGGTGATGATCCATTGCTTCAGGGCCGAGGTCTTGGCATCGAACAGGATCAGCAGGCGATACGTGCCCATCATGGGCACCTGCTCCTGGATGATCACCGAGATGAATTTGTCGTCCTGGAACACGCCCGCCACATGCTGGTCGGTGGCAAGGTCGATCCGCTCCGCCAGAAGGAAGCGCAGGGGCGTCTGCGACAGCGGGGTGATGTCCTGGGTGTTCAGCTTGCGGTCGCGCACCGCCACCGACTGGCCGTTGGCGATCAGCTCCACCGGGCTCGGCGCATCATATTCGAAGCGCACGCGGCCGGGCTTCTGCATGTAGACATCGCCGGTGCGGCGGGTGCCGTCCGGGTCGATCTGGGTAAAGTTGCCGGTCAGCGACTGGACCGAATTGTAGTAATTGGTGACCCGATCGACGGTGGCGCGGGGTGCCCGTCCGTCCGGATTGGCGGCGGCCGCCTGGACCTGCGGTCCTGCCGCCTGGGCGACCGTGAAGGAGGGCGCGCCGGGCTTCTGCGGCGGCAAGGGGGCAGCGTTGGGCGCGCTGTGCCTCTGCTGCGGCTTCATCAGGTCGCCGGGGGGCTGGAGGGTCTGGGCCGAGGCAGCGGTGCCCGACAGCACGGCAAGGGTCGCGGCCAAGGTCGCGGCAAGGCATCCGGCGCCGGCGAGGCTGCGCGCGAGCGGCGACAGGCAGCGGCGGACGCGGGACGAGGCGGGTGGGCGGCTCGGCATCATTGAGGGTCTCTGGCGCGCGGCGTTCGGGACGGGAAGTGCGTAACCCTGGAACTGGTTCCGACCCCGCCCCGGCGCAGGCTGATCGGAAGTACATAATATCAATATAGACCCTGCCCAAGGCGTATGGCGATCCTGTGGCCTAGCCGTCGGCGAATGGTCTTCTTCTGGCGAATGCCGTTGCAGGTACCGGGCGCAGGGTGGGGGGATTTATTCCAGCGGCCCCGGTTTTTGACCAGGGCTGGGAGGGTTTTACTCCGCTGCCTCTTCCGGCATCAGGATCTCGCGCTTGCCGGCATGGTTGGGGGCAGCGACGAGGCCTTCCTTCTCCATGCGCTCCACCAGCGAAGCGGCGCGGTTGTAGCCGATCTGCAGCCGGCGCTGGATGTAGGAGGTGGAGCACTTGCGGTCGCGCATGACCACGGCGACCGCCTGCGAATAGAGGTCCTGCCCCTCCTCGCCGAAGCTGCCCTTGTCGAACACCGCGCCGCCTTCGTCCTCGTCCTCGGTCTCGGCGGTCACCGCTTCCACATAGGAGGGCACGCCCTGGGCCTTGAGGTGCTTCACCACGCTCTCCACCTCCTCGTCGGAGACGAAGGGGCCGTGCACGCGGGAGATGCGGCCGCCGCCGGCCATGTAGAGCATGTCGCCCTGGCCGAGCAGTTGCTCGGCGCCCATCTCGCCGAGGATGGTGCGGCTGTCGATCTTGGAGGTGACCTGGAACGAGATGCGGGTGGGGAAATTGGCCTTGATGGTGCCGGTAATCACATCCACGGACGGGCGCTGGGTGGCCATCACCAGGTGGATGCCGGCGGCGCGCGCCATCTGGGCGAGGCGCTGGATGGCGCCTTCGATGTCCTTGCCGGCCACCAGCATCAGATCGGCCATCTCGTCGACGATGACGACGATATAGGGCAGGGGCTCGAGGTTCATTTCCTCGCGCTCGTAGATGGCCTCGCCGGTATCGTGGTCGAAGCCGGTCTGCACCGTGCGGGCCAAAGTCTCGCCCTTGTCGGTGGAATCCTTCACCCGCGCGTTGAAGCCGTCGATGTTGCGCACGCCCAGCTTCGACATCTTCTTGTAGCGGTCTTCCATCTCCTTCACCGCCCACTTCAGGGCAACCACCGCCTTCTTGGGATCGGTGACCACGGGGGCGAGCAGGTGCGGAATGCCGTCATAGACGGACAGCTCCAGCATCTTGGGGTCCACCATGATGAGGCGGCACTGCTCCGGCTTCAGCCGGTAGAGCAGGGAGAGGATCATGGTATTGATGGCCACCGACTTTCCCGAGCCGGTGGTGCCGGCCACCAGCAGGTGGGGCATGCGGGCGAGGTCCACGATCACCGGATCGCCGCCGATGGTCTTGCCCAGGGCGATGGCGAGCTTGTGGCCCGAATCACCGAAATCCTTGGTGGCGAGCAGCTCGCGCAGCAGCACCTTCTCGCGCTTCTGGTTGGGCAGCTCGATGCCGATGGCGTTGCGTCCGGGAACCACCGCCACGCGCGCCGACACCGCGCTCATGGAGCGGGCGATGTCGTCGGCCAGCCCGATGACGCGGGACGACTTGATGCCCGGCGCCGGCTCCAGCTCGTAGAGGGTGACCACCGGGCCGGGGCGCACCTGCCCGATCTCGCCGCGCACGCCGAAATCCTCCAGCGTGCCCTTCAGCTCCTTGGCGGTGTCGGCCAGCGCCTCCGGGCTCATGGCCGGGGCCTTGGTCTGCACCGCGGGGGTCAGCAGGTCGAGGGCCGGATGCTGGTAGCCGGCGCGGCGGGATCCGCGCCGTCCGCCGGCATCGCGCTTTGCGGCGCGACCGCGGGGCTCGCCGCTGCCGAGATCCTGGCCGGTCTCGGCCCGCGGCTCCACCGCCGGACCGCCGCCGATGCGCGGTTCCATGCGCTCGCCGCCACGCCGGGCCGTGGGGCCGGCGGCGTCCGCGCCGCGGGGCGCCGCGTCGCGCTTGGACCCGAGGAGGCCAGCGACGTTCAGGCGGGCTTTCCACGACAGCAGGGTGTGGGTGAGGGCGCCGAGGGACACGGCGGCGCCATCGTCCTCCTCATCCTCGTCGCCCATCTCGCCGGGCAGTTCGGTGTCGGGCGCGACCCTCAGCGGCGTGCGTCGTCCGCCGCTCACCGCGAAGAACAGGCCGGTGGTGCCGAAGGCAAGGCCCGCCGCGCCGATCACCAGGGCATCGACGAGGGAGGCCGCGGTGCCGCGCACCACGCCCAGCGCCCGGGGAAACAGATCGCCCAGCGCTCCGCCCATGCCGGTGAGGCAGGGCCAGGTGTCGGGCCGGGGCAGGGCGCCGAGGAAGGCGGTCATTCCCAGAACGCCGATGAGCCAGCAGGTGGTGCGCATGCGCTCGCGGCTGAAGGGGCGGTGGGTCACCAGCCGCCAGCCATAATAGAGCGGCGGCAACAGCACGGCGAGAGCGGCGAGGCCGAACAGCTGCACCAGCAGGTCCGCCACCACCGCGCCGGGCCAGCCCAGCAGGTTGGTGACCGGGGCATGGGTGGCGTTGGACAGACTCGGGTCCGAGGCCGACCAGGAGCCCAGCGCGACGAAGGAGGTCAGGGTCGCAATGATGAGGCTGGTGCCGACGATCTCGCGGCCGCGCCGCCGCACGGCAAGCCGCACGCCCTCGGGGATGAGGTCGAAGCGCGGGGCGGCGGGCGGCATGCGCGTGTTCAGCACGGCATCGGCGGTGGAGGAACGGCTTCTGGCCCTCGGCATCGGCGCGGCTCTCCTTCAGGTGAGGGCGGCGACGAGGCGGGTCAGCACCTCCTCGCAGGTGGGAAGATCCTGGACCAAAGCGACGCGCAGGAAGTTTGCGGCGGGGTTGGCGCCGGTGAGGTCGCGGCGGGCGAGATAGCCGCCGGGCACCGTGCGCAGGCCCTGCTCGCGCCACAGCTTCACCGCCGCCGCCTCGCCGCCCGACAGGGTGTCGGAGGCCAGGTGCGACACGTCGAGCCACAGGAAGAAGCCGCCGCCAGGCCGCTCGTAGCCGAGGCGACCCTCCAGCATGCGGTCAGCGAGGTCGAACTTGGCGCGATAGAGGTCGCGGGAGATGGTCACATGGGCCTCGTCCTCCAGCGCCGCCACCGCCACCGCCTGCAACGGCTCGGGCACCTGCGGCGCCGCCACCCAGCGGAAGGCGAGGAAATCCTTCAGGAAGGCCGGGTCGCCGGCGCAGAAGCCGCAGCGCAGGCCGGGCAAAGACGAGCGCTTGGACAGCGAGTTGAACGCCACCGCTCGGCTGAAGTCGCCCCCGGCCACCTCCAGAATGCCGGCAGGCTTTTCCGCGCCGAGGTAGATTTCCGAATAGCACTCGTCCGAGAACAGGAAGGCCCCGTGCCGGCGGGCCAGCTCCAGCGCTCGCCCGAGATAGGCGGCGGAGGCGATGGAGCCCTGCGGATTGGCGGGGGAGGCGATGTAGAGCGCCACCGTGCGTTCCAGCAGCGCGGGGTCGAGGGCGTCGAGATCGGGCAGCCAGCCGCTCTCGCGGGAGGTGGGCACCACCACCGCCTCGCAGCCCGCCGCCTCGGCGCCGGCAGCGTACGCAGCATAGAAGGGGTTGGGCAGCAGCATGGCGGGGCGGCCCTTGGCGCCCTTCTTCGGATCGGTCAGCCGCCGCGCCACGATGGCGGCGGAGAACAGGCCCTCGCGTGAGCCGTTGAGCGCCAGCACCTCGCGGTCGGCATCGATGGGGCGGGCGAGAGCATAGCGCTGCGCCAGCCAGCGGGCGGCGGCGGCGCGGAAGGTGGGGGTGCCCTCGGCGCGCGGATAGCGGCCGAAGCCGGGCAGCGCCTGCGCCAGCACCGGGCCGACGAAATCCGGCATGGCATGCTGCGGCTCGCCCACGGCCGCGCTCAGGGGCTGGCGGCCGGGATCGATCCCCGCCAACAGGTCGGCGAGGCGGATGAAGGGCGAGCGGCGGTCCTCGGGAGGCGCGACGGGGGAAGCTGGCACGGCGGAGCGGTCTTTTCTCGCGGCGATCATGGTTGCCGCGAGAATGGGGCCGCGTCGGTTAAGGTGCGGCTAACTCAGATCGCAGGGATGCGTGACCGGGATCAAACCTTGGCGAGAACCTCGCGGGCCTGCCGCGCATCGGCCGCGATCTGGGCGACGAGGGCGTCGATACCGTCGAATTTCAGCTCCGGCCGCAGGTAGGCGTGGAATTCCACTTCCAGCGTCGCGCCGTAGAGATCGCCGGAAAAGTCGAACAGGTGCACCTCCAGTAGGGGGCGTCCATTGTCGAAGGTGGGACGGCGGCCGTAATTGGCGACCCCGTCGAAGCGCCCGAGCGGCGTTGCCGCGCGCACCGCATAGATGCCGAAGGCGAGGTCCATGTCCTCGGCGAGGGCGAGGTTGGCGGTGGGAAAGCCGATGGTGCGGCCGCGCTTGTCGCCGTGGATCACCTCGGCCGCCACCGCGAACGGCCGGCCCAGCATGTGCGCCGCATGGCCCACCTGTCCCGATGCCAGCGCGCTGCGGATGGCGGTGGAGGAGATGGCGTCGTCCTCGTCGCGCATGGGGGGCACCACGGTGACCTTGAAGCCGTGCCGCCGTCCCGCGTCCTCAAGGAAAGCCGGGGAGCCGGCGCGGGCGCGGCCGAAATGGAAGTCGAAGCCCACCGACACGCCGGTGACATTGTAGCGGCCCACCAGGACCTCGCGCACGAAATCCTCCGCCTCCATGGCGGCAAGCTGGGCGTCGAAGGGCAGCACGACGGCGCCCTGCAGCCCGCTTTCGGCGATGTGGCGCAGCTTGCGCGCCTCGGGGGTCAGGCGGAACGGCGCCGAAGCGGGATTGAAGAAGGTGCGCGGATGGGGCTCGAAGGTGACGGCAATGGCCGGCACGCCGGCCTCGGCGGCCATGGCGCGGGCGGTGTCGAACACGGCCCGGTGGCCGCGATGCACCCCGTCGAAATTGCCGATGGCCACCACCGGCCGCGCCAGGGCGGGCGGAAGCTGTGCGTGGCCGCGCACCAGGAGGAAGTTGGAGGAGAGATCACCTGTCATCGGCGGGCTGCGGCCTTGCCTTGTCTTTTCGTCACTCGGCGAAACCGGGCGGCACCCGGCGCGCCAGCGGCGACGGTGATACGTGCTCTAGGCGCCGGGAGGCGTCAAGGGCGCCCTACCAAGCGAGGCGAGGCATGACGCCTCGCGGATGGGCATGGCCGGTGAACAGATCGGCGAGGCTTTCGGTGTCCGGGATGGCGCCGTCGACCGACTTCAGCTCCTGGGCATGGATGCCGCCGGAGATGAACAGGCTGTCGAAGCCGGCATCATTGGCCCCGGCGATGTCGGTGCGCAGGGCATCGCCGATGCCGAGCACGCGGGTGCGGTCGATGACGGCGCCACGGATCACCTCGGCATGGGCGAACGCGGTGTCGTAGATGGGCCGGTGCGGCTTGCCACACCAGAAGGCCTTGCCGTCCAGCTCCTCATAGGCCTTGGCGATGGCGCCGGAGCAGAAGATGAGTTGGTCGCCCCGCTCCACCACCAGGTCGGGATTGGCGCAGATCATCGGCAGGTCGCGGGCCTTCATGGCCTTGAGCGCGTCCGCGTAATCGTCCGGGGTTTCCACGTCGTCGTTGAACAGGCCGGTGACCACCACGAGGTCGGCATCGGCAAGGTCGGTCAGCGTGAGGCCGAGCCCGTCGAACAGGCTCAGGTCGCGCGCGGGGCCCAGGTGATAGGTGCGTGCGCCGCTGCGGGCGGCCAGCATCTCGCGGGTGACATCGCCGGAGGTGACGATGCCGTCATAGGCGGTGCGCGGCACGCCGAAGCCGTCCAGCATCTCCATGACGAAGCGGTTGGGCCGCGGCGCGTTGGAGACGAGAATCACGCTGGCCCCGCCGGCACGGGCGCGGGTCAGGGCGTCATGGGCACTCTCGAAGGCGACGACGCCATTATGCAGCACGCCCCACACGTCACAGAGAATGAGATCGTACTGGCCCGCATAGGCGGACAGGCCGGACACCATGGGCGGTGCGTGGGGGTGTGCCCTGTGCGTGCTGTCGGAGCGCTCGGCCATAAGTCGTCTTTCTCGGGTCGTCTTTCTCTTGTGCGGCGCACAAGTGCCACGACGAAAGGCGGACGACAAGGGCGGCGCGTGGGGAGTGTCTCGGGCAGGACACGGATCGCCGCTCGCGCCGGAAAGAGCGGCTGCCCTCTCCCGAGTGTGGAAGAGGGCAGGGCGGGGGCACGGCACGGGCGTAAGCGCGGCCGGCGAGACGCCGTGGCCTTTCGCCGGAAAGCCTCGCCTCAAACCCCGATCAGGGATGCCCCTTGCCGGGATGGCCGCCGCCATGGGGATTGCCCATGCCGTGGGGACGGCCGCCGCCGTGTCCGCCACCCATGCCGTGGGGCGCGCCGCCCGGATGCCCGCCGGGGTGTCCCCCCGGATGCCCCCCCTTCGGCTGCTCCTTCTGGGCTGCCGGCGTGGTGGAGCGGGTGCGTGCCTCCACCCCCGGCACCTGTTTCACCAGTTCGCGGAAGGCGTCGCCCCGCACCTCGAAATTGGGGAACTGATCGAAGCTGGCGCAGGCTGGCGACAGCAGCACCACCGGATCCTTCAGCCCGGAGGCCTCGGCATCCCGCGCGGCGGCGGCCACCGCCTTGTCGAGGGTGCCGGCGATCTCGTGGGCGACGGTGCTGCCCAGGGTCGTGGCGAACTCTTCAGCCGCCTCGCCGATGAGGTAGGCCTTCGCCACGCGATCGAAGAACGGCGCGAGCGGGGCGATGCCGCCGGTCTTGGGCTTGCCGCCGGCGATCCAGAAGATGCTGGTGAAGCTCGCCAGCGCCCGCTCGGCGGCGTCCGCGTTGGTGGCCTTGGAATCGTTGACGAACAGCACCGCGCCCTTGTTGCCCACCTCTTCCATGCGGTGGGCAAGGCCGGGGAAGCGCTTCATGGCGATGGTGATGATCTCGGGCGCGACCCCCACGCCGCGGCAGGCGGCAAAGGCGGCGGCGGCGTTCTGCGCATTGTGGGTGCCGCGCAGGGAGCCGATGCCGGCGAGCGGCAGGCGGAAGCGCTCGGCCCCGCCCTCGGACACCACCAGCGTCTCGCCGTCGAGCCAGATGCCGTCCGGCAGCGCGCGCTTCACCGAGATGCGCACCACATGCTTGCCCGCCTCGACGGCCCGGTCCGCCATGGCGGCGGAGAAATCGTCGTCCACGCCCACCACGGCGGTGCCGCCGCCCTCGACGCCGGCGACGAGCCGCTCCTTGACCGCCGCGTAATGCTCGATGGTGCCGTGGCGGTCGAGATGGTCGGGGGTGATGTTCAGCATCACGCCCACGGAGGGGTCGAGGCTCGGGGCGAGGTCCACCTGGTAGGACGAGCACTCCACCACATGAACCCGGCCCGGCTTGGGCGGGGCGAGGGAGAGGATGGCGGTGCCGATATTGCCGCCCATCTGCACGTCGCGTCCGGCCACCCGCAGGATGTGGGTGATGAGCGCCGTGGTGGTGGACTTGCCGTTGGTGCCGGTGATGGCGATGAACGGCGAGCGCCGGGCGATGGCGTGCCGTTCCCGGCAGAACAGCTCGATGTCGCCGATCACCTCCGCGCCGGCGTCGCGCGCCAGCTTCACCGACCAGTGCGGCTCGGGATGGGTGAGCGGCACTCCGGGGGAGAGCACGAGCGCGGCCACGATGGTCCAGTCGATGGACCTTAAGTCCTGGACCAGGATGCCGGCCTCGCCGGCCTTGCGGCGGGAGGCCTCGGCATCGTCATAGGCGATCACATGGGCGCCGCCGGCCTTGAGCGCTTCGGCGGTGGCGAGCCCGGAGCCGCCGAGCCCGAAAAGGGCGACGGTCCGGTCCTTGAAGACGGTGACGGGGATCATGGCTTTGCGAAAATTCCGGTGCGGCAATGGTCGTCTCATTTCCGTCTAGAGCAAGACGGGCAAAAGTGCGAATGCCTTTCGCAACCACAGAAGCCTTACGGGAAATCCCGTGGTTGACCGCCGACAACATTCGGAACATTGAATGTTGAACGAGGGGAGCCGGACCAGTTCGGGAGGATCTGCCCGAACGGCAAATCCGTATCTCTCATCATTAAGCGAGACCGTGCTGCCGGCCCGATGGCGATGCCATTGCGGCGGAACCGGCTCGGGGCAGAGGAGGTGAGCATGGCCAATGTGGGTGGTTTGGATCGCGTGCTGCGGTTCGTCTTCGGAGTGGTGCTGATCCTGGTGCCGTTCGTCGCGCCCTCGATGCCGGCGCTGGCGGGGCTTGGCAACTGGGGCTGGCTCATCGGGGCCATGGGCGTGGTGATGCTGCTCACCGCCATCTTCCGCTTCTGCCCGGCCTATGTGCCGTTTGGGATCAGGACCTGCGAGCGGGAGTGAGGCTTTCAGGCCTCCAAGCATGAAAAGGCCCGGGGAGAGTATCCCGCGGGCCTTTTTTCGTCGGATTGAGCCGCCCCTCAGCGCAGCTTCAATGTCGCGAGGCCCGCCAGCGCCAGTACCACGGCGACGATCCAGAAGCGGATTACCACCTGCGGCTCGGTCCAGCCGAGCTGCTCGAAATGATGGTGGATGGGCGCCATCTTGAACACCCGCTTGCCGGTGAGCTTGAACGACACCACCTGCACGATCACCGACACCGCCTCCAGCACGAACAGGCCGCCGATGACCGCCAGCACGATCTCGTGCTTGGTCGCCACCGCCACCGTGCCGAGCAGGCCGCCCAGGGCGAGCGAGCCGGTGTCGCCCATGAACACCTGGGCCGGCGGCGCGTTGAACCACAGGAAGCCGAGGCCCGCCCCCATCAGCGCCCCGCAGATCACCGCCAGCTCGCCGACGCCGGCCACATAGTGGATCTGCAGATAGTCGGCGAACACCACGTTGCCGGCGAGATAGGCGATGAAGCCGAACGAGCCCGCCGCGATCATCACCGGCACGATGGCGAGGCCGTCGAGCCCGTCGGTGAGGTTCACCGCATTGCCCGCCGCCACGATGACGAACATGCCGAAGATGGCGAAGAACATGCCGAGGTTGAGCAGCAGGTCCTTGAAGAAGGGGAAGGCCACCGAGGTGGACAGCCCCGGCTTGCCGACGCTCATGACGATGACCACCGCGACCCCGGCGATCACCGCCTCGATGGCGAGGCGCGCCTTGCCGGACAGGCCATTGTGGGTTTGCTTGGTCACCTTCAGATAGTCGTCGTAGAAGCCGATGAGGCCGAAGCCCAGCGTCACCCCCAGCACCACCCAGACATAGGGGTTGGAGAGGTTCGCCCACAGCAGGGTGGCGACCACGATGCCCGACAGGATCATGAGCCCGCCCATGGTGGGCGTGCCCTTCTTGGTGAGCAGGTGCGACTGCGGCCCGTCGGTGCGGATGGGCTGGCCCTTGCCCTGCTTCAGGCGGAGCGTGGAGATCATGCCCGGCCCGAACAGGAACACGAACAACAGTGCCGTCACCACCGCCCCGCCGGTGCGAAAGGTGATGTAGCGGAACACGTTGAAGGCGGGGAACGACGCGTGGAATTCGGCAAGCCACTGGAGCATTGAAAAATTATCCTTCGAGCAGCGCGTCCTCGCCGGCGCGGAAGCGCTCGGCGAGCTTCTTGACCAAGGGTCCCATGCGGCTGCCGTTGGATCCCTTCACCATGAGCGTGTCGCCGACGCGGATGGCGGCGGCCACCATGGGTTCGAGGTGGGTGGCGTGGATGGCATAGCCGCCCCGCCGTTCCGAGGGGAGCGCCTGCCACAGGGCATGCATCTGGGGTCCGCAGCAATAGACCTGATCGATCTTCGCCGCGACGATGGCCTCGGCGAGGCCGGCGTGGTGCGCCTCACCGTCCGGACCCAGTTCCAGCATGTCGCCCAGCACCGCGATGCGCCGGCCGCGCGGCCCCACCGGGGTGCGGCTGAGCACGTCGAGGGCGGCGCGCATGGAGGCGGGATTGGCGTTGTAGCTCTCGTCCAGCAGGGTGGCCTGGCCGCCCTTCAGCTGGAGCTGGAGCGGCACGCCGCGCCCCGGCGGCGGCTTGAGGTGCGACAGGGCGAGGGCGGCGAGCGCCATGTCGGCGCCGGCGAGCTTGGCGGCGGCGAGCACCGCCAGCATGTTCTGCACGATGTGGCGGCCGGGCATGCCCACCTTGAAGGTGACCGGCGTGCCCATCACGTCCGCCACCGCCACCGAGCAATAGGATTTCAGCGCGGCATCCTTCAGCCGCACGTCGGCGCCTTCGCCGGAGCCGAAGCTGACGATGCGGGAGATGCCGCGCGCGGCGGCCGCCGCCTTCAGGCGGTCGAACAGGGGATTGTCGAGGTTCAGCACCGCTGCCCCGCCCGGCTCCACCCCGTCGAAGATCTCCGCCTTGGCGTCGGCGATCTCCTCGATGGACGAGAACTGGGCGATGTGCACCGGCTCCACCGTGGTGACGATGGCCACATGCGGGCGCACCAGCCGCACCAAAGGCGTGATCTCGCCCGGATGATTCATGCCGATCTCGAACACGCCGTAGCGCGCCTCCCGCGGGAAGCGGGCCAGCGACAGGGGCACGCCCCAGTGATTGTTGTAGGAGGCGGCGGAGGCGTGGGTCTCCCCATCGGCGCCCAGCGCGATGCGCAGGGCCTCCTTGGTGGTGGTCTTGCCCACCGATCCGGTTACCGCCACGATCTGCGCCTTTGAGCGCGCGCGGGCGGCGCGGGCCACGTCGGTGAGGGCGGCGAGCACGTCGTCCACCACCAGCAGCGGCGCGTCGGCGGGGAAGCCATCGGCCCGATCACGGGCGACGACGCAGAGGGCCGCGCCGGCACCGAGCGCCTTCTCCACATAGGCGTGGCCGTCGCTGTTCTCGCCGGTGATGGCGAAGAAGGCGTCGCCGGGGACGAGCGTGCGGCTGTCGATGGAGATGCCGGTGACGTCGTGGGGCGCCCCGCGCACGGCGGCGCCCGTGGCCTCCACCATTTCGCCAACTGTGTGCAGGACCCGACCGCTCATGCCAGCGCTCATGTTCATGCCGCTACCTCCTGCGAAGCCCGCGCCCATCGTTCCGCTCCGCGCGACGATGGGATGATGCGTGCTCTTACCCCAAATTGAGAGACGGACTCCCGGAACCCGACTCAAGAGCGGCACGGACTTCCGCCGCGTCCGAGAACGGATATGTCCGGTCGCCGATGATTTGGCCGGTTTCGTGACCCTTGCCGGCAACAATGAGCGCATCCCCAGGCTGAAGCAGCGCCACGGCCGCCTTGATGGCCTCCGCCCGGTCGCCGATTTCCCTGGCGCCGTGGGCACCTTCCAGGATTTCGGCGCGGATGGCGGCGGGGTCCTCGCTGCGGGGATTGTCGTCGGTGACGATCACCACGTCCGCCTTGGAGGCGGCGATGGCGCCCATGAGGGGGCGCTTGCCCTTGTCCCGGTCGCCGCCGCAGCCGAACACCACCATGAGCCGCCCCGGCACCGCCGCGCGCAGGGTGTCGAGCACGGTGGCCAGCGCCTCGGGCTTGTGGGCGTAGTCCACGAACACGGGCCGGCGCGGATCGTCGCCGATGCGCTCCAGCCGGCCGGGCACGCCGGTCAGATATGCGAGGGCCTCCAGCGCCGCCGGCCGCTCCGCCCCGCAGGCAATGGCAAGGCCGGCGGCGAGCAAAGCGTTGTCGAGCTGGAAGCGGCCCACCAGCGGCACGATGGCATGACTGCCGTCGGCGAACATCACCTTCTGCCCGGTGCCGGACCCCGTGGTGCCGAAGATGTCGAGACCGGTTGCCTGCCCCTCGCCGATGGGCAGCAGCTTCAGGCCGCGCGTCTCAGCCCAGGCCAGCGCATTGGCAGCAAATGGCGCGCCGGTCACCGCCACGGCGGTGGCGTCATCCGGCATCACCTGGGTGAAGAGGCGGAGCTTGGCCCGGAAATAGGCGTCGATGGTGGGGTGGTAGTCCAGATGGTCGCGGCCGAGATTGGTGAAGCCGCCGGCAGTGAAGTGCACACCGTCGAGCCGCTTCTGGTCCAGCCCGTGGGACGAGGCCTCCAGCGCCATGTGGGTGACACCCTCGCCGGCGAGGCGGTCGAGGGTGGCGTGCAGCTCCACCGGATCGGGGGTGGTGAGGCTGCCATAGGTGGAGCCGTCCGGCGCCACCAGGCCAATGGTGCCCAAATAAGCCGCCTTGTGGCCGAGCCGCTCCCAGATCTGCCGCAGGAAGAAGGCGACCGAGGTCTTGCCCGCCGTCCCGGTCACCGCCGCGATGGTGGCCGGCTGGCGCGGATAGAAGCGCGCCGCCGCCAGCGACAGGGAGTGCCGCACGTCGAGGGAGAAGGCAAGCGCCACATGGGGCGGCAGCACCGGCCGGGGCGCGGCGGGCTCCATCAGCACCGCCGAAGCGCCGCGCGCCACCGCATCGGCGATGAAGCGGCTGCCGTCCGCATGGGTGCCGGGAATGGCGACGAAGAGGTCGCCGGGATTGATCCTGCGGCTGTCGGCGGAGAGGCCGAAGACGGGCTCGTCGCCCGCGCCGGCGGATAGGATACGGGCGTGGCCGTCGAGGAGCTGTCCGAGGGAAAGGCTGGTCATCGGACCTCTTTTGGCATCCACCCGCGCCGGTTGTCACCCTCGACCTGAGGTCGCGTCACGCGGGTGGTATCAATGTGCGGCCAAGGACGATTCCAAGAGCCGGGGCGCGTTTCTCACCGACCAAGGTCAAGCCCGCGCGGCGCTTGAGCGAGGGCTCTCAGTGACGGTCGGCGACCTTGAGCGGCATGCGCAGCAGCTGTTCCGCATTGGGCAGGTTCTGCCGCGGCGCGATGTTCAGCAGGGGCGCGATGCGCTCCACGATCTTGCCGGCGGTGGGCGCCGCGTTCCAGCCCGAGGTGGCAAAGCCGTAGGTCTCCGAGGTGGCCTTGGGCTCATCCAGCATCACCAGGACCAGGTAGCGCGGCTTGTCCATGGGGAAGATCGCGGTGAAGGAGGTGAGCAGCTTGTTCTTGGCATAGCGCCCGTTCACCACCTTCTCGGCGGTGCCGGTCTTGCCGCCCACCAGATAGCCGGGAACCTCCGCCTTGGTGGCGGTGCCCTTCTCGGCGTTGAGGCGCATGATGTAGCGCATCTTGTCCGAGGTCTCGGGCTTCAGCACCCGCACTGCCACCTTCTGCGCCTCCTCGGGGGTGCGCTTGATGAAGGTGGGGGTGATGAGATAGCCGCCGTTCACCATGGAATTCACCGCCATCACCGCCTGCAGCGGGGCGACAGAGAGGCCGTGGCCGAAGGCGATGGTGGCCGAGTTCAGTTCGCCCCAGCGCTTGGGCACGATGGGTTCCGAGCTTTCCGGCAGCTCGGTGCGCAGCCGGTCGAGCTGGCCCATCTTCTTCAGGAACGCCTTGTGGGCCTCGACCCCGAGGGAGAGCACCATCTTCGCCGTGCCCACGTTGGACGACGCGAGGAAGATCTCCGGCACCGTCAGCACCCGGTTCTCGGCGTGGTAGTCGGAGATCTTGAAGCGGCCGAAATGCATGGCGCCGCGGGCGTCGAACGAGGAGTTCAGCCCGATCTTGCCGGAATCCAGCGCCATGGCGAAGGACAGGGCCTTGAAGGTGGAGCCCATCTCGAACACGCCGGTGGTGAGCCGGTTGAGATAGGCGTCGTCCTTCGGGTTGCCGGGCACGTTGGGGTCGAAGTCCGGCAGCGACACCATGGAGATGATCTCGCCGGTGTTGACATCGGTCACCACCGCCATGGCGTGGAGGGCGGAGAACTTGTTCTTGGCCCGGATCAGCTCGTCGCGCACGGCGTGCTGGACCCGCATGTCCATGGACAGCTCCACCGGCTCCTGCTGGAGGTCGGTGGCAAAGCCCGCGAGGTGCAGCTCGGCGAGGCCCCGGCCGTCGATGTATTTTTCGAGGCCCGAGATGCCCTGGTTGTCCACGTTCACGCCGCCCATGACATGGGACAGGATGGGCCCGTCCGGATAGATGCGGCGGTTTTCCTTCAGGAAGCCGATGCCGGGCAGGCCGAGGCGGTGGATGGCGCGCATCTGCGCCGGGGTGATCTCCCGCTTCAGCCAGGCGAAGCCCTTGCCGGAATTCAGCCGCTTGCGGCTTTCCTCCACGTCGAGGTCGGGCAGCACCTTCAGCAGGCCTTCCAGCGCCTCGTCGGGATCGATGAGGCGGCGCGGCTCGGCGAACAGGGACGGCGACTTCACGTCGATGGCAATGATGTCGCCGTTGCGATCGATGATATCCGGGCGCGCCGAGCTCACCGCGTCCGTGCTGCGGCCGCGGGTGGCGCCGGGATCAGAGATGATGGCGAGGTGCGACAGCTGCGTCGCGATGGCGATGAACACCGCGCAGAAGGCGAACATGATCAGCTTGATGCGTCCGCGCGCCACCGTGTCCGCATCGCCCCGGTCGAGGCCGAACAAGCCGCGCACCATATGCCGGCCGGCGCGCCAGGCGAGGTGGCCGAGGCGCACCGCGAGCGCCGAGGCGACGTTCCAGGTGGCGATGGCGGCGCGGCGCAGGGCGCGCAGCACGGCGCGGCCGGCGGCGGCGGCATAGCGGCCGACGGTGTCCAGCAGCACCGCGCAGGCGGCGTCGGCCTTCTGGATCTCCGGACCCAGGGCGGCCGCAGTGTCGGCGGCGAAACGGGCGATGCGGGCGGAAAAGGGCGTCTTCTCGACCATGGCGACCTCTTCAGCGTTGCCCGGAGAACAGGCGCTTGAGCCCTTCGATGAGGTCCGGCCCCGGATCGGGACGGGCCTCGGGGGCGGCAGGCGGCGCAGCGGGGGCATTCTGGACAATGGGGGCGGCGCTCGGGCGGGGCGGCCGGGGCGGGCTCGCCGACGCGGTGCTCGCGGGCGGCTTGGGCGGCGTGGCGGGGCGCAGGGCCGAGGTGGCCGGCACCGAGGCGCCACCGGAGCTGGTGGGTGCGGTGGGCGAGCCCGACGGCTTCGACGACGTGGAGGAGGTGACCAGCGGCGCGTCCACCAGCGCCTCGAGCAGGCCGCCGATGCCGTCCGCGCTGTTGGCGGGCTTCTCCGGCAGGTCGTCGAGGCTGGAGATGGAATCGATGTCCAGCCGCTTCATGTCGAGGTGTCGCTCGGCAAGGCCCTGGATATAGATGGGCGAGGTGCGGCGCGCCCATTCGGCCCGCATCAGGGAGATGGAATCGCGTTCCTTGCGGATTTGCGTGCGCAGGGTGGCGAGGCGTTCGGCTTCGGCGGTGGACGCGTATTTCAGCTGGTAGACCACCGCGGCGGTCACCAGAAGCGCGACGACCATCACGACATTGGCGACCCGGAACATGTCTTCTAGCGTCTCCGCCCGTGGCGTTGCGGTGGTGGAGCTGGCAACAGCCCCATCAGGTCACCGCCCGGATGCGCCGGGGCGTTCGTGCGTTCGGCCGCGCGAAGTTTCGCGGACCTTGCGCGCGGATTGCCTGCCACTTCGTCGGGACCGGGTTCCACCACGCCTTTCGCCACGAGGCGGAAGGCAGGCTCCGGACCCTCCGCCTGCGGCAGGTGGCGCGACGCGGACGGTGCCTTTGCCCGGTTTGACAGAAAAGTCTTAACGATCCTGTCCTCTAGGGAATGGAAGGTGACAACCACCAGCCGCCCGCCCGGGGCCAGCGCCCGTTCGGCGGCCACAAGAGCTTGCACCAGCTCGGATAATTCCTCGTTCACGGCGATGCGCAGGGCCTGGAAGGTGCGGGTCGCCGGGTGCATCTCGCCGGGCTTCTGCCAGACGATGCGCGACACGATCTCGGCCAGTTGGGCGGTGCGGGTGATGGGCGATTCGTCCCGCGCCTTCACGATGGCGCGGGCGATGGGCCGCGAGTGCCGCTCTTCCCCGAGGCTCCAGATGAGATGGGCGAGTTGCACCTCGTCCAGCGTCGCAACGAGGTCGGCGGCGGAAGGGCCGGTGTCGCCCATGCGCATGTCGAGGGGGCCGTCGCGGCGGAACGAGAAGCCCCGCTCGGCCTGGTCGAGCTGCATGGAGGAGACGCCGATGTCCAGCACCACGCCGTCGAGGGGCGAGAAATCGTGCTCCTGCGCCACCGCGTCGAGCCGGGAAAAGCGGTCGTTCACCAGGGTGAGCCGCCCGGCGGCCTCGGCCACGAGGTCGGCGCCGGCGGCGATGGCGGTGGGGTCGCGGTCGATGGCCAGCACCCGGCAATCGGCGGCGTTCAGGATGCCCCGCGTGTAACCTCCCGCGCCGAAGGTGCCGTCCACATAGCGGCCGGCGTCCTTCGGCGCGAGGTGCGCGAGAACCTCGGCGAGCATCACAGGCAGGTGACGGGCCGGTCCGCCAGCGGCGTCGGCGGGGCCGACCCCGTGGCCCGTCGTCATGCCTTGGTGCTCCTCGGGTTCTCCGCTCGGGAGCCGATGGCCTGGCGCAGCTCGCGCACCCGTTGGGTGGCCTCCGCGAGATGCGCCTTCAACCGCTCCGGTTCCCAGATCCGGAATTTGTGCCCCAGCCCCACGAACGCCACCTGGTCGGTGATCGCCGCATGGGCCTTCAAGGTATCGCTCAGCACCACCCGGCCTTCCGGGTCGATGCGCAGGGTCTCGCTGGTGCCGTAGAGGGCGGCGGCCAGCTCCTCGCGCGCCTCGGAATAGGGCGGGTAGCTCTCGATCAGCGCGTCGATCTCGCCGACGAGACGGTTTCCGCCCGCGTCCAGCGCGGGTTCGGCAAGGCTCGGATGGCAGTAGAGGCCGTCCGCGCCGTCCTTGGCCAGCACCGTGCGGAAGGGCGCGGGGATGGAAACCCGGCCCTTGGCGTCGAGCCGCATCGTGTAGGTGGACACGAAGCGGTCCATGGCGCCCGGGTGCCCCTCTCTTCCGGCAGGCTGCGGTCAAGGCCGCCTGCGCGACGGCGAAGGCCGTCCAACGTGTTCATGGGTAATAATGGGCTAACATGGGATTTCATGGGCGTCAACGGAATGGCATGGGCGCGGGCATGGTGGGGCGCGCCCTGTCCTGCGCTGAGGCCGCATGTTTGCGGCCTCAGGCGGAAGAGGGTTCACGCTGGTGCAGGCTGGAAACGGTCGGTGCCACAGACGCACGCCGGCTCCCTCTCCCGCGTGCGGGGAGGGTTCTGGAGGGGGCAGGGACGTGGGAGGAGGAGATCGCGCGGGTTGGCGGCGCGTCTCGTTGAAGTGACTGCCGCGTTCTGGTGGAGCGGACGCCCCCTCTACCCCGCCTTGGCGGCCAGCGCCTGTGCGACCTTGGAGGCCGGCGTGCGGCTCAGCGCGGCGGTGATGGCGCGGCCGGCGCGCGCGAGGGCGTCGAGATCCACGCCGGTGTCCACGCCGAGGCCGTCCAGCATGTAGACGAGATCCTCGGTGGCGAGATTCCCAGAGGCGCCCTTGGCATAGGGGCAGCCGCCGAGGCCGGCCGCCGCCGCATCCACCGTGGCGATGCCCAGCTCCAGGCAGGCCAGCACATTGGCCAGCGCCTGCCCGTAGGTGTCGTGGAAATGCAGGGCGGTGCGCTCCACGCCGATCACGCCAGCCACCGCCTGCGCCATGGCCTTCGCCTTGTCCGGGGTGCCGACACCGATGGTGTCGCCCAGCGAAACCTCATAGCAGCCCATGGCGATGAGGCGTTCGGACACCTCCACCACCTTGGCCACCGGCACCTCGCCCTGATAGGGGCAGCCGAGCACGCAGCTCACATAGCCGCGCACCGCCACCCCCTGCGCCTTCGCGAGGTCGAGCACGGGCGCGAAGCGCTCCAGGCTCTCGGCGATGGTGCAATTGATGTTCTTCTGGCTGAAGGCCTCGGATGCAGCGGCGAACACCGCCACCTCCTCCACGCCGGAGGCCAGCGCCAGTTCCAGCCCCTTCAGGTTGGGAGTGAGCACCGGGTAGCGCACGCCGTCGCGCCGGTCGATCTCAGCCAGCACCTGCGCGGTGTCCGCCATCTGCGGCACCCATTTGGGGGAGACGAAGGAGCCGCTCTCGATCATCGTCAGCCCGGCTTCGGCCAGCGCATTGATGAGCGCCACCTTGGCGGCGAGCGGGACGACGCCCGGTTCGTTCTGCAGCCCGTCGCGCGGGCCGACCTCGACGATGCGCACCGACGGGGGGCGGGCCATCACGCGTCCTCCAGAACCAGAAGCTCGGCACCCTCGTCCACGAGGTCGCCCACGGCGAATTTCAGCGTCTTCACCTTGCCGTCGCGGGGCGCGGCGACGGTATGCTCCATCTTCATGGCCTCCACCACCACCAGAGCGGCGCCCTCCGCCACCTCCTGGCCTTCCTCCACCGCGATGCGGATGATGGTGCCGGGCATGGGGGCCACCAGCCGGCCGGCGGTGCCGGTGGCGGCCTGGGAGGCAAGGCGCGGGTCGATGAACTCAAGGCCATATTCCCCGCCGCGCACGAACACGGTGAGGTGCGCGGCGGTGCGGATCACCCGCGCCGACAAAGCGACGCCGTCGAGCCGGGCGCGCAGGGTGCCGTCGGCCTCCGCGTCGCCTTCCACGCTCATGTCGCCGCCGGGCAGCGAGAGGATGAAGCCGGAGGGCCGGAAATGGGCCCGCACGGCGATGCGCCGGTCGCGGTCGGCGAAGGTCAGGTCCACATGGGCGTCGCGGTTCAGCCGCCAGCCCGGCGCGAGGCCCCAGGGCGACCAGGGATCGGCCGCGTCCACCGCCTCGGCGGACTGGCGCGCCTCCTCCTTGAGGACGAAGAGGGCGGCCAGCGCCAGCACCGTGTCGTCCACCGGCTCGGGCGGGGGCAACAGCAGGTCCTGGTGGCGGGCGATGAAGTTGGTGTCCAGCTCCGCAGCGGCGAAGGCGGGATGGGTGGCGATGGCCTTGAGGAACACCCGGTTGGTGGCAAGGCCCACCACTTCCGTGGCCGCGAGGGCCGCATCCAGCCGGCGCACCGCCTCGGTGCGGTCGGCGCCGGAGACGATGATCTTGGCGATCATGGGATCGTAATGGATGGACACCGTGTCGCCGGCGCGCACGCCCGTATCCACCCGCGTGCCATTGAGGTGGAAGGGCAGCACCAGATGGTCGAGCCGGCCCACCTGCGGCAGGAAATCCCGCGCCGGGTCCTCGGCATAGAGCCGCACCTCGATGGCGTGGCCGTGAAGCGGGATGTCGGCCTGGGCGAGGGGCAGCTTTTCGCCCTGCGCCACCTTGATCTGCCACTCCACCAGATCTTGCCCGGTGATGCTCTCGGTGACCGGATGCTCCACCTGGAGGCGGGTGTTCATCTCCATGAAATAGAAGTTCTCGCTCTCGGCGATGAATTCCACCGTGCCGGCGCCCACATAGCCCACCGCCTTGGCGGCATCCACGGCGGCCTTGCCCATGGCGGCGCGGCGCTCCGGCGTCATGCCGGGGGCGGGGGCCTCCTCCACCACCTTCTGGTGGCGGCGCTGGATGGAGCAGTCGCGCTCGTGCAGATAGACCGCATTGCCGTGGCTGTCGGCGAAGACCTGCACCTCGATATGGCGGGGGGTGGTGAGATATTTCTCCACCAGCACCCGGTCGTCGCCGAACGCGCTTTTGGCCTCGCGCTGGGCCGAGGCGAGGGCATCCGGAAATTCGGCGGCTGAGCGCACCACCTTCATGCCCTTGCCGCCGCCGCCGGCGGACGCCTTGATGAGCACGGGAAATCCGATGCGCTCCGCCTCGCGGGCGAGCAGGCCCGCGTCCTGGTCCTCGCCGTGATAGCCGGGCACCAGCGGCACGCCGGCCTTCTCCATCAGTGCCTTGGCGGCGCTCTTGGAGCCCATGGCGCGGATGGCGGAGGCCGGCGGGCCGACGAAGACGATGCCCGCCTTCTCGCACGCCTCGGCGAAGGCGGCGTTTTCCGACAGGAAGCCGTAGCCGGGATGGATGGCATCGGCCCCGCTCTTCCTCGCGGCGTCGAGAATGGCGTCGATGCGCAGGTAGCTCTCGCGGGCCGGCGCCGGGCCGATGGGATAGGCCTCGTCGGCGCTCGCCACGTGCAGCGCGTTGGCGTCCGCCTGCGAATAGACGGCGACGGTGCGGATGCCCATGGCCTTGGCGGTGCGCATCACGCGCACGGCGATCTCGCCGCGATTGGCGACGAGCAGGGTGCGGATCGCTTTGGTCATGCGGCCCCCCAAGTGGGTTTTCTTTTTTCGAGGAAGGCGGAAACGCCCTCGCGTCCGTCGGCGCTCACGCGCTGGTCGGCGATGCGGCGGGCGGTGTCCTGCAGCACGGTCTGGTCGAAGGGCCGGTCCACGGCGGCGATCAGAGCCTTTGTGGCGGCCATGGCGCCGGGGCTCGCGGCCTTCAGCGCCTTGAGGTGCCGGACGATGGCGGCGTCCAGTTCCTCTGCGCTCACCACCTCATGCACGAGGCCGAGGGCGAGCGCCGTTTCGGCGGAAAAGCGCTCGGCGGTGAGGAAATAGCGCCGCGCCTGCCGCGCCCCCATGGCCCGCACCAGATAGGGGCTGATGACCGAGGGGATGAGGCCGATGCGCACCTCGGTGATCGCGAATTCCGCCTCCGGCACCGCGACGACGATGTCGCTGGCCGCGATCAGCCCGGTGGCGCCGGCAAAGGCCGAGCCGTGCACTCGCACCAGGGTGGGCTTGGGGCACAGGTCGATGGTGCGCATGAGCGTCGCCAGCGCCATGGCGTCGGCGAGGTTCTCCTGCCGGCTATAGGTCGCCATGCGACGCATCCAGTTGAGGTCCGCCCCGGCACAAAAGGTGGGGCCGTTGGCCTTCAGCAGGACGGCGTAGACCTGTGGATCGACGGCGGCGGCATCATAGGCGCGGGTCAGCGCGGCGATGAGCGCATCGTCGAAGGCGTTGCGCACCTCCGGACGGTCGAGGGTGATGACGGCGACGCCATCCTCGACGGTGGTGATGAGGCCGGTGGTGTTGAGGCTCATGGGATGGTGCTCCGGACTTGGCCGTCAACGCGCGCCATCACATGCGGAACACGCCGAAGCGCGTCTCCTGCTCGGGGGCGTTGAGCGCGGCGGAGAGGGCGAGGGCCAGCACCATGCGGGTGTCGGCGGGGTCGATGACGCCATCGTCCCACAGCCGCGCGGAGGAATAATAGGGATGGCCCTGCACCTCGTACTGGGTGCGGATGGGAGCCTTGAACGCCTCTTCCTCCTCGGCCGACCAGGTGCCGCCACGGGCCTCGATGCCGTCGCGCTTCACCTGGCCGAGCACGCCGGCCGCCTGCTCGCCGCCCATCACCGAGATGCGGGCATTGGGCCACATCCACAAAAACCGCGGATCGAAGGCGCGCCCGCACATGCCGTAATTGCCGGCGCCGAAGGAATTGCCGATCACCACCGTGAACTTGGGCACGGCGGCGCACGACACGGCGGTGACGAACTTCGCCCCGTCCTTGGCGATGCCGCCCGCCTCATACTTCCGCCCCACCATGAAGCCGGTGATGTTCTGCAGGAACACGAGGGGAATATTGCGCTGGCAGCACAATTCCACGAAGTGCGCGCCCTTCAGCGCGCTCTCGGAGAACAGGATGCCGTTGTTGGCGATGATGCCCACCGGATAGCCGAAGATGCGGGCAAAGCCGGTCACCAGCGTGGGGCCATAAAGCGGCTTGAACTCGTCGAATTCGGACCCGTCCACGATGCGGGCGATGATCTGCCTCACGTCGAAGGGCTGCTTGGGGTCGGCCGAGACGATGCCGTAAATGTCCTTCGTGTCGTAGAGCGGCGCGCGGGGCTCGCGGATGTCGAGGGAATGGGCCTTGGTGGCGTTGAGATCGGCGACGATGGAGCGGGCGATGCCCAGCGCGTGGGCGTCGTTCTCCGCCATGTGGTCGGCGACGCCGGAGGTGCGGGTGTGCACGTCCGCCCCGCCCAGCTCCTCGGCGGTGACCACCTCGCCGGTGGCGGCCTTTACCAGCGGCGGGCCGCCAAGGAAGATGGTGGCCTGGTTCTTCACCATGATGGACTGGTCGGCCATGGCTGGCACATAGGCGCCGCCCGCCGTGCACGAGCCCATGACCACGGCGATCTGCGGGATGCCTTCCGCCGACATGTTGGCCTGGTTGAAGAAGATCCGGCCGAAATGCTCGCGGTCGGGAAAGACCTCGTCCTGGTTCGGCAGGTTGGCGCCGCCGGAATCCACCAGATAGATGCAGGGCAAATGGTTTTCGCGGGCGATGGCCTGGGCCCGCAGGTGCTTCTTCACGGTGATGGGATAATAGGTGCCGCCCTTCACCGTGGCGTCGTTGGCGACGATGACGCATTCGCGGCCCGAGACGCGGCCGATGCCGGTGATGATGCCGGCGGCGGGCACCTCGTCGCCATACATGCCGTGGGCGGCAAGCTGCGACAGTTCGAGGAAGGGCGAGCCGGTGTCGAGCAGGGTGCGGATGCGGTCCCGCGGCAAGAGCTTGCCGCGCTTCAGGTGTCGCTCGCGCGCCACTTCCCCGCCGCCCTCGGCGACGCGCTCCACCGTGGTGCGCAAGTCGGCGACGGAGGCTTCCAGGGCCTGACTGTTGCGGCGGAAGGTGTCGGAGCGGCGGTCCACCGCGTCCTCAATGATCGCCATGAGCGCTCTCGCCCCCGAAAAGACGGGCCGATGAAAGCGGCCCAACTGCCATTGACCGAACGGAGACTGACGCGCGCCCGTCGCCTCAATGGGCGGGCGGCAGGTGGGCGCGTCATCCTCCGGTGCCGGTCATTGCCGGCTTGGAAACGATCGTACGTTTTTTTCTGGGCCGCGCAAGGGCCATGGCGGCGGGAAGGGGGCTTTTACGCGCGCGCCGTCTTGGGCCGGGCAACGCGGGGTTTGGCGCGCGCGCCGCTGTCGCGCGGCTGGGCGGCGGCGGCCTCAAGCGGTTTGGCGCGGGCGGCGGTTGCCGGGCCGGGCCCGGTGGCGCCGTCCACCACGAGACCGGTGTAGATGTCCACCAGTTCGTCCTGGGAGAGGCGCCCGCCGGGTCGGTACCACATGCAGATGCCGGTGAGCATGGAGATGATGGCGTAGGTGGCGACCTTGGGCTCACTCACCTGGAACACGCCTTCCTGCGCGCCCTGCCGCAGGATCTCCTCCAGCAGGCCCTCGTAGCGCCGGCGCAGGGCGACCACCACGGCGCGGTGCTCGTCCTCCAGGCTGCGGATCTCCATGTTGGCGATGAAGACATGGGCCATGCGCGTCATGTGATAGCGCAGGTGAAAGGCGGAGAAGGTCTTCAGCCGCGCCAGCGGGTCGGTGATGCCCTCCAGGTCCGCCTCGGCCTTGCCGAGCAGGTCCTCCATGTGGTCGCGCACGATGTCGAACAGCAGGTTCTGCTTGTTCTCAAAATATTTGTAGAGCGAGCCGGACTGCAGCCCCACCTCGGCGGCGAGCTGGCGCAGGCTCATGGCCTCGTAGCCGTGCTTGTAGATGAGCTTGACGCCCGCCTGGCGGATGGCTTCGGCGGTACGGGCGCCGTTGGAACCGATGGTGCGCGCCATGGCCTTCCGGAACTCTGTGCGCCCGGCCACGGGGTCGGGAGCGGGTGGGACATGCGGATCGATGATCCGGCCGGAGGGGCGACTTTAGTCTGACGCGCGCCACCCCCGTTTGGCAATGGCATCCTGCGACAAGAATTGCCGCTTGACCACAATAAAAAAGAACGCTTGATTGTTTATTGAACCCGGCGAAACGACCGGGCACGCGCCAGGCCAGCCGCATGAGCGGGGCGCAAAGAACGCAGGGAGACGACGACATGGCGACCGACAGGGCGCGATATCAATCCGTGTGCATCGAGATGGCGTGGGATGCCTGTCCGCTGTAGTGGACGCAGCCGTCGGCATCCATGTGCCCGGTATCCCCGATGATGTAATAGGCGCTTCCGAACCTGAATCTGGCTTTCGTCGCGACCTCGTCCTTGCTGTAGGCGCGAAACCAGAAAAGCGGCGAGCGCCGGACGTGGATCGCCAGTATTCCTTCGGCGCCCACGCCCAGTTCTGCACCCTTGTCGTCGAGGACGACGAGGGAAAAGCCGGGCGCGACCCGGCCGACGGAAACCCGGTTCAGGGAGCGTGGATCGTGCGGGTCATGCTTCATGCCTATGATCATCCCCGCTTCGCGGTGTCCGTACTGGTTGATCAGGGGCACGCCGAGCTTCTGCGTCACCCAGGCGATGATGTCCCGAGGCAGCGGCTCGCCGCCGACGGTCACCACGCGCAGCGCGAGCTGGTGCGAGGCCGCGCTGGGATCGCCGCGCCGCCAAGCCTTGATCTGGGAGGGGGCGGCGGTGAGGTTGGTGACACGGAATTTCGACAGGACGCGATAGCCCTGCGAGACATCGTAGGGTCCATCGCAGAACAGGATGGACGTGCCGATCAGGAGCGGGCCGACGAGACCGTAGAAGATCCCGTATTCCCAGCCCTGATCCGTCATGTTCCAGAACACGTCCTCGTCCCGGACATCAAGCCCGAGGCGCATGTATTGCTCGATTGCGGCCAGGGCGCGGACAGGGGTGAACAGTCCGTACCTGGGTTCGACCGTTTTCGTTGAATATGTCATGAGGAAAGGGTCGTCTGCCGCATAGGTCGCGGCCTCGGCCAGCGGCTCGGCCTCGTAGATCGATGACCAGAACTGGGTGACCCGGCCTTCTATGCGGTTGATGTGGTCTCCTTCCACGAGAAAGACCGGCGTTGATGGCTTGATGTATTTGCGGGCGCGCTCCACCAGCACCCGATTTGCAACGATGGCTTTTACGTCGCTCGACTCCAGGCGGGCGTTCACCGCCGAGGCGGAATAGGTGGAGAACAGCGGCATGTAGACGGCGCCAACCCGCCAGATGGCGAGCGCGGCGATGATCAGTTCGACGCCCTTCGGCAGCATGACGGCAACGCAATCGCCTTTCCTGATGCCGATGGTCGCCAATACACGAGCAAAGCGAGATGAATAGTCGGCAAGCCTGCCAAAGCTCAGTTCCGATGTCTGGCCCGAGACGGATTCATGGATCATGGCCGGATGCGAGCGCTTGCCGGGCAGGTGCCGGTCGCACAGCAGATGAGCGAGGGGAATGGCGTCGCCACGATATTCCGGCCGTTGGTACAGGCTCGGAACCGATGCGGCATCGCTTTCCGTCGCGGCCTCCGCCGGCATCGCGCTCGCACGGCGGCCGAGGCTCAGGCAGAAGGCGCCGAGGGTGTAGAGGCGGGACGCCGGGTCATAGGCGAGCAGGCCCTCGTGAACCAGCGTCGCCGCCAGGCGGTGGGTCGTGGGCTTCGACAGGCCGGTGTGCGCCATGAGGTCGGCAAGCCGCGCGCCATGGGTCGGCGCGTCGACCACCGCCCGCAGAACGGCAACGGCGCGGGACAAGCTTTGAGCCCCCTTGGGGGAGGTAGAGTCTGGATCCAAAGGCGCAGTCATGTCTCACAATGTGAGACTAACAGGGGGAGTTGGCAATATTTTTTGGAAGTTGTCCGGATGCTCTTGAAACATCTGAGATGACGCTAGATAATGATGATCAATATCGTCTCATAATATGAGACATGGCTCAGAGAAGCCGCCCCGTGTACGGGAATGAGGGAGGGGAATATGGCGCTACCCGCAGCTTCGGCTGGGGCTGATCCGGGCACGGCTGCCCTCTTGAGCATCGAGGCGATCTCGCTCCGGTTCGGCGGCCTCAAGGCGCTGAGCGATGTGAGCTTCCATGTGCGCAATGGCGAGCTGTTCTCCATCATCGGGCCGAACGGCGCCGGCAAGACCTCCATGCTCAACTGCATCTCCGGGCGCTATACGCCGAGCGAGGGGCGGGTGGTGTTCGACGGCCAGGATGTGACCCGGCTGAAGCCCAACCGTCGCGCCGCCATCGGCATCGGCCGCACCTTCCAGAACCTGGCCCTGTTCAGCCACATGAGCGTGCTCGACAACATCATGGTCGGCCGCCATCACTTGTTAAAGAACAACTTCCTTACCGGTGCGCTCTACTGGATCGGCGGCGCACAGAAGGAAGAGCTGGAGCATCGCCGCAAGGTGGAGGAGGTGATCGACTTCCTCGACATCCAGCACGTGCGCAAGGCTGCCGCCGGCACCCTGTCCTACGGCCTCAGGAAGCGGGTGGAGCTGGCCCGCGCGGTGGCGCTGGAGCCCAAGCTCATCCTGCTCGACGAGCCCATGGCGGGCATGAACCTGGAAGAGAAGGAGGACATGGCCCGCTACATCGTCGATCTCAACGAGGAGTGGGGCATGACCATCATCATGATCGAGCACGACATGGGGGTGGTGATGGACATTTCCCACCGCGTCATGGTGCTGGATTTCGGCCGCAAACTGGTGGAGGGCGAGCCTGCCGAGGTGCTGGCCGATCCCCATGTGCGCAAGGCCTATCTGGGCGAGGACGATCTCGATGAAGCGGCCCCCGCCGCCATGACCGCGTGAGGTCCGCCATGGCCGAAATCACCGCGACCTATCCGGACATCACCGTCCACGACACCATGCCGAAGCTGCTGGCGCTCAACGCCCGCACCCATCCCAACGACACCTGGCTGCGCGAGAAGGACCTCGGCATCTGGATTTCCTACACCTGGGCGCAGGTGGCCGAACGGGTGCGCAACATCACCCTCGGCTTCACCACGCTGGGCGTCGCCCGCGGCGACGTGGTGGGCCTGCTCGGCGACAACCGCCCCGAATGGCTGATGGGGGAGATCGCCACCCATGCGCTGGGCGGCATGAGCCTTGGCATCTATCGCGATGCGCTGGCCGACGAGGTGGCCTATCTCGTCACCTACGCGGACGTGGCGGTGGTGTTCGCCGAGGACGAGGAGCAGGTGGACAAGCTGCTCTCCCTCGATGAAAAGATCCCCACCGTCCGCCACATCGTCTATGCCGACCCGCGCGGCATCCGCAAATACGACGACCCGCGCCTCATCTCCCTGAAGGAGCTGGAAGCGCGCGGCGCGGTGGAGGCGGCGCGCGATTCCGGGGCCTATGACCGGCTGGTGGCCCAGGGCAAGGCCGAGGACGTGGCCATCCTGTGCACCACCTCGGGCACCACCTCCCACCCCAAGCTCGCCATGCTCACCGGCGGCGCGCTGCTGCGCCACTGCCGCGCCTATCTGGAGATGGACCCGCGCACCAGCGCCGACGAATATGTCAGCGTGCTGCAGATGCCGTGGATCATGGAACAGATCTACGCCTTCGGTCAGGCGCTCATCTCCCGCATGAAGGTGAACTTCGTGGAGGAGCAGGAAACGCTCATGGCCGACATGCGCGAGATCGGCCCCTCCTTCGTGCTGTTCGCCCCGCGCGTATGGGAGCAGATCGCCGCCGACGTGCGCTCGCGCATGATGGATTCCTCGGCGCTCAAGCGCGGCATGTTCGAGCTGGGCATGAAGCTCGGGCTTAAGGCCCTGGAGCAGGGCCGCCGCTCGCCGCTCGCGGACTTCATCCTGTTCCGGGCGCTGCGCGACCGGCTCGGTTTTTCGCACCTGAAATCCGCCGCCACCGGCGGGGCGGCGCTGGGGCCGGACACCTTCCGCTTCTTCCTCGCGCTGGGCGTGCCCATGCGCCAGCTCTATGGCCAGACCGAGCTGCTCGGCGCCTACACGCTGCACAAGGCGCAGGACGTGGATTTCGATACCGTGGGCGTGCCCTTCGACGGCGTCGAGATCCGCATCGACGATCCCGACCCCAACGGCCTTGGCGAGGTGGTGACGCGTCACGGCAATGCCTTCACCGGCTATTTCCGCAATGACGAGGAAACCGCGAAATCCTTCGTGGACGGCGGCTGGATGCGCACCGGCGATGCCGGCTTCTTCAACGATCGCGGCCACCTTGTGGTCATCGACCGCATCCGCGACATGGCGCGGACCGAGCACGGCGATCGCTTCTCGCCGCAATACATCGAGAACAAGCTGAAATTCTCGCCCTATGTGGCCGAGGCGGTGGTGCTGGGCGACGGGCGCGACAGCCTCGCCGCGCTCATCTGCATCCGCTTCTCCATCGTCTCCAAATGGGCGGAGAAGAACCGCATTTCCTTCACCACCTATACGGACCTGTCGGCCCGGCCCGAAGTCATCGCGCTGCTGCGCAAGGAAGTGGAGGCGGTGAACCGCACCCTGCCGGAGAAGCAGCGCATCGGCCGCTTCCTGCTGCTCTACAAGGAGCTGGATGCCGACGACGGCGAACTGACGCGTACCCGCAAGGTGCGCAGGGGCGTCATCAACGAGCGCTACGGCACCATCATCGACGCCATGTATGCGGGCGAGAAGGTGATCGACGTGGACACCACCATCACCTTCCAGGACGGCACCCGCCAGCGCATCAAGACCACACTGGACGTGATCGACCTCGGCGCACCCCCGCGCCGGGACGACGATACAAGGCGGAGGGCGGCGTGATGGGGCTGAGCGCTCAAACCAAGGCTGCGCCTGCCCGGATCACGGCCGCCGGCATCTGTTTTCACCATCCCTTCCCCCTCCCAACCCTCCCCCGCAAGCGGGAGAGGGCCTTTGAAGGGAGCCTCTGATGCAATCCCAGCTCCTGCTCCAGCTCATCATCAACGGGCTCATCATCGGCACGCTCTATGGCGTGGTCGGCATGTGCTTCGTGCTCATCTACAAGGCCTCGCAGGTGGTGAACTTCGCCCAGGGCGAGTTCCTGCTCATCGGCGCCTGGACCTGCTGGTGGCTGCTCACGGCGTGGAACATCCCCTTCTTCTGGGGCTTCCTCATCGCCGTGTGCTTCATGATGGTGTTCGGCATCGTGGTGCAGATGGTGGTGCTGCGCCCGCTCATCGGCGAGCCGATCATCTCGGTGATCATGGTCACCATCGGCATGTCCATCTTCTTCCAGGCGCTGATGAAGTGGATGTTCGGCACCTTCGCCCAGCCGTTCCCGCCCATCTTCAGCGTGGACAAGGTGAACATCATGGGCCTGCAGGTGCAGACGGCCTATCTCATGTCCACCGGCGTGAGTTTGGCCATCATGGCGGGGTTCGCCTGGTTCTTTAAGTATTCGCGCCTCGGCCTTGCCATGCGCGCCACCGCCTTCTCCCAGCAGGTGGCGCAGTCGCTCGGCATCTCGGTGCGCCAGGTGTTCGCTTTGTCCTGGGGCATCTCGGCGGCGGTGTCGGCGGTGGCCGGCGTGGTGGTGGGCATCGTGAACGGGGTGTCCTCGGCGCTGTCCTACTTCGGCATCAAGGTGTTCCCGGCGGTGATCCTCGGCGGCCTCGACAGCGTGTTCGGGGCGGTGGTGGGCGGCCTCATCATGGGCCTGCTGGAAAACCTCGCCCAGTTCTTCGACAGCCAGTACCTGAAGTGGGGCAACCTCTACGAGATCGTCCCGTTCTACGCGCTCATCATCATCCTGATGATCAAGCCCTACGGGCTGTTCGGCACCCGCGACATCGAGAGGGTCTGATCCATGGCCATCGACACCCTTCGCCCGTGCGGCGACTACCGCACCAGCTACAAGGCCGACCAGACCATCTTCGCGACCCGGCTCACCATGCTGTTCTGCGTGGCGGGCGTGGTGCTGGCCTGCTTCGCGCCGTTCTTCTTCTCGCGCTACATCCTGAGCCTGATGATCCAGATCGGGTATCTGGGCATCGCCGCGCTGGGGCTGAACATCCTCGTCGGCTTTTCCGGGCAGATCTCGGTGGGCCATGCGGTGTTCTTCGGCTTCGGCGGATTCGCCTCCGCCTTCCTCGCCGACAAGGGCGTGCCGGTGCCGCTGGCTATCGTGCTTGCGGGACTGTGGACCACGGCGGTGGGCCTGTTGTTCGGACTGCCCGCCGCGCGGGTGAAGGGGCTCTATCTCGCCATCGCGACGCTGGCCGCCCAGTTCATCCTGCAGGATTTCTTCGTGCGGGCGGAATGGTTCACCGGCGGCACCCACGGCGCCATGGCCGCGCCCTTCACCCTGTTCGGCTATGACCTCTCCGGCGACGACCGCTATTTCTACGTGGTGCTGTTCTTCGTGGTGGTCATGTATCTGGGCGCCGCCAACCTGATGCGCAGCCGCGACGGCCGGGCGCTGATCGCGGTGCGCGACCATTATCTCTCGGCGGAGATGATGGGGGTGAACCTCACCAAGTATCGCACCATGGCGTTCGGCATCTCCTCCTTCTATGCCGGCATCGGCGGCGCGCTCTATGCCCATTATGTGGGGTTCATGTCAGTGGAGGGGCTGGATATCCTGTTCTCCATCCAGTTCCTGGGCATGATCATCATCGGCGGGCTCGGCTCCATCATGGGCTCGCTCATGGGCACCATCTTCATGGTGCTTTTGCCCGAGGCCACCGGCTGGCTCGCCTCCGCGCTGTCGGGTAGCGTCATCGACCAGGTGCTTCACCTGAAGGACGGCCTCACCTACATGCGCGAGATGCTGATCGGCCTCACCATCATCCTGTTCCTGATCTTCGAGCCGGACGGCCTCGCCCACCGCTGGCGCCTCATCAAGGCCTATTGGAAGCTCTATCCCTTCTCTTACTGATCAAAAGGACAGAGGCCACGCAGAACGGCCCGTCCAAAACGGAAACCCAAGGAGAGAACAAGATGAAGAAGCTCACCCTGTCCCTCGTCTCGGCGCTGGCGCTCACGGCCGCAGCGCCCGCTCTGGCCCAGTCCATCAACATCGGCCATCTCGCCGATTATTCCGGCGGCACCTCGGACGTGGGCCAGCCCTACGGGCAGGCCATCCAGGACACCATCGCGTGGATCAACGCCAATGGCGGCGTCAACGGCAAGAAGATCGATTCCGACTTCAACGAATACGGCTACCAGGTGCCCCGCGCGCTCGCCGCCTTCAAGAAGTGGGTGGGCACCAACAAGGTGGTGGCCATCCAGGGCTGGGGCACGGCGGACACCGAGGCCCTCGTGGGCATGGTGACCAAGGAAGAGATTCCCTATTATTCCGGCTCCTACTCCGCCTCTCTCACCGACCCGAAGGGCAAGGTGAACGAGAAGAGCGAGCGGGCCGCGCCGTTCAACTTCTTCTACGGCCCGTCCTATTCGGATGCCGCCCGCGCCATGGTGAAGTGGGCCGCCGACGACTGGAAGGCCAAGGGCAAGCCCGGCAAGCCCAAGTGGGTGCACATGGGCGCCAACCACCCCTTCCCCAACTCGCCCAAGGCGGCGGCCGAGGCCTATGCCAAGGAGCTGGGCTTCGAGGTGCTGGACCCCATCACCTTCGCCCTCACGCCGGGTGACTACACCCCCCAGTGCCTGACGCTGAAGCAGTCGGGCGCCAACTACGCCTATCTCGGCAACACCGCCGGCTCCAACATCTCGGTGCTGAAGGCCTGCAAGACGGCGGGCGTGGACGTACAGTTCTTCGGCAACGTGTGGGGCATGGACGAGAACGCCGCCAAGGCCGCCGGCGAGGCGGCGAACGGCGTCGTCTTCCCGGTGCGCACCGGCGTCACCTGGGCCGGCAGCGCGCCCGGCATGGCGACCATGAAGGAGATTTCCAAGATCTCCGATCCCTCGGGCACGGCCTATCGCCCGGTGCACTACCTCGCCGCCGTCTGCACCGCCCTCTACATGAAGGAGGCCATGGAGTGGGCGGACAAGAACGGCGGCGTGACCGGCGTGAAGATCCGCGACGGCATGTACCAGAAGAGCGACTGGGTGCCGAAGGGCACCGAGGGCGTGTGCAATCCCTCCACCTGGACCGCCACCGACCACCGCCCCACCACCCGCGTGGACCTCTACCGCTCGGTGGTGAACGGCGCCACCGACGCCTCGGTGGCGGACCTGGTGAAGAGCGGCGTCATCAAGCTGGAGAAGGTCGCCACCATCGACCTGCCCCGCAAGACGGAACTGCAGGGCTGGTGAGGCCCGCCGGGCGGCAGGCGCGGCTGGTGACGGCGGCGCCCGTTTCCTGCGCCCGCCTCCCGAACGAACCGTCATCCCCCGGCCTGACCGGGGGATCCACCCTTGCGTTCGGCGGGTGCCGAACATCCGGGAGCTGACCCGGCCCTGCCATGGATCCCCCGGTCAAGCCGGGGGATGACGCCGGTGCGGCAGGGCCGATCGGGGCCGCTCCACCGGGATGCTGGCAAGACATATGAGGCAAACGCCATGGCAGAGGCCGCACTGAAGTTCGAACCATCCGCCGAGACCGCGTCGCCGCTGCTGGCGGTGGACAATATCGAGGTGGTCTACAACGACGTCATCCTGGTGCTGCGCGGGCTTTCGCTGAAGGTGCCCAAGGGCCAGATCGTCGCCCTGCTCGGCTCCAATGGCGCCGGCAAGTCCACCACGCTGAAGGCCATCTCCGGCCTGCTCAGGACCGAGGACGGCGAGATCACGCGCGGCGACGTCACCTTCCTCGGCGAGCGGATCAACGGCATCGAGCCGGACAAGATCGTGCGGCGCGGCATCTTCCAGGTGATGGAGGGCCGCCGCATCATCGCCGACATGACGTGCCTGGAAAACCTGCGCCTCGGCGCCTTCACCCGGCGCGACAACGAGGTGAAGAGCGACATCGAGCGGGTCTACGAATACTTCCCGCGCCTGAAGGAGCGCACCGGGCTCGCCGGCTATCTGTCCGGCGGCGAACAGCAGATGCTGGCCATTGGCCGCGCCGTGATGGCCCGGCCCAAGCTCATCCTCATGGACGAGCCCTCCATGGGCCTGTCGCCGCTGCTGGTGAAGGAGGTGTTCGCCATCATCAAGAAGCTCAACGAGGATCTGGGCGTGACCATCCTCCTGGTGGAGCAGAATGCGCGGGTGGCGCTCTCGGTGGCGGACTACGGCTACATCATGGAGCAGGGCAAGATCGTGCTCGACGGCACGGCCGACATGCTGCGCTCCAACGAGGACGTGAAGGAATTCTACCTCGGCCAGGGCGGCGGCGAGGAGCGCAAGTCGTTCAAGAACCTCAAGAGTTTCAAGCGCCGCAAACGGTGGTTGTGACGGCTTGAACATGGCTTTCGGCTCCGCCCCCTCCCAACCCTCGCCCGCGAGCGGGAGAGGGCTTTTCCCGCTCTCTCCGCCATGGCCCCCTCTCCCGCTTGCAGGGGTGGGCTGGGGAGGGGGAAGGGGCGTCCGGATTCTGGCAATAGAGACTGTCACATGACCGATCCGAACCGCCATTACGATGCGTGCGAGACCCGCGATCCCGAAGCCCGTGAACAGGCACTGATGGCGGCGCTTGCCGCCCAGGTCGCTCACGCCAAGGCGAAGGCGCCCTATTTCGCGCGCCTCTTCAAGGACGTGGACCCGCAGGCGGTGACCACCCGCGCGGCGCTGGCGAAGCTCCCCGTCACCCGCAAGTCGGACCTTTTGGAGATCCAGCCGAAGAGCTATCCCTTCGGCGGCCTCAATGCGACGGCGCCGGGCAAGCTGGCGCGCATCTTCATGTCGCCGGGGCCGATCTATGATCCGGAAGGCCATGGCGCCGACTTCTGGCGCTTCGCCCGCGGCCTGTTCGCGGCCGGCTTCCGGGCCGGCGACATCGTCCACAACTGCTTTTCCTATCACCTCACCCCGGCCGGCTCGATGATCGAGAGCGGCGCCCATGCGCTCGGCTGCGCGGTGGTTCCGGCGGGGGTCGGCCAGACCGACCTGCAATTGCGCGCCATCGCCGACATCCGACCCCAGGGCTATGGCGGCACGCCGTCCTTCCTGAAGATCCTGGTGGACAAGGCGCGGGAGACCGGCACCGACATTTCCTCCCTCAAGAAGGCTCTGGTGACGGGGGAAGCCTTCCTGCCCGCCCATCGCGCCGAGCTGAAGGCCGCGGGCATTGCCGCCCGGCAGTGCTATGGCTCCGCCGACCTCGGCCTCGTCGCTTACGAGAGCGAGGCGGAAGAGGGCATGATCGTGGACGAGGGCTGCCTCGTGGAAATCCTGCGCCCCGGCACCGGCGATCCGGTGGAAGCCGATGGTGAGGTCGGCGAGGTGGTCGTCACCCTGTTCGAGCCCGACTATCCCCTGGTGCGTTTCGCCACCGGCGATCTTTCGGCGGTGCTGCCGGGCTTCAGCCCCTGCGGGCGCACCAACGTCCGCCTCAAGGGCTGGATGGGCCGCGCCGACCAGGTGACCAAGATCCGCGGCATGTTCGTGCACCCGGTGCAGGTGAGCGCGGCGGTGAAGAAGCATCCGGCGGTGGCGAAGGCCCGCCTCGTGGTGGATCGCATCGGCGATGCCGACGACATGCTGCTGGAGGTGGAAGTTCAGGACGCCGCAGCGCTGTCGCAGGAGGCGCTGCTGGACGACCTGCGCGCCACCACCAAGCTGCGCGGCCGCGTGGCCCTGCTGGTGCCGGGTACGCTGCCGGCTGACGCCAAGACCATCGAGGACCGCCGGCCGGTGTGAGGCCGGTGCGGCGCCGGTAACGACTCAGCGTGGGTTTGAGAACTCTCCCGGTTGGACGCTGTCAGCTCTCACTGACGCTTAATTGCCTGCTTCAAGCGGTTCGGCGTGGATACCCGGGACAAGCCCGGCCATGACGGGGTGCCGGGAGTTGCGCCGTTTTGAATTTCCAGACCGGCGCTCAGCGCGCGGCCAGGACCGCCGCCTTCAACGCGCGGGCGGCCTGCTCGGGGTCGCTCGCGGCGCAGATGGAGGAGACCACCGCCACCCCATCCGCCCCGGCGCGGATCACGTCTGCCACGTCTGCCGTAGCAAGGCCGCCGATGCCCACGAGGGGAAGGCGCGTCAGCGCCCGCACGGCGCCGACACCCGCCGCGCCGATGGCGCCGCCGGCATCGGCCTTGGTGCCGGTGGCCTTCACCGGACCGACGCCGAGATAATCCACGCCGGAAAGATCCGACGCGGCATATTCGGCCGGATTGCCCACCGACAGGCCGAGGATGCGCTGCGGCCCCAGCACTGCGCGGGCGTCGGCGGGGGTCATGTCGTCCTGGCCCAGATGCACCCCGTCCGCATCCGCCGCCACCGCCACGTCCACCCGGTCATTGATGATGAGCGGGATGCCGAGCGGGGCGAGCAGCGCCTTCAGCGCGCGGGCCTGTTCCACCAGAGCCCGGCCATGGGCGTCAGGATCGCGCAGCTGGACGATGGTGGCGCCGCCCTTCACCGCCGCGTCCACCGTCGTCAGCAGGCCGCGTGCCGCAACCAGGCGCGGGTCGGTGACGAGATAGAGGGTGAGGTCGAAGGGCTTGGGCATCTTTGGTCCTGCGGGGGAGGGGAAAATCATGCCAGCGGTGGGGGATCGATGGTGACCCCCTCACGCTGCAGTCTTACGGGGCAGTCTCACGCCGCCTTCGCGGTTCCGGAAATCCCCGCCGGCGCCGGGCCGCCCGTGGCCCAGTCCAGCAGTTCCACCGTGTGCGCCACCGGCACGTCGGTGCCGGAGCCGATCTGTGCCATGCAGCCGATGTTGCCGGCGGCGATGATGTCGGGCGAGAGCGCCTCCAGCGTCCCCACCTTCTTCGCCTTGAGCTGGTCGGCGATCTCGCTCTGGAGCATGTTGTAGGTGCCCGCCGAGCCGCAGCACAGATGCGGGTCGAACGGCTCGGCCACCTCGAAGCCCACGGCGCGCAGCAGCTCCACCGGCGGCCCCTTCACCTTCTGCCCGTGCTGGAGCGAGCAGGCCGAGTGATAGGCCACCCGCCGGCCCAGCGGCGCGTCGGCCTTGGGCAGGTCGAGTGTCACCAGGAATTCGCTGATGTCGCGGGTGATGGCCGAGACCCGCGCCGCCTTGTCCTTGTAGGCGGCATCAAGGCGCAGCATGTGGCCGTAATCCTTGATGGGCGTGCCGCAGCCCGAAGTGGTGACGAGGATGGCGTCGAGGCCCGGCCCGTCCATCTCGCGGGTCCAGGCATCCACATTGTTGCGGGCGAAGGCGTGGGCCTCCTCCTCCCGCCCCATGTGGTGGACCAGGGCGCCGCAGCAGCCCTCGCCCTCCACCCGCACCACCTCCACCCCGAGGCGGGTGAGCAGGCGGATGGCGGCGTCGTCGATGGAAGGGCGCAGCACCGGCTGGGCGCAGCCGCGCAGCAGGGCCACCCGCGCCCGCCGCGTGCCCTGGGCCGGGAAGGTGCCGGGCGCCTCGTGGTGGGCGCGGCCATTGGGCATGCCGGGCGACAGCCGGAGCATGGCGGCCAGCGGCTTCAGCCCGGGGATCTTCGCCAGCAGAGGTGCGAACGGCTTGCCCACCATGGCGCCCATGAGGGCGAGGCGGAAGCGGTCCGGATAGGGCAGCACCTTGGCGAGCATGGCCCGCATGAGCCGGTCCTGGGGCGGCCGCACATAGGTCTTCTCGATGTGGACGCGGGCCTGATCCACCAAGTGCATGTAGTTCACGCCCGAGGGGCAGGTGGTCATGCAGGACAGGCAGGAGAGGCAGCGGTCGATATGCTTGACCTCCTGCTCGGTCGCAGGCCGGTCGTTCTCCAGCATATCCTTGATGAGATAGATGCGCCCGCGCGGGGAATCCAGCTCGTCGCCGAGCAGCACATAGGTGGGGCAGGTGGCGGTGCAGAACCCGCAATGCACGCAGGTGCGCAGGATCTTTTCCGCCTCCGCCACGTGGGGATCGGCGAGCTGGGCGAGGGAGAAATGGGTCTGCATGGGCGCTCAGCCGTGAAAAGGAGGCAGGGGGCGGGAAGGATGTCGACGGAAAGGACGCGGACGGCTTGCCATCTCACATCCCCGCATGCATGCGGCCGGGGTTCAGCACCAGGCCGGGGTCGAAGCTTTCCTTGACCCTTTTGGTCAGGGCCGCCAATGCGGTGTCGAGGGGCTGGAACACCGAGGTGCGGGCCCGTTCGGCGGCGGTGGCGCGGATCAGGGTCGCATGGCCGCCGTGGGGGGCGAGCGCGGCGCGCACCTTATCCCCGTGGGCGCTCTCGCCGGGCAGGCACAGCCAGATCAGGCCGCCGGCCCAGTCGCAAAACGCCTCGCCGCCGAGATCCGCCGCAAGGCGCGCGGCCAGGGCCGGCCCGGCCACCGGCTCGGTGGAAATGCGCCACACCGCCCGCTCGCCGAGGCCGCAGAAGGGGGCCACATCGCGCACACCCAGCCACAGGGCGCGGGAGGCTTCGGTTTCCAGCACCTCCGCCGCGCCGAAGGGGGCGAGCACGGCGCGCAGCATGGTCCGCCGCGCGCTCACCGACGGCGCGACGCCCTCGAGGCGCAGCGCCACCACGGTGGGCGATCCCGACAGGCCCGGCAGGCGGCCGGCCACGCCCTCGGGCAGGAAGGCGGCGCCGGACACCTCGCATGACGAGCCCATGGCGGCGGACAGCGCGGCCGCGGCCGCCTCGGGCGAGGCGACCTTCGCCACCAGCGTCTCTTCCATGGGCGGGCGGGGCAGCACTTTCAGCGTGATCTCGGTGGCGATGCACAGGGTGCCGAAGGCGCCGGCCATGAGGCGCGGCAGGTCGTAGCCGGTGACGTTCTTCACCACCCGGCCGCCGGACTTGAACGGCTCGCCGCGCCCGGACACCGCCTTGATGCCCAGCGCGTGGTCGCGCACGGCGCCGTGGCTGATGCGGCGGGGGCCCGAAAGATTGACCGCGAACAAGCCTCCGAGGGTGCCGGCCCCGGCCGCGCTGCCGAGGAGGGGGGCGGGGTCCATGGGCTCGAAAGCGAGCATCTGGCCGCTCGCCGCCAGCATGTCCTCGATGTCCGCGCGCGGGGTGGCGGCGCGGGCGGAGAGCACCAGCTCTTCCGGCTCGTAGAGGGTGACGCCGGTGAGGGCGGACAGGTCGAGGGTGAGATCGGTCTGGCTCGGGCGGCCGACGGCGCGCTTGGAGCCGTGCCCGCGGATCTCAAGCGTCTTGCCGGCGGAAAGCGCGGTGCGGACCGCGTCCGCGACCTCGCCGTCGTCGCGCGCTGCGATGATGTCGCTCATCGGATGGCCTTAGGCTGTTGGGCACGCGCCTTAGAAGCGCGGCAGGTCCGGGAAGGGCAGGGCGCCGCCGCTCACATGCATGCGGCCGAATTCGGCGCAGCGGTGGAGGGTGGGGAACACCTTGCCGGGATTGAGCAGGCTCTTGTCGTCGAACGCGCATTTCATGCGCTGCTGCTGGGCGAGATCGACCTCGTTGAACATGGTGTCCATGAGGTCGCGCTTCTCCACCCCCACGCCATGCTCGCCAGTGAGCACGCCTCCCACCTCCACGCAGAGGCGCAGGATGTCGGCGCCGAAGCTCTCGGCCGCGTGCAGTTCACCGGGCGCGTTCGCGTCATAGAGGATGAGCGGGTGCAGGTTGCCGTCGCCGGCATGGAACACGTTGGCGCAGCGCAGGCCGTATTTCGCCCCGAGCTCCCGCATGCGGGCGAGCACGAAGGGCAATTGCCGGCGCGGGATGGTGCCGTCCATGCACAGATAGTCGGGCGACAGCCGCCCCACCGCCGGGAAGGCGGCCTTGCGCCCGGCCCAGAAGCCGAGCCGTTCGGCCTCGCTGGTGGAGACCCGCAGGGTGACCGAATTACAGGCCTGCGCGATGCGGGTCACCTCTTCCAGCAGATGGGCGCACTCCGCCTCCGGCCCGTCCAGCTCGACGATGAGCAGGGCTTCCACGTCGAGGGGATAGCCCACGTTCACGAAGGCCTCGGCGGCGGCGATGGCGTCCTTGTCCATCATCTCGATGCCGGCCGGGATGATGCCGGCCGCGATGATCCGCGCCACGCATTCGCCGGCGTCTTCCGAGGTGGGGAAGCCCACCAGCACGGCGCGGGCGGTGTCCGGCTTCTTCAGCAGGCGCACGGTGACTTCCGTCACCACCCCCAGCAGCCCCTCCGAGCCGATGACTACGGACAAAAGGTCCAGTCCGCCGGCGTCGAGGTGCTTGCCGCCGAGGCGCACGATCTCGCCGGTGATGAGCACCAGCTCGGCGCCGAGTACATTGTTGGTGGTGAGGCCGTATTTCAGGCAGTGCACGCCGCCGGAATTCTCCGCCACATTGCCGCCGATGGTGCAGGCGATCTGGGAGGAGGGGTCGGGCGCGTAATAGAAGCCGAGATGGTCCACCGCCTTGGAGATGCCGAGATTGGTCACCCCCGGCTGCACCACGGCGCAGCGGTTGGGGGTGTCGATCTCCAGGATCTTGTTGAACTTGCCCAGGCCGAGCAGCACCGCATCTTCCAGCGGCAGCGCACCGCCGGAGAGCGAGGTGCCGGCGCCACGGGGCACCACGCGGATCTCGTTGTCGTGGCAATATTTCAGCACGGCCGCCACCTGCGCGGTGGTGGAGGGCAGCACCACCACGAGGGGCAATTGCTTGTAGGCGGTGAGGGCGTCCGATTCGTAAGGGCGCATCTCCCGTTCATGGGCGATGACGCCCTCGCCGGGGACGATGGCCTTGAGATCGGCGATGATGTCATTGCGGCGGGCGAGCACCCGCGCGTCTGCGTCCGGCATCCTGAGGCCCGGAGCTGTTCCCGTCATGTGGCGGTCCCTCGTTGAGCCCGTTCTCTTTAGGGGAACTATAATCGGTTCACCGGGAAAAAACGTCGCAGATTGTTTCCGTGGCGGATAAAGTCGTCCGCGCGATCCAAAACAATCGGTCCCTCAGGCGGACGGAGGCGGGCCGGCGCATGATCGGCAATCTGGGTGATCTGGAAATCTTCGCGCGCATCGTGACTGCGGGCAGCCTGTCGGCGGCCGGGCGGGAGATGGGCCTGTCGCCGCCGGTGGTGTCCAAGAGGGTGCAGCGGCTGGAGGAGCGGCTCGGCGCGCGGCTGTTCCAGCGCACCACCCGCAAGGTGACCCTCACCGAGGCCGGGCAGGGTTTCTACGATCGGGTGGTGGCCATCCTCGCCTCCATCGAGGAGGCGGAGAGCCAGCTCGCCCGCAAGTCGTCGGAGGCGCGGGGGCTGTTGCGGGTCTCGGCGCCCACCTCGTTCGGGCGGCTGCATATCGCGCCCCACCTGCGCCCGCTGCTCGACGCCAATCCGGGCCTCACCATCGATCTTGAGCTGTCGGATTCCTTCGTGGACATCGTGGGCGAGGGCTTCGACGTGGCGGTGCGCATCGCCGACCTCGATGATTCGAGCCTGGTCGCCCGCCGCCTCGCCTCGGTCCACCGGGTGCTGTGCGCGACACCGGACTATCTGGCGCGGGTGGGCGAGCCCGGGCACATTTCCGACCTCTCGGGCCACGTGCTGCTGGCCACCCACGGGCAGGACCCGTGGCGGCTGGAGGGGCCGGACGGGCCGGTGACGCTGCGGGTGCATTCCCAATTGCGCACCAATTCCAACGAGGTGGTGCGCGAGGCGGTGCTGGCCTCGGTGGGCATCGCCCTGCGCTCCACCTGGGACGTGGGGCCGGAACTGCGCTCCGGCGCGCTGAAGGTGGTGCTGCCGCGCTGGCGGGCCTCCCACCGGGTGGGACTGTTCGCGGTCTATCCCTCGCGTCGCTTCCTGCCGCAGAAGGTGCGGGTGTTCATCGACCACCTCGCCGCGCTCTACGGCCAGGTGCCGCCCTGGGACGAGGGCCTCGACCAGCTTCTGGAGCAGCAGGCGGCTTGACGCGTCCCCTTCCGCATTCCTCCGGAATGTCGCGGAACCGGTCCCTATGGTACCCGGATCGCTTCACGCGAGGCGGTGAAAGCCATGAAAATTGCGATTCCCACCGGGGACTGGGCCTCTGTGGCCGGCCACGCCGGCAAGGCGCGGCGCTGGTTCATCTATGATCTGGACGGCGTTGTCGCCGGCGATGCCCTGCCGGCGGCGGCGCGGGTGGAGCTTGGCAAGGAGGAAATCCTCCACCATTTCACCGACGATCGCCCGCATCCCCTCGACGGGGTGGCCCTGGTGGTGGCGGGCAGCGCGGGTGACGGCTTCCTGCGTCACATGAAGAAGCGGGGCACCGATGTGCTGCTGACCGGAGAGAGCGATCCGGCCACCGCGCTGGCGAAGATCCTCGCCGGCGAGGCGCTGCCGGACCAGCGCTTCGATGTCACCACCACCCTGTGCAAGGTGCGCGACCTGTTCTCGCGGCATTAAGGCGCCCAGCGGGGCGCCTTACCCGGATCACACATCCACGCTGGCGCGCAGGGCGTTTTCCTGGATGAACTCGCGGCGCGGCTCCACCGTGTCGCCCATGAGGCGGTTGAACAGGTCGTCGGCGGCATCCACTTCCTTCACCCGCACCTGCAGGAGGGAGCGGGCGTTGACGTCCAGCGTGGTTTCCCAGAGCTGCTCCGGGTTCATCTCGCCCAGGCCTTTGTAGCGCTGCAGCGAGAGGCCCTTGCGGCCGGTGTCGGTGACCGCGTCGAACAGGTCCACGGCACCGAACAGCACCTGCTCGTCATTCTTGCGCTTGAGCACGCAGGCGGCGGTGAACACGCCCTCAAGGTCCCGTGCCAGATTGTCGAGCCGCCGCGCCTCAGGGGAGGCGACGAAGGCATGGTCGATGCGCGCCACCTCGGCGACGCCGCGCACAGTGCGGGAGAAGGTGTAACCGGCGTCGTCGAACAGGCCGGTCCAGCCCCGCTCGGTCTCGTCCGCCAAGGCGTCGAGCCGCAGCGCCACCTCGGCGGCGGCGGCGATGCCGGCGGCTTCATCCTGCAGCGTCCGGGCGCCGAATGCGCCGGCGAGCGCCGCCTGCTCCGCCACCGCACGGTTGTAGCGCGGGTGCATGGCGCCGAGCGCCGCGCGCATCTGGCGCGACACCTCCACCACGTGGGCGAGGTCCGAGCCGGCGCGCACCTCGCCCGTGGCCAGGTGCAGGGAGGCTTCGTCGAGCCCCGCGGTGATGAGGTAGTCCTCCAGCGCCTTCTCGTCCTTGAGATAGGTCTCGGACTTGCCGCGCGTCACCTTGTAGAGCGGCGGCTGGGCGATGAAGAGGTGGCCCGCGTCCACCAGCTCCGGCATCTGGCGGAAGAAGAAGGTGAGCAGCAGGGTGCGGATATGGGCGCCGTCCACGTCGGCGTCGGTCATGATGATGATCTTGTGGTAGCGCAGCTTGGCGAGGTCGAAGCCGCCCGAATGGCCGTCGTCCCGGCCGATGCCGGTGCCGAGCGCGGTAATCAGGGTGCCGATCTGCTCGGACGACAGCATCTTGTCGAAGCGCGCGCGCTCCACGTTCAGGATCTTGCCGCGCAACGGCAGCACCGCCTGGAAGGCGCGGTCGCGGCCCTGCTTGGCGGAGCCGCCGGCCGAGTCACCCTCGACGATGAAGATCTCGGACTTGGCCGGGTCGCGCTCCTGGCAATCGGCTAGCTTGCCGGGCAGGGAGGCAACGTCCAGCGGGCTCTTGCGCCGGGTGAGGTCGCGGGCCTTGCGGGCGGCCTCGCGTGCGGCGGCGGCTTCCACCACCTTGCCGATGACGTTCTTGGCTTCCGCCGGGTTCTCCTCGAACCACACCGACAGCGCCTCGCTCACCAGGGATTCCACCACCGGGCGGACCTCGGAGGACACCAGCTTGTCCTTGGTCTGGGATGAGAACTTGGGGTCCGGCACCTTCACCGAGAGCACGGCGGTCAGGCCTTCGCGGCAATCCTCGCCGGTGGGGTCCACCTTCTCCTTCTTGGCGATGCCGGAGGTGTTGGCATAGCCGATCACCTGCCGGGTCAGCGCCGCCGCGAACCCGGTGAAGTGGGTGCCGCGATCCCGCTGGGGAATGTTGTTGGTGAAGCACAGGATATTTTCGTGGTAGCCGTCGTTCCACGACAGGGCGGCTTCCACGGTCATGCCGTCCTTCTCGGCGCGGATCACCACCGGCTTCTGCAGCAAGGCGGACTTGGAGCGGTCGAGGTACTTCACGAAGGCTTCCACGCCGCCCTCGTAATGCAGCTCCTCGCGCTTCACGTCGGCGGTGCGCGCGTCGGTGAGGATGATGAGCACGCCGGAATTCAGGAACGCCAGCTCGCGCAGCCGGTGCTCCAGCGTGGCGTAGTCGAAATCGATCTTGGTGAAGGTCTCGGGGCTGGGGGTGAAGGTCACCCGGGTGCCGCGCTTGTCGCCGGGGGCGTCGCCCACCACCTTCAGCGGGGCTTCCGCGTCGCCGTGGCGGAAGCGCATGAAGTGCTCCTTGCCATCGCGCCAGATGGTCAGGTCCAGGGTGGTGGACAGGGCGTTCACCACCGAGACGCCAACCCCGTGCAGGCCGCCGGAGACCTTGTACGAGTTCTGGTTGAACTTACCGCCCGCGTGCAGCTGGGTCATGATGACCTCGGCCGCCGAGACGCCCTCTTCCTTGTGGATGTCGGTGGGGATGCCGCGCCCGTCGTCGGTCACCGTCACCGAGCCGTCGGCGTTCAGGGTGACCGTGACTTCCTTGGCCCAGCCGGCCAGCGCCTCGTCGATGGCGTTGTCCACCACCTCGTAGACCATGTGGTGGAGGCCCGAGCCGTCATCCGTATCACCGATATACATGCCGGGTCGCTTGCGCACGGCATCGAGGCCCTTGAGGACCTGGATGGACTGGGCGCCGTAATCGTCGGGGGACGCGGCAGGCACGGGTTCGGCCATGATTGATCTCGAATCGTTGAGCGACTTGTTGCAAATCTAGCGCAAAGTGGCGGTTATTTGGTGGCGGCCGCGCGTCTTTCCACGCCTTGGCCGGCGCGGTAGCGTGCAAAGCCATCCGCGCGCAACTTGCAGGCGGGGCATTCACCGCAGCCGTAGCCCCAGGCATGGCGCTTGCCACGCTCGCCCAGGTAGCAGGTGTGGGCGTCCTCCACGATCAGGTCCACGAGGGCGGTGCCCCCGAGCCGTTCCGCGAGGCCCCAGGTCTCGGCCTTGTCGATCCACATGAGCGGGGTGTGGAGGACGAAGCGCTTCTCCATGCCGAGGTTCAGCGCCACCTGCATGGCCTTGACGGTGTCGTCCCGGCAGTCGGGATAGCCGGAAAAATCGGTCTCGCACATGCCGCCGATGATGTGCCGCAGGCCCCGCCGGTAGGCCAGCGCCGCCGCGAAGGTGAGGAACACCAGGTTGCGGCCGGGCACGAAGGTGTTGGGCAGGCCGCCTTCCGCCATTTCCACTGCCACGTCGCGGGTGAGGGCGGTCTCGGAGATCTGGCCCAGGACCGGCATGTCCAGCATGTGGTCGGCACCGAGCCGTGAGGCCCACGCGGGCTTCAGGGTGGCGAAGGCATCGCGCAGCACCGGGCGGCGCTCCAGCTCCACCGCGTGGCGCTGGCCGTAATGGAAGCCGAGGGTCTCCACCCGCCCGAAGCGCTCCAGCGCATAGGCAAGGCAGGTGGCCGAATCCTGCCCGCCGGAGAAGAGCACCAGCGCGCCCTCCTCCGCATGGGCCTGTGCCTCAGTCATTCAGGAAGGGTCCCCGATGCTGCGCCCGCACGCATTCGCCTGGCTCATTCACCCGGGGCCTTGGCCTCGATGGCGATGGCGTGCAGGCCCTTGGCGATCTCGCCCTGGAGCAAGCCGTTGACGATGCGGTGGCGCTCGATGCGGCTCTTGCCGGTGAAGTCGGTGGCGACGACCCGCACGCGCAGGTGCGTCACTCCGCCATCCTCGCGGTGCTCGGCGCCCTTGAGCTGGTGGCTCACGCCGGCATGGCCGGCATGCTTGTGGCTCTCGTCCTCGAGCTCGAGAAACACAGGCGTCAGGCCCTGTTCGAGGGTCTGGCGGATGGCGGAAAGGGAGGTCTGCGACATGGAAAATCCAATGGCTGAAATGGAACCGGTGAAAGGCGGGGCGCCCAAGTGGCGCTTCGCCGGAGCGCGCATTATATGGGGATTGTCGCGGCCCGCCTAATCCACGCGCGGGCAGGGGGTCAAGGCTCAGCCGATGCCCGCGACGATGCACCTGTTACCACCCCTTCCCTGGGTCATCTCCACCACGTTTCTTGCCGCGCCGCGGGACGGCGCTCATAATCGCTGCGCCATGAAATTGAATTCCCCCCTCTTCGACCGAATCCGGGTGAAGCCCGCGGAGGACCGGCGTACCCGCCGGTTCCTCCAGGGCTGCCAATGGCCCGGCTGTACGGCGGAGGGGACCCACAAGGCGCCCAAGGGTCGGCACCAGGAAGGTCAGTACTGGCACTACTGCATCGACCACGTGAAGGCCTACAACCAGTCGTACAATTATTTCGCCGGCATGTCCGACGACGCCGTCTACGCCTACCAGAAGGACGCGCTGACCGGCCATCGCCCCACCTGGAAGATGGGTGCGAAGGGCGACGGCCAGCCCGGCGCCTCCGCCCATGGCGCCCCCGATCCGGACGGCATGCGCGACCCCTTCGGCTTCACCGCCGAAATGGGCGGCGCCTTCCGCGCCGACCGGCCGGAGCCCGACGGGCGCATCGTGCGCACCACCGAGCGCCGGGCGCTGGAGCTGATGGGGCTGGAGATGTCCGCCGAGCCGGCGGAGATCAAGGCCCGCTACAAGGCGCTGGTGAAGCTGCACCACCCGGACGCCAACGGCGGCGACCGCTCGTCCGAGGACCGGCTGCGCAGCGTCATTCAGGCTTATAACAGCCTCAAGCAGGCAGGTTTCTGCTGACCGATCCGAAGGATGGCCGGCTTCACGCGGCTGCGGACCGAAACGGCCCCGCACCGGAACGAACACAGGGAAGAGACGCGCCCGGCGCGTCGACGGAGGAGTTATGAGCGTCACGGAGACCATTGCCCCGACCCCGGACATGAAGGTGTCGGTTCGCCAGACGTTCGGCATCGACATCGACATGGAAGTTCCGGCCTTCTCCGAGGCGGACCCCCACGTGCCGGAGCTCGACCCCGACTATCTGTTCGATCGGCCCACCACCCTTGCCATCCTTGCCGGTTTTGCCCGCAACCGTCGTGTGATGGTGACTGGATACCACGGCACCGGCAAATCCACCCATATCGAGCAGGTGGCGGCGCGGCTGAACTGGCCGTGCGTGCGCATCAACCTCGACAGCCACATCTCGCGCATCGACCTCATCGGCAAGGATGCGATCGTGGTGAAGGACGGCCTGCAGGTCACTGAATTCCGCGACGGCATCCTGCCCTGGGCCTACCAGAACAATGTCGCCCTGGTGTTCGACGAATATGACGCCGGCCGCCCGGACGTGATGTTCGTGATCCAGCGCGTGCTGGAGAGCTCCGGCCGCCTGACCCTGCTCGACCAGAGCCGGGTGATCCGCCCCCACCCCGCGTTCCGGCTGTTCGCCACCGCCAACACCATCGGCCTCGGCGACACCACCGGCCTTTATCACGGCACCCAGCAGATCAACCAGGCGCAGATGGACCGCTGGTCCATCGTCACCTCGCTGAACTATCTGGCCCACGACAAGGAAGTGGACATCGTGCTCGCCAAGGCGAAGCACTTCCAGAACGCCGAGGGGCGCGACACGGTGAACCGCATGGTGCGCCTCGCCGACCTCACCCGGCAGGCCTTCATGAACGGCGATCTCTCCACCGTCATGAGCCCGCGCACGGTGATCACCTGGGCGGAGAATGCGGACATCTTCCGCGATATCGCGTTCGCGCTCCGGGTCACCTTCCTCAACAAGTGCGACGAGCTGGAGCGGCCGCTGGTGGCCGAGTTCTTCCAGCGCTGCTTCGGCCAGGAGCTGACCGAGAGCACCGTGAACGTCGCCTTGTCCTGAGCCGGGATCTCCCGGCTCCCTTCTCCTGACTTGCGAGACGCCGCCATGGCCCCGACCAACCGCACTCCCGGAAAGGCGCCGAAGGAAGCCCCCGCCGAGCCCTTCAAGCGGGCGGTGGCGGGCTGCTTCAAGGCCATCGCCGGCGTCTCCGAGTTCGAGGTGACCTTCGCCTCGGAGCGGCCGGCGCTGGCGCCTGACCGGGTCCGCCTGCCCGAGCCGCCCCGCCGCTTCACCCTGCAGGATGCGGCCATCGTGCGCGGCCATGCGGACAGCCTCGCCCTGCGCCGGGCGTGCCACGACCCCAAGGTCCATCGCAAGATGCTGCCCCAGGGCGAGGTCGCACGCGCCGTGTTCGAGGCGGTGGAGCAGGCCCGGGTGGAGGCCATCGGCGGCATCCGCATGCCGGGGGTGAAGCGCAACCTCGCGGCCATGCTGCAGGACCGCTACCACCGCGGCAGCTTCGCCGACATCACCGAGCGCTCGGAAGCGCCCATCGAGGACGCCATCGCCCTCCTGGTGCGCGAGCGCCTCACCGGCGAGCCGCCGCCGCCGGACGCGCGCAAGATCGTGGAGCTGTGGCGCTCCTATATCGAGGACCGCGGCTCCGCCGACCTCGCCCGCCTGTCCGACAGCATCGAGAACCAGAAGCGCTTCGGCGAGATCGCCCGCGACCTGCTCGCCTCCCTGGACATGGGCGAGGAGAGCGGCCTCGACACCGAGCAGGAGCCCGACGATTCCGACGCCGAGGGCGGCTCGCAGGAGGAGGGTGGCGAGAGCGGCGACGCCAAGGAGGACGAGAGCCAGCAGGGCGCTACCGAAGTCGAGGCCGAACTGTCCGAGGAGGACATGCCCGACAGCGCCGCCGAAAGCGATGCCGCCCCGCCCGCCGAGGCGCCGGACGGCACCGAATTGGGCGACAGCGAGGAGCCGGCCGAGCCCTGGCAGCCGCGCCCGCCCGTCACCCACGACAATCGCGGGCCGGAATACCACGCCTTCACCACCAAGTTCGATGAGGAGACCACGGCGGAGGACCTGTGCGACCCCGAGGAGCTGACGCGGCTGCGGTCCTATCTGGACAAGCAGCTCGCCCATCTCCAGGGCGTGGTGGCGCGCCTCGCCAACCGCTTGCAGCGGCGCCTGATGGCCCAGCAGAACCGGGCCTGGGAGTTCGACCTGGAAGAGGGCGTGCTCGATCCGGCGCGGCTTGCCCGCGTCATCATGGATCCCACCGCCGCCCTGTCCTTCAAGCGCGAGCGCGACACCGACTTCCGCGACACGGTGGTGACGCTGCTCATCGACAATTCCGGCTCCATGCGCGGCCGGCCCATCACGGTGGCCGCCACCTGCGCCGACATCCTCGCCCGCACGCTGGAGCGCTGTGGGGTGAAGGTGGAGGTGCTGGGCTTCACCACCAAGGCGTGGAAGGGCGGCCAATCCCGCGAGGGGTGGCTTGCCGCCGGCAAGCCGGTGGGTCCCGGCCGGCTGAACGACCTGCGCCATATCATCTACAAGGCGGCCGACGCCCCATGGCGGCGGGCCCGGCGCAACCTCGGCCTGATGATGCGCGAGGGCCTGCTGAAGGAGAATATCGACGGCGAGGCGCTGGACTGGGCGCACAAGCGCCTGCTGGCCCGCACCGAATCCCGCCGCATCCTGATGATGATCTCCGACGGCGCGCCGGTGGACGACAGCACCCTCTCCGTGAATGCCGGCAACTATCTGGAGCGCCACCTGCGGCACATCATCTCCGAGATCGAGACCCGCTCGCCGGTGGAGCTGATCGCCATCGGCATCGGCCATGACGTGACGCGCTATTATCGCCGCGCCGTCACCATCGTGGATGCCGAGGAACTGGGCGGGGTGATGACCGAGAAGCTGGCCGAGCTGTTCGAGGACGAACCGAGGGCCGCCCCCAAGGCCGCGGCGCGCGGTCGGCTTCATTGAGGCGGCGCACCCGCTTCGCTTTCGGTTTCGCGGCGGCGGGGCTGGGCCTCGCCGCCGTGATCGCGGTGGCTACGTCCGCGCTCCTGGCCAAGCCGCTGGCGCTGCCGGTGACGCCGGAGGCGATCACGGTCGCCGCCCGGCCCATCGCCAGCTTCCGCTCGGGCGAGGACAAGAGTCGGTTCGGCGCCCTCGATTTCCGCGGCGGGCTGGTGCTGTCGTCCGATTTTGCCGGGTTTGGCGGCATTTCCGGCTTTTCGCTGGGGCCCGACGATCGCTTCATCGCCGTCACCGACGCCGGCCTGTTCCTCTCCGGCCGGCTCGACACCGACGGTGACCGCCCCACCGGCCTGTCCGACGTTCAGGCCGCCGCGCTGCTGGACGGGCAGGGCCGGGTGCAGGCCAGCCGTGGACGCGGCGACGTGGAGGCGGTGACGGTGGCGCCCGACGCCGTCTATGTGGCCATGGAGACCATCAACGAGATCTGGCGCTATCCGCGCGATCCCCTGGGCCAGAAGGGCACGCAGGTGCCGGCTCCCGCCATTCGCGGCCTGCGCATGAATCTCGGCGTGGAAAGCCTCGCCTATGTTCCGACCGGGGCGCTGAAGGGCACGCTGATCGCCATCGGCGAGCAGGGCGCCGACAAGGCCGCGGACCTTCCCGGCTTCCTCATCGGCGGACCGAAGCCCGGCACCTTCATCGTGGCGAAGAGTGGTCCGTTCAGCGCCACCGATCTCGCGCTCGGCTCCGAGGGCGAGATGTATCTGCTGGAGCGCCATTTCTCGCCCCTCACGGGCGTGAAGATGCAGATCCGCCGCTTTGCCCTCGCCGACGTGCAGCCGGGCGCGCGGCTGGAAGGCGAGGTGCTGGGCACCTTCGACATGAGCTTCGATATCGACAACATGGAAGGCCTCGCGGTGACCCGCAACGCCGCCGGCGAGACCCTGCTGACCCTGGTGTCCGACGACAATTTCAGCATGCTCCAGCGCACCATCCTGCTGCGTTTCGCCGTGGTCCGGGACTAAGGCGGCCCGGTCCCGAAACGGGACGGTGGAGCTGCGTCCGGGGAACCAGCCGGGAACGAAAGGCGCGCGAATCGCGGCGCGGTGCGCAAACCGCCTTTGTTCCTTCTGTCCCGTTCCGGCACGGCTTTCGCCACCTTGCCGTCCAACGGCGGAACACATGAGGAACGGAGCCGGACCGAATCGGCTGCGGCCAGCAGATCTCGTTCGGTTCCGTGGCGGCCCGTCTGTTCCCGCCTGCGGTCCCGGCTCCCTTGCCGGGCCGGGCGCCCCATGCCCATATGCGCCCGGCCCCAAGGGCCAAGCGAAAGGGCGTACCATGCTGCTGACCGGACCGAACGTGTTCGTGCTCGTCCTGCTCGTGCTCGCAGTGGCGGTGGTCTTCTCCGGGGTGAAGACGGTGCCGCAGGGCTACCAGTACACGGTGGAGCGCTTCCGCCGGTACACCAAGACGCTGCAGCCGGGCCTCAACCTCATCGTCCCGTTCATCGACCGCATCGGCAACAAGGTGAACGTGATGGAGCAGGTGCTCCCGGTGCCGACCCAGGAGGTCATCACCAAGGACAACGCCACCGTGGCGGTGGACGGGGTCGCCTTCTACCAGGTGTTCGACGCGGCGCGCGCGTCCTACGAGGTGGCCCGGCTCGACACCGCCATCCTGGCCCTGACCATGACCAATATCCGCACCGTCATGGGCTCCATGGACCTCGACCAGCTGCTCTCCCACCGCGACGAGATCAACGTGCGCCTGCTGCGGGTGGTGGATGCCGCCGCCTCGCCCTGGGGCATCAAGATCACCCGCGTGGAGATCAAGGACATCGTGCCGCCGGCGGACCTCGTCAACGCCATGGGCCGGCAGATGAAGGCGGAGCGCGAGAAGCGCGCCATCATCCTGGAGGCCGAGGGCCAGCGCCAGTCCGAGATCCTGAAGGCGGAGGGCCAGAAGCAGGGCCAGATCCTCCAGGCCGAGGGCCGGCGCGAGGCCGCCTTCCGCGACGCCGAGGCGCGGGAGCGCCTGGCCGAGGCCGACGCCAAGGCCACCCAGATGCTCTCCGCCGCGGTGGAGAGCGGCGATCCGGCGGCGCTGAACTATTACATCGCCGAGAAATACGTGAAGGCGTTCGAGGCCATGGGTACCGCGCCCAACCAGAAGGTGGTGCTGGTGCCCTATGAGGGCACGGCGCTCCTGGGCTCGCTCACCGGCATAGGCGAGATCGCCCGCGCGGCGTTCGGCGGCGAGGGGCCGGCGGGTCCCCGTCCGCCCGTTCCCGGCAGCCGGCGGCCCACCGGGCCCGCGACGGTGCCGCCCCCGAGCCACGGCTGAGGCGCGCCATGCTCGCCGATCTCGGACCTCTTCTGGGACCCTGGGCCTGGTTCATCCTGGGCGGGGTGCTGCTGGTGGCGGAGATCGCCGCGCCGGGCGCCTTCCTGCTCTGGCTGGGCCTCGCGGCGCTCGTCACCGGCGCCCTGTCCTATGTGGTGGGCCTCACCTGGCAGAGCGAAGTGCTGGCGTTCGCGGCGCTGGCGGTGATCGCGGTGCTTATCGGCCGCAGGATCAGCCCGGCGCCGGGGCGCGCCTCGGACAGGCCGTTCCTCAACCGGCGGTCGGAAGGCTTCGTCGGGCGGGTGTTCACGCTGGACGAGCCCATCCTCGGCGGCGTCGGCCGGGTGCGGATCGACGACACGGTCTGGCGCATCGAAGGACCGGACCTTGCCGCCGGCCGGGACGTGAAGGTGATCGCGGCCGATGGCGCCACCCTGAAGGTGGAAGCGGTGGAGGGCTGAGCGGCCTTCTGGAACGTCAAAGCGGCGCTGCCGCGCTGACCCCGTCATGGCCGGGCTTGTTGCGACCATCATGGCCGACATCATGGCCGAACCGCTTGCGACGCCGGACGAAACTCCTGCCCGGCCGCGCCGGCCAGCCCCAGCAGCCTCAGTTCAGCCCGCGCAGCAGGCGATCGAGATAGTCGAGTTCGAGCTGCGGACGGGTCGGCTCCTCAAGGCGCCGGCGCAGTTCCTCCAGCACGCGGCGGGCGCGCTGGGCGTCCACCTCGTCGGGCACCTTCACCGAGAAGTCGTCGCCATAATCCTGGCTGCGTAGCGGCCGGCCCATGGGGTCGGTGCGCTGGGCGGCTTCCTCGCCGGGGCCGCCGGGACCCTGGCCGTCCTGGTTGCCACGCTGGCCCTCGGCCATGGCCTGCGCGCCCTGGCGCAGGGCCTGGAGCGCCCGGCCCTCGGCGTCGAGGGCGCCCTGGCCTTCGCCACGGCCCAGAGCCTCCTCGGCCTCGCGCATGGCGTCGCCCGCGCGGCCCAAAGCATCGCCGGCCCGGTCCATGGCCTCGTTGCCTTCGCCGTTCTGGCCCTGCTGGCCGGGGCCGCCCTGCTGTCCTTGCTGGCTCTGCTGCATGCGGCGCATCTCGTCCAGCATGCGGCCGAGGCGGCGGCGCAGCTCCTGCTGGTTCTGCTGGAGGTCGCCGAAGTCGTTCTCCCCCTGCTGACCTTGCTGCCCCTGCTGGCCGCGCTGTCCCTGTTGCCCCTGCTGTCCGTTCTGCTGGCCCTGCCGGTTCTGGCGCCAGGTGCGGTCGCGCAGGCGCTGCTGCTCCTGGATCATCTTGCCCAGCTCGTTCTGCTGCTGGTTCTGGCGCCCGGCCTGCTGGCGGCCGCCGGGCTTCATGTTCTCCATCATGGCCTGCATCTCGTCGAGCAGGGCCTTGGCCGCGTCGCGATTGCCGGAGCGGGCGAGATTCTCGATGCGGTCCAGCATGCGCTGGAGATCCTGCGGGCGCACGATACGGGTGTTGGGATCGAGCGGGCGCGCATCGGTGTTGCCGTCGCGCTGCGCCTGCTCGGCGAGCTGGCGCATCATCTTGTCCATGGCGGCGCGCAGGTCCTGGGTGAGGCGCTTGATCTCCTCCTCGCTGGCGCCACGCTCCAGCGCCTCGCGCAGGGCCTCCTGCGCGGCTTTCAGCTCGCGCTCGGCCTCGGAGAGGGTGCCGTCCTCGATCAGCACCGCCACTTCCCACAGATAGTCCACCAGCGCGCGCAGATCGTCGTCGTTGCGGGCGGTCTTGGCCCGGGCGAGGGCGGTGGTGAGGCCGAGATATTCGCCTGCCGCCGGGGTGAACTGCTCGGGGGCGGTGGTGAGGGCATTGAGCACCGCCACCAGCCGCCGCCGGTTGGCGGGATCGAAGGCAAGGCGCCGCCGCTCGTCGATGAGGGCGCGGGCGAGCGGCTTGGAGAAGCTGCGCGCGGGCAGGCGCACGGTCTTGGTCTCGCTCACCCCTTCGTTGCCCGCCTCGTCGCGGGCCTTGAGGGTCACGCTCACCCGGGCGCCGGCCCAGGGATGGGCGATGAGGTCCTTGGAGGTCTGCGCCGCGCCGCTCTTGCCGCCCGCGGGCAGGGACAGCTTGAAGTCGGGCGCCGGCACCAGCGGCTGCGCCAGCTTGGGAGGTGTCGCGCCGGGCCGCGGGAACAAGGGCGGCTCGGGCGGCAGCGGGGTGAATACCGCTTCGGCCTCTTTCACCCCGTAGTCGTCCTCCATGCGGTAGGCCAGCACGAGGGCGTTGCGCGGCCCGGCCTGAGGGTCCTTGGCGAAGGCTATGGAGGGGGCGAGGTCCGGCAATGCCTTGAAATGCCACATGAGGCGGCGCTGGTCGGGACCGAGGAAGGTCACGTCCGCATCGGTCTTGATCACATAGCGCCGCTCGCCGCTGGCGGCGGGGGCATCGCCCTCGGGCTTCACTTCCGAGACGCCGCCTTCCAGCTTGAGGGAGGCGGCATCGATGCCGGCGCCGCGCACCACCAGCACGCTGCCCGTGGGCACCTGCAGCGCCGCGGCGTTCAGGGATGAGGGATCATCCGAGCGCAGGCCCGGCAGCACCACGGGCGGGCGGCCGGTATAGCCGGGCGGATCGACCCAGGCATCCAGGCGATAGGGCGTGGGCGGGATCACGGCCTTCCAGTCGAAGGCGGCGCCGATGCGCGACAGGTGCGCGCCGGGCGCCATGAAGAAGGTCGCGAAGAGGCCCAGCACTGCCAGCGCCCGCACCGCGCGGGGATCGAGCCGGGCAAGGCCGGGTTCCGGCGGGCCGGCGCGCAGGGTGCGGGCGGCGGCCAGCGCCCGGGCGAGATGGGCGCGCCACAAGGCGGCGCCGACGGGATCGTCGGGCTTGGTGGCGAGACTGTCGGAAATGGCGGTGGCGGGCCGGTGGGCCAGCGCGCTCCTGCGGTCGAGGCGGGCGACGCCGTCCTCCTCGCTGGGCCAGCGCAGGGTCAGGAGCGGGCGGGCGGCGAGCACCAGCAGGATGGCGAAGGCGACGACACCGGCGATGCGCACCGCCACCGGAACTGACAGCCACAGGCCGGCGAAGGACAGGGCGAGGAAGGCGCTGATCACGATGCCCACGCGCGCGAGGCCCGGCCAGGCGCGTTCCCAGAACAGGGCAAGGCGAGCGCGGCTGACGGCGCGGGCCAGAAGGAAGCGCGCGTCACCTTCCGGCGTGCGCGGGAGCTTTCCGTCGCGAGGTGCGCTCACACTCTCTCCCTTCTTCCCGCCGGCGGCCGGACGCGGCACACGCAAAGCCAGCTTAAAAGCAGCCTAGCATGGCGCAAGGAGCGGGCCAGCGCACGCCCTTCGCGTCGGCTTCACAACTGGGTCATGCGCTGCAACATGGCGCTATGGACGCTTCGCGCCAGGTATTTTGGCGTCCCATTCCACCGCATCCGCCGCGCGGCCGATCTCGTCCGGTGAAAGGCCCAGCGACGAAAGCGTCTCGCAGATATGCGGCGGCAAAGGGGCGCTGGCCGCAACCGCCGGGCCGTTGGCCTTAAGCGGCACCACGATACGGCGGGAATGCAGGTGCAGCGTCGGCCCGCCCGGCAGGCGGGAGGCGCCGCCATAGATGGCATCGCCGAAGATGGGGTGGCCGAGGTTGGACAGATGCGCCCGCAGCTGGTGGGTGCGGCCGGTGACCGGGCTGAGGGCCATCACGGCGAAGCCGCCGGCGCGGTGGAGCACGCGGTAGTCGGTGATCGCCTCCTGCGCGCCGGGTGTGCCCTTGGGCACCGCCTGCATCCACCAGCCGCGATGGGGCGAGCGCTTGGCCAGAGGCTGGTCGATGCGGCCGGCATCCTCCGCCGGCGAACCCTGGGTCACCGCCAAATAGGTCTTGCCCACGCTCCCGTTGGCAAACAGCTTCCCCAGCAATGCCAGAGCCTTGGCGTGGCGTCCCAGCACCAGGCAGCCGGAGGTGTCCTTGTCGAGCCGGTGGGCCAGCTCCGGCGCGCGGGGCAGGCCGAAGCGCAGGGCGTCGAGATGGTCGGCCAGCGTCTCCCCGCCCTTGGGGCCGGCATGGACCGGCAGGCCGTGGGGCTTGTCGATGATCAACATCATGCCGTCGCGGTAAAGCACCGGCAGGTCGGGGGCGGGCTCAGGCGGACGGGGTGATGCCGTGGGCGCGGAAGGCGTCATGATGAAGGTCGGCGGCCTCTTGCGAAAAGCAGCAGAACACCACGCGGGTGACACTGCCGGGTGCCCCAAGATGGGCCAGCACGGTGCCGACCGCCAGTGGCGCGGCGCGATCGGCTGGAAATCCATAGATGCCGGTGGAGATCGCAGGGAAGGCGATGGAGGCAAGCCCGGCCCCATCCGCGAGCTTCAGGCTCTCGCGGTAGCAGGAGCCTAGAAGCCCCTCCTCGCCCGCGCCGCCGCCGTGCCATACCGGACCTACGGTGTGGATCACATGGGCCGCCGGCAGGCGAAAGCCCGGCGTCAGGCGAGCCTCGCCCGTGGGGCAGCCGCCGAGGGTACGGCAATAGGCGAGAAGCTCAGGCCCCGCCGCCCGGTGGATCGCTCCATCCACCCCGCCACCGCCGAGCAGGCTGGAATTGGCCGCGTTGACGATGGCATCGAGGGCGAGGCGGGTGATGTCGCCCACCACGATGTCGAGCCGCGCCTGCCGGGGGCCGGCAACCGCACCGGACGCGATGCGGAATTCGGGGGGCTGGGCCATGGCAAGGTCCCTCCGGGGCGGGCTGTTCCGGCATTACAGGTCCGCGATCACATGGGCGTCAACATCGTCGTATCTCCACGTTTTCTGAATATGCCGGCGGTCCCGTACAGAAGGACCAGCATCATGGCACATACGCGCAAGAACGAACGGCGGCTCCTGACCGGCGACGAAATGGAGTTCGTTGAGAAGGCCCGTCACCCGGTGCTGGGAGCACTTTCCGATGACGATCTGCACCACCTTGTCGGCTATCTCAGCGATCGCCGTGCGCGGGCGCTCACCATCGCCAACAACCAGCGACGGGCGTTGCGCGGCAAGGGCGGCAGGGGCGAGGTGACGTTCGAGAAGGCGGATTCCGGCAACCGCCAGAAGGCCGCCGTGCTCACCGACGCCCTCACCCGCGCCCGGCGCGAGGCGAGCCGCCGGGCCACCGAGGTGGCGCGCGACGAGCTGATGGCCAATGCCCAGCGCGCTCTGGAGCTGAAGCGCGATTCCAAGCGCGCCAAGCGCCCGGCCAACCTGCCCCGTCCCAACCAGGGCATGCGCGCCAAGGCCCGGACCCGCGTCGATCCCATCGGCTCTGTGGGCGAGGCCGGCCGGGTCACCAAGTTCGTGGCGGTGGCGCAGGCCAAGAAGGATTCGCGCGGCTGAGCCTTGCGGAAAACCAGGTCTTGAGTGGGGGCAGGCCATCGGCCTGCCCTTTCACGTTTGTGTCAGATGGTCCCGGTCAGTCCGCCAGCTCCAGCTTGAGGTCGAGGGTGGAGCGGCGGCCGAGATCGTCGAAATGGGCCTCCAGGAAAACCTCGGCGGCCTCGCGGCCAAGGTCGCGCAGGTGCTGGAGGAAGGTCCATTCCGCATTCATCTTCGAGGTGGCGTCCAGCGTCATCATCTGGTCCTCGCCGCCGATGCGGTGCAGCCGCACCCGCCGGAAGCTCGATCCGCCCAGGGTCCAGCGGCTGAGCAGGCCCTGGTCGATGAGCTTGGCCGCATGGTCGATGGCGCGCAACTGGGCCAGCAGCGAGGCGTTGAAGGTGATCTCGTTGATGCGGTTCTGGATTTCAGCCGCGGTGCGGGGCGTGGTCTCGCGCATCACCGGGTTGATCTGGACCAGGATGATATCGTCGGCGTCCGCCTTCTCGTAGAGCGGGAACAGCGGCGGGTTGCCCATGTAGCCGCCGTCCCAATAGGGCACGCCGTCGATCTCCACCGCCTGGAACAGGAACGGCAGGCAGGCCGAGGCCATCACCGCGTCCGCGCTCATCTCGTCGTGGCCGAAGATGCGGGCGCGGCCGGTGTGCACGTTGGTGGCGGAGATGAAGATCTTCACCTGCGAGCGGCGCAGGGCCTCGAAATCCACGTGCGCTTCCAGGATCTCGCGCAGCGGATTGATGTTCAGCGGGTTGAAGTCGTAGGGCGAGAAGAAGCGCGAGGCCACCTCGAAGGCGAGATAGGCCGGGTTGCGCGCCAGCGACCAGTTGCCCATCACCCGGTCGAACGCCGTGCGCTGGAGCGGCGACATGCGCCCGTCGCGGGACACGTCGCGCCAGAACTGGCTCAGGGCGTGGCGGGCCTCCTCCGGGTCGCCCTTGGCGAGGCCCGAGGCCAGCACCACCGCGTTCATGGCGCCGGCGCTGGTGCCGGTGATGCCGGAGACCTCCAGCCGGTCGTCCTGAAGCAGCCGGTCCAGCACGCCCCAGGTGAAGGCGCCATGGGCGCCTCCCCCCTGGAGCGCGAGGCTCACCGGCTTGGCGCCGTCGCGGCGACTCACGGTGTGTCTCCGGGTCGGGCCGCGCTCACGCAGCGGTCCAGCCGCCGTCGATCACCTGCATGGCGCCGGTGATGGAGCGGGCGTTGTCGGAGGCAAGGAACACCGCGTAGGCCGCGACCTCTTCCACCGTCACGAATTCCTTCGTGGGCTGGGCGGCGAGAATCACCTCCTTCTTCACCTGCTCCTCGGTCATGCCGCGGGCCTTGGCGGTGTCGGGGATCTGCTTCTCGACGAGGGGCGTCCACACGTAGCCGGGGCAGATGGCGTTGACGGTGATGCCGAATTCCGCCGTCTCCAGCGCCGCGGTCTTGGTCAGGCCGGCGATGCCGTGCTTGGCCGAGACGTAGGCCGACTTGAAGGGCGAGGCCACCAGCGCATGGGCGGAGGCAGTGTTGATGATGCGGCCCCACTTGCGCGCCTTCATGCCGGGAATGGCCGCGCGCATGGCGAAGAAGGCCGCCGACAGGTTGATGGCGATGATGGTGTTCCAGGTGTCGATCGGGAACTCCTCGATGGGCGCCACATGCTGGATGCCCGCATTGTTCACGAGGATATCGCAGGCGCCCAGCTCGGTCTCGGCCAGCTGCACCATGCCGGCGATTTCATCGGGCTTCAGCATGTTGGCGGGCGAATAGAGGCACTTCACGCCGAATTCGCTCTCGATCGCGGCACGCTCCTTCTCGATGGCGGCGGCGTCACCGAGACCGTTGATCACGATGTTCGCGCCTTCCTTGGCGAAGGCCCGGGCATAGGCGAGCCCGATTCCGCTGGTGGATCCGGTGACGACGGCGACTTTACCCTTGAGCATGGCTGTTCCCCAACAAGGCGCGACGTGGCCCGGCCTGCGGCCGAGGCTCACGGTTTAGCGAAGCGGTGTGACGGTGCCGTCACGCGCACAGGCGAACCTGTGGCCGGCAGATTGCAACGCTCCTCCCCGTGGCGCAACGCGACGTTGGATTGGATGTTGCATACCCGCGGATGGCAGGACGTGCGGCGATGTACTAAATAGGAAGCGTGACCCATTCTGGCGACCATCCTAGTGATCATGATCACGGCCAATGCGTGGCCGGCGCCCTGGCGCGCATGGAGAAGTGCTGCGCGGAGAAAGGCCTGCGCCTGACGCCGCTGCGCCGTAGCGTCATGAAGGCGCTGGCCGAGACCCACGTGCCGCTCGGCGCCTACGAGATCGTGGAGCGCCTGGCCGCCGGCGGCGAGCCGACGCCGCCCATGTCGGTCTACCGGGTGCTGGATTTCCTGGTGGCCGAGGGGCTCGCCCACCGCATCGAGAGCCGCAACGCGTTCCTGGCCTGCGGCCATCCCCATGATGCCGAAGAGGTGGTGGTGTTCCTCATCTGCGAACGCTGCGGCCTGACCAAGGAAGTGGCCTCCCACGCGGTCGGGCGCGACCTTGCCTGGGCGGCGCGGGCCGCCGGCTTCGAGCCGCGCCAGCGGGTGCTGGAGGTGGCTGGCACCTGCGCCAGCTGCCGGGAAGCGGCGTCCGCAGCCGCGCCGGGAGCGGCCGAGACGGCCGGCGCCGGTTGACGCTCGCCGCCGCCCGGCCTACTCGAAACCCGTCCGTGCCCCCTCCCGCGCCGTATCAGGGCCGGACGTGCCGGTCGCGGACGTGTCTGCGTGCGGACGATTTGCCGAGGATGGAATGCCCATGACCACCCTTCAGTCCACGCCTGCGACCCAGGTTCCCCCGGCCACCACTGCCGTGGTCCCCGCCGAGCTGCTTGAGGCGGGTCCCGCCGCGCGGCGTCCGACGGTGGGCGTTCCGGTGGGCCGGGTGATGGTGGGCGGCGGCGCGCCGGTGGTGGTGCAGTCCATGACCAACACCGACACCGCCGACATCGAGGGCACCGTGCGCCAGGTGGCCGCGCTGGCCCGCGCCGGCTCGGAAATCGTGCGCATCACGGTGGACCGCAACGAGGCCGCCGCCGCCGTGCCGCACATCAAGGAAAAGCTGCTGGCGCAGGGCATCGACGTGCCGCTGGTGGGCGATTTCCATTACATCGGCCACAAGCTGCTGGCCGATTATCCGGCCTGCGCCGAGGCGCTCGACAAATACCGCATCAATCCGGGCAACGTGGGCTTCGGCGACAAGAAGGACCGGCAGTTCGCCGCCATCGTCGAGACCGCCATCCGCCACGACAAGCCGGTGCGCATCGGCGCCAACTGGGGCTCCCTCGATGGTGAGCTGCTGACCCGCCTGATGGACGAGAACGCCTTGCTGCCACAGCCGGCGGAAGCCCGCGCCGTGACCCGCGAGGCGCTGGTGCGCTCGGCCCTGCTCTCGGCGGGGCTGGCGGAGGAGATCGGCCTTCCCCGCAACCGCATCATCCTCTCGGCCAAGGTCTCGGCGGTGCAGGACCTCATCGCCGTCTATGGCGAGCTGTCCCGCCGCGCCGACTATGCGCTGCATCTCGGCCTGACCGAGGCGGGCATGGGCTCGAAGGGCATCGTTGCTTCCACGGCGGCCATGGGGGTGGTGTTGCAGGCCGGCATCGGCGACACCATCCGCGTCTCCCTGACCCCGGAGCCCAACGGCGATCGCACCCGCGAGGTGCAGGTGGCGCAGGAAATACTGCAGACCATGGGCCTGCGCACCTTCGTGCCGCTGGTGGCCGCCTGCCCCGGCTGCGGGCGCACCACCTCCACCGTGTTCCAGGAGCTGGCGCAGAGCGTGCAGGAGATGATCCGCACCCGCATGCCGGTCTGGAAGGCGAAATTTCCCGGCGTCGAGACCCTGAACGTGGCGGTGATGGGCTGCATCGTGAACGGCCCGGGAGAGAGCAAGCATGCCGACATCGGCATCTCCCTGCCCGGCACCGGGGAGACCCCGTCCGCCCCGGTCTTCATCGACGGCAAGAAGGTGGCGACCCTGCGCGGCGCCAACATCCAGGACGAGTTCCGCCGGATGGTGGAGGCCTATGTGGAGCAGCGCTTCGGCGTCGGCGGCACGGCGGCGGCAGGGGCATCCCCGGCGGACGCGGCGGAGTAGGGCGAAGGAAGCCGTGAGCCGGCCCATGGGCCTTCGGCCAAGCCCGCGCGGCGCCTGAGCGTGACCCACCTGGCGCCGGTCGAAGACCGGGGCCGATGGTACAAGGCGCTTCCGTTACCTCTGCCGTTACCAAAATTTCATGGAGTTCCGCCCTTCCTGCGCCATGGCCGGCTGCTCATATGCGTCTCGTCCAACCCAGTGGAGACGGATATGACTCCCGAGGAACGTGCCCTGATCGACGGCCTGTTCGACCGCATGCGCGGTGTCGCGAACCAGCCGCGTGACGCGGAAGCCGAGGCGCTGATTGCGCGCCGCGTCGCTGAGGCACCCCATGCCACCTACGCCCTCGCGCAGAGCGTGCTGGTGCAGGAGCATGCGCTCCAGCAGTCCTATGCTCACATCCAGGATCTGGAAGCCCAGCTTCAGGACGCCCAGGCCCGCGCCGCGGAGGCGCAGTCGCGTCCGTCCGGCGGCGGCTTTCTCGGCGGCCTGTTCGGCGGCGGCTCCCGCAGTTCCGTGCCCTCGGCCGGCACGCGCACGGCCGATGCCCCCATGGGGGTTCCGCCCGGATACGCCCAGCAGGGCTACGGGCAGCAAGGCTATCCCCAGCAGGGCGGTGGTTATCAGCAACAGGGTTACCCGCAGCAGGGCTATCCCCAGCCGCAACAGGGCGGCCCGTGGGGGCAGCAGCCCCCGCAGCAGCGCGGCGGATTTGGTGGCGGCGGCGGTGGTGGCTTCCTTCAGGGTGCGCTGGCGACGGCGGCCGGCGTGGCCGGTGGTGCGCTGCTGTTCGACGGCATCAAGGGCATGATGTCCGGCGGCTCCGGCCCCGTGGCCACTGCGGCGGCGGCCGAGTTCGGCAAGCCGGCGGTCGAGCCCGGCAGCGGCAATCTCGGCCACGACGCCCAGACCGCGCTGGGTGGACAGGATCCGAGCCAGGGTGCGGGACAGGACGACGGCTGGAACGCCGACCCCCAGGATGTCAACTTCGACGACGGCGGCGACTGGGGCAGCGACGACAGCTCGGACGACGGCTCCTGGACCTGAGGGACTGGCTCTGGCCCCACTTGATCAAGGTTTCGAACGGCGGTGCCCAGCACCGCCGTTTTCGTTTGGCGGCCTGCGTGTCCGGCGTCTCATGATCAGCCGGCTTTCGTTTCCCGCCCCGACATTCTAGCTTCTGCGCCAATGCCCCGATGCGCGGGGGCGGCAGGGACAGACGATGACGCCGTTCGGAAGGCGGGTGCGCGACCTGCGCGCCGCCCGCGACGTGACACTCACGGAAATGGCCCGCGCCATCGGGGTCACGCCCACCTATCTGTCGGCTCTGGAAACCGGCAAGAGGGGCAAGCCCACCTGGGCGCTGGTGCAGCGGATCATCGCCTATTTCAATGTGATCTGGGACGAGGCGGAGGATCTCCAGCGCCTCGCCGAACTGTCCCAGCCCCGGGTGGTGGTGGACACCGCGGACCTGAGCCCGCAGGCCACCGAGCTCGCCAACCTGCTGGCCCGCGAGATCAGCCACCTGCCGCCGGAGGCGGTGGCCGAACTGCTGGGGCGCCTCAAGATCCTGCGCCGGCGCGGCTGAAGCCGAGCCCCCTTACCCTCTCACCGTCACCCTCTCGCCTTTACCAGGGCCTGCGTGGTCTCCTGCAGGCGAAAGGCGAGGTCGCGCAGCACCGAGCGGGCCAGCGACGGAGTCTTGTCCAGGAGGTTCAGGAACAGGTCGGTCTCCATGCGCAGCACGCTCATGGGCTCGCCGGCCCGCACCGTGGCGGTGCGCGGCTCGCCGGTGAGCACGCCCATCTCGCCCACCACCGTGTCGCGGCCGAGCCGCGCCACCTCATGGGCTGCGCCGCCCGCCGCCACCTCGATCACCGCGGTGCCCTCAAGCACCACATAGGCGGCGTCGGGCGCCTCGCCCTGGGTGAACAGCACGTCGCCCGGCGCCACATCGAGCCGCGCCGCCGAGAAGGCGAGCAGCCGCAGCTGGCTCGGCTCCAGGTCGCGGAACATGGGGATGCGGGCGAGCGTGCGGGCCTCGTCTTCGATACTCATGGGTCTATGATGCCCCCGTGCCTTGCGGGCACTTGCGGCATCCCTCCTGCAACGGGATCTCGCCCCCTGTGGGGCGCCCCGGATGTCCACACGTCCTGATGAAACGTGGGAACCTCCGGGCGGGCATTTTAGCGCGTTTTCGTTACGTGAAACTCTCTTCTTTTCAGGCTCATGCGCCCACGGCGGCCAGCCCCACCCCGGCCTCCACCCGCTCCACCTGTCCGTGGGCAAGCACGATCACCTGCGCGAACAGGTCGAGCGGCTCGCCGGCATCCAGCACCACCAGGGTGGTGCGTCCCGTCCGCCCCCCCAGCACCGAGCCGATGAGCTGGCTCTGCTCGGCCGGCGACAGGGGCACTAGCGCATCGTCGATGACGAGGATGGCGGGGTCGGCCAGAAGGCAGCGCGCCAGCGTGAGCTTGCCGCGCTCCGCCGCCGACAGGGGCAGGCCGCCTTCGCCCACCGCCACGTCGAGGCTGAGGCGTTCCACCTGGCCGATCAGGGCATCCTGCGCCAAGCATTCGCGGACGATCTCGTCCACCACCGCCGCGGCGCCGGCCCGATCGGCGGCGATGCGGCCGAACAGCAGATTGTCGCGCACCGTCAGTGCCCGGCAATAGCTGTCGGGCTGGTAGCGGGCGAGGGCGATGCCCGACACGTCCTTCAGGTGCGCAAGCTGGGCGCGGCCGGCCAGCGCCCGGTCCTGCCAGTCCTCGTCGATGAGGCCGAAGCGGTGGCGCGGCTCGCAATAGCGGCCGGCGATGCGCAGCAGCAGCCCCCGCTCGTCCGCCGAGGGGTCATCCTCGATCCGGGTGGCGAGCGCGCGGGCCTCGCCCATCTCCTCTGCGCGCAGCAGGCCCTTGGTGTCGATCCCGGCGAGGTCCTCGGGACCGCCGGCCAGCTCGGACAGGATGCGCAGGGCGGAACGGCCCAGCGCGATCAGGTCAGCCGCGAGCCCGGCCTTCTCCAGCAGCGGCAACAGCGCCGGCTCGGCCAGCAGGGAAGCGGCGCCACGGGTGTCGTTCAGCGGGGTGGCGAACAGGATGTTCTCGGCCAGCGTCATCCAGCGGTTGAATGCGGCGAAGCGGAACGGCTCGATCAGCATCCGCCCGCTCTGCGCCTGCCGCTGGGCGACGGCATCGGTGACCGCCGCGCGCAGGGACACGATGCGCTCCGCGAGCGCCGGGGCCTGGTCCGGATCAAGCCGCCGCTCCAGGCCGAGCCGCACCACGAGATCCCCCAGCCCGGCCCCGGCGAGGGCGGCAAGCGCCTTGCGGTCGAGCGCCGCCTCGTCGGCAAGGCCGAGGGCGGCGAGGTCCACGGCCTCCGTCAGGGCGCGGCCCGGCCGGCGCTCCAGCGCGAACAGAAGGTTGGTGCGCAGCGTGCCGGTGATGACGATGGGGTCGCCGCCCGCATAGGCCACGTGCCGCCCCACCACGGCCTCCGGGACATGGGCGAGATCGTGCCCGCCCATGCGCACGGTGCCGCTGTAGAGCGAGATGGCGCGGCCGCAGACGCGCGCCACCGCATGCTTGCCGCCGGCATCGGGTCCCTTCAGCGCCACCGCCGTGCCGGGGGGCACCTCGAAACTCACGCTTTCCAGCAACAGGCTGCCGGCCGGGTCCACCACGCCGAGGTCCGCCACCTTGAGGCTGCCGTCGAAGGCCGGTTCCGGACCGGGCGGCAGCTCCTGCGAGCCCTGCGGCCAGACCTCCCGGGTTTCAAGGTAATAGCGGGCGAAATCGTAGCGCACCTGGGCGATCAGGCGCTTCTCGTCCCAGTCGATCAGCTCCTTCAGCGGCTCGGGGATCTGGCCATAGGCCGCCACCACCGCCACCAGCTGGCCGATGTTGATGGCCCCCGACAGGGCCAGCCAGCCGCCGACGGAGTAGAACACCAGCGTCGGCACGTCCGACATCAGCAGGTTCAGCACCCGGTCGGTGAAATTCTGCCGTTTGAGGTCGAGGCTGGCCTCGGAGACGACGCCAAGGCGGTGGTCCACCGCGCCGCGCTCGAACGGGCTGGTGGCGAAGCCGTGGACGAGGGGCAGGCGGTCGATGCCCGCCATCACCCGTTTGCCCAGCGCCACCGCCTCGCGCTGGTAGACTTGCAGCTTGCGCGCATTGTCTGCCCGCTGGATGCCCAGCAGCACATAATTCAGCACCAGGATGCCGATGGCGAAGCCACCCAGCACCGCGTTCTGGGTGAAGATGAGCAGGGTCGCCGAGCCGATCAGGCCGGCGGACTTCAGCGGCTGGGCGAAGGCCATGCCGGCGAAGGGGGAGATGGGCCCCACCTCGAACCGCATCATGTTGCCTACTTCCAGCGCCTTGCTCTTCATGGGCGCTTCCGGCCGCAGCCGCTGGATCACGTCGAACAGCTGCCGCCTGAGGCCGACGATGATGCGCTCGCCAAGCCGCGCCTTCGCCATCTCGATCAGGCGGGTGATGTGCTGCTGGATCAGCTGGAGCGCGAACAGCACCAGCGCGAGCCCGGCGAGCAGACCGAAGGCGCTCACCTCGAAGCCCTTCGAGCGGAACAGCACGAAGCCGCCCAGTGCGTCGGGCAGGCCGATGTCGAGCTCGAGCAGGCGCGGAACCGTGCCGCCGATGGCGTCGGTCACGCCGTTGACGATGAGGCGCGGCAGTTCCAGCGAGGCATAGTTGAAGGGCAGCAGCAGCAGGACGAGGGCGAACAGCTTGATATGGCTCGCCGGAGCCACTCTCCAGAGGTAGCTGAGCACGTCGCGGGGCAGGGCGCCATTGGATGCCGCGCCCTGCCGGGCCGGAGCGTGTGTCTTGCTGTCAGGAGGGGTGGAAGGCACGCCGCTCATGTAACCGTTTTGCTGACGCAACGGCCGCTTTGCAAGCGCGAAGCGGCCCAAGGATACGCTCTAGTTGATGCTTCCGGCAGGCGTCGGGGTGGTGGAGGCATTCGCGCACCTCTCGGCATAGAGCGTGTAGAAGCGCGAGAGGCGGTCCGGACCTTCGCTCGCCAGCGCCTCGGCGGCGGCGAGGGCCAGCGCAAAATGCCCGGCGCCATAGGCCGACATGAGCGCGGCGTGGCGCCGGGCCAGCGCGTCGAACGCGCCGGAGCCGGCGAAGGCGGCGTCTCCCGCCAGCAGATAGAGCTGGCTTGCCCGCGACTTGCCCTTCAGCATCAGGAGGTCGGCTTCCAGGAACGGCAGGTCGGCCACGGCGGCGCGCGTCGCCTCGGAGACCAGGATGTCCACGCGCATGGACTTGGTCGCCCCCTCGATGCGCGAGGCGAGGTTCACGTCATCGCCCAGGCAGGAATATTCCAGCCGCTGGTCGGAGCCGAGGTTGCCCACGCAGCACGGCCCGGTGGCGAGCCCGATGCCGCAGCGCACCGGCGAGAACGGCCGGCCCGCCGCCTCCGCCTGCCGGCTCCATTCCACGTTCAGGGCATCGAGCCGGGCCGACATGGCCAGCGCGCACAGGGCCGCGTTGCGGGCGTGGGCCGGATCGTCCACGGGCGCGTTCCAGAACGCCATGATGGCGTCGCCGATATATTTGTCGATGGTGCCGCCATGGGCCAGCACCACCTGCGTCATGGGGGTGAGATAGGCATTCATGAAGCGGGTGAGCGCCTGCGCGTCCATGGTCTCCGACAGCGAGGTGAAATCGCGCAGGTCGCAGAACAGGATGGTGATCTCCCGCGTCTCGCCGCCGAGCACCAGGCGCTCGGGATTTTCCGCCAGCTTCTCCACCACCTGGGGCGAGACGAAGCGGCCGAACACCGAGCGCACCCATTTCTTCTGCTGCTGCTCGTCGCGATAGAGCGCCAGCACTCCCATGAGATAGACGCCGAGCACCGCCCACCCCGGCCCCATGGGATCGAGCAGCAGGTCGAGACGGGTGAAGGCGAACCATGCCCCCGCCGCCAGCGCCGCCAGCACCCCCAGCCCGGCCACCCCCGCCGCCAGCGCCGGGACGCGGGGCAGGATCAGGGCCAGCAGCAGGCCCAGCACCGCCGTGAGCACCATTTCCGCCCCGCGCGCCCAGTCCGGCCGCACCAGGTTGGCCCCGGTCACCATGTGCTCGATGAGCTGGGCCTGGATTTCCACCCCCGCCACCGCCGCGTCGATGGGGGTGGCGCGCGTGTCCATGAGGCCGGCGGCGCTGGTACCCACCAGCACGATCCGCCCCTCCAGCTCCTCCCGCGGCACGGTGCCATCCAGCACGGCGGCGGCGGAGAGGAAGCGGCGCGGGTCGGTGGGGGTAAAGCGCACCCGCACTTCCCCCTGGGCGTCGGTGGGCACGTCGAGGGCACCGATCTTCACCGCGGTGATGCCGGACTTGGTGCCGAAGCCCTCGTCGCCGCTGGCGTTGGAGGCGCGCACCACATAGGTGGTCGCCCCCTGCGCCACCCTGAGCGCCTCGGCGCCGAGGCCGGGCACCAGCTTGCCGTCGAACGCGAGCAGCAGGGGCACGCGGCGCACCACCTGGTCGCGGTCGGGCAGCCAGTTCAGCGCCCCGATGCCTTTTGCCGCCGCCGCAAGGCCGGGCAGGGGCGCCACCGCGCCGGCGAAGCGCGGCGCGAAAGCGAGCGGATCGTCGCCGGCGGCGGCGATGCCCCATTTCGCCGGATAGGTGGTGCCGGTACGCGTTCCCGTGAGCACCGCGCCCAGCACGGACGGGCTTTCCGCAAGCGCGCGGGCGAGGATCTCATCGTTGCTCTCGCGGCCGGCCAAAGCGGTCTGGACCGGTGCGCGCACATCCTCGGGCAGCAGGCCCACCACGGCGGCGGGGTCGAGCCGGTCCGGTTCGGAGAACACCATGTCGAAGGCGATGGCGCCGGCGCCCGATGCGGCAAGCTTGTCCACCAGCCGGGCAACTGTGGCGCGGGGCCAGGGCCATTGGCCGATGCGGGCAAGCGAGGCCTCGTCCACATCCACCACGCGCACCGGCAGGTCCGGGTCGTAGGCACGGGGAGCGGCGCGCTGGTAGAGGTCGAACAGGCCGTTGCGCGCGTCCGCCAGCGGGCCGGGATCGGCGCCCATGACCAGGAGGCCGGCGGCGAGGGGGCCGCCCACGGCGAGCCAATAGAGGCGGGACCACATGCGGCCGGCGCGCTTTCGCTGGATCGAACGGGTGGATCGAACGGCGCAACCCTAGAGCAAATCGGCGGCGATCGGAATCGGGGGCGGGGTGTGGAGACGGGCCGGGAGCCCTCTCCCGCGTGCAGGCAGGGTTGGGAGGGGGAAGCGGCCTCCGCAGATCCGGCTCAACGGGACAAGGCTGCGTCCCATTCCAGAACACCCGCTGGCCCAAGGCCTGCACGCAGAGGGAACGCAGCATGACCGAATCGGTTGCGGCCAGGTTTTCGCGGTTCGTTCCCAAGGCTCGCCGCGATCCTGGCGCCTTGTCTCCTCCCCTCCCGCGTGGGAGAGAGCCGGCGCTTCTCCACCCCGTCGCCCTCCGGCTTGACCGGAGGGTCCATCTCGCCGCGTTGCCCCGGCCGTTCAGTGGGCCGTCCGGTCAAGCCGTCCGGCGACGGTGCTCTCTCGTCCTAAGGCGCCGCCCCGCCCCATCCTCGACGCTCGGCTGCGCGCAAACCCCAAATGGAGGCGGTTGACCGCACGCGGGAGAGGGAGCTTGGCCGGTTCTCTCCGCAACCGGGCGCTCGCCCCGTGGCGGGGCGTCTCTCCCCTTTGGCGGCGATCGGTGCTATCCAGTCGCGATGATGCGTTCTCCGGCAAATAAAGTCCCGGCCGACGACGGGCCGCACGTGCATCCCGCCTCGGTGGTCTCCGCGCTTGCAACCCTCGATGCGGAAAAGGCGGGCCTCGCGGCCCTGGCCGAAGCCATGGCAGGCCCTTTGGGCGCGGCCTTCGACGTGGCGGTGGCCACCATCCAGAATTCCCACGGCCGGGTCATCGTCACCGGCATGGGCAAGAGCGGGCACGTGGCGCGCAAGATTGCCGCGACGCTGGCCTCCACCGGCACGCCGGCCCATTATGTCCACCCCGCCGAGGCCAGTCACGGCGACCTCGGCATGATCACCACCGACGACGTGATCGTGGCCCTCTCCTGGTCCGGCGAGACGGTGGAACTGCACGATATCGTGGACTATTCGCGCCGCTTCGACGTGCCACTCATCGCCTTCACCTCCAATACCGAGAGCGCGCTGGCTTCCAGCGCCAGCGTGGTGCTGAGCCTGCCGGTGGCGCAGGAGGCCTGCCCCCACGGGCTCGCCCCCACCACCTCCACCCTCATGCAGCTGGCGCTGGGCGACGCGCTGGCGGTGGCGCTGCTGCAGAGCCGGGGCTTCACCGCCCTGGATTTCCGCCAGTTCCATCCCGGCGGCAAGCTGGGCGCGAGCCTGAAGTTCGTGCGCGACGTGATGCGCCAGGGCGATGCGGTGCCGGTGGTGGCGGCCGGCACCCTCATGGGCGCCGCGCTGGTGGAGATGAGCACCAAGGGCCTCGGCTGCGTGGGCGTCGTGGGGCCGGACGGCGCGCTGACCGGCATCGTCACCGACGGCGACCTGCGCCGCCACATGGCCAACGACCTGCCAACCCGCACGGTGGACGAGATCATGACCGCCGCGCCCAAGACGGTGCGGCCGGACCAGCTTGCCTCCGAGGCCCTCAACATCCTCAACAGCCGCAAGATCACGGCGTTGATGGTGGTGGAGGGCCAGGCACCCGTGGGCGTGCTGCACATCCACGACCTGCTGCTGACCGGCATCGCCTGAGGCTCGGGCTCAGGCCACCTGCGGCGCATCCCCCGGCCGCGTGGCGATCAGGTCGCGCAGGGTGAGGATGGTGGCGGCGTCCGCCACCCCGTCCACCTTGGCGGGGCGGAAATGGCGCTGGAAGGCGGCGACCACATCGGCGGTTTCGGCATCGTAGGCGTCGGTCAGTTCGATGCCGTAGCCGTAGAGCGCGAGCATGGCCTTGAGCGCCGCCACCGGCTCCCCGGCATCTCCCAGCATGAAGAAGCGCCCGCCCTCGACCCGCGACGGCGGCACCAGATGGCCGATGCCGGCAGCGTGCAGGGCGCCCCACGGAAAATTTTCCCCGGGATCGCGCTTGCGCGCCGGAGCCACGTCCGAATGGGCGAGCACCCGGTCGGCGCGGATGGCGTGGCGGGCGACGATGTCGGCCGACAGGGCGATCACCGCCGCGATCTGCACGGCGGGAAAGTCCGGCAGGCCGTAATCATGGCCGCCATTGACGATCTCGATGCCGATGGAACGGGAATTGGTGTCGGTGACGCCCTCCCAGGACGAGCGGCCCGCGTGCCACGCCCGCGCCGCCTCGGCCACCATCTGCACCACGCTCCCGTCCTCGCGCACCACATAGTGGCAGGACACCTCCGAGGCGGGGGTGCGCAGCAGCTCGATGGCGGCATCCGCACTCGCCATGCCGGTATAGTGCAGCACCAGCATGTCCAGCTTCGCGCGGCGCGGCCCGAAATTGGGCGAGGGCGCAAGACTCTCCACGCACGGGCTGTCGGGGGCGGAGAGAAGCTCGGGCATGGGCGTTTCAGGCATGCTCATGCCAGCCTCCGCTGCCGGGTGATGAGGGAATAGGCGGCGTTCAGCGCCGCCACCCGGTCGTTGGCGAGCTTGATGGCGGCGGGTGGCAGGCCGCGCCCGGCGATCTTGTCGGGGTGGTGGCTGGCCACCAGCGCCCGCCAGCGCGCCTTCACCTCCTCGTCCGAGGCGCCCGGGTCGAGGTCGAGCACGGCATAGGGGTCGCCGGGCCGGCGCACGTGCCGCGCCTCGATGCGGGCATAGGCGGCGCCGGTGAAGCCGAGGATGCGGGCGACCTCCTCCAGGAACACCAGCTCCTTCTCGTGCAGGGCATGGTCGGCCTTGGCCACATGGAACAGGGCGTCCAGCAGGTCCTCGCGGGTGTCCGGATCGTCGGCGAACAGCTGCGCCACCTGCCGGGCATAGGCCTCGAAGCCGGCAGTGTCCTGCTTGGCGAGGTTGAAGAGGCGGGCCACCGCGTCGAGGTTCTCGGGCGGGATGTCGAACACCTCGCGGAAGGCCGTAACCTCCGCCGGCACCACCACCCCGTCAGCCTTGGCCATCTTGGCCGACAAGGCAATGAGCGCCACCGAGAAGGCGGCCGGCTTTTCCGCCGGCGCGAGCAAAAGCCGGTCGAGGGCGTGCCCCGCCAGCGCGCCGAGCAAGGCGCCGAGCGGCCCGCCCAGCGCAAATCCCACACCCGCTCCCCCGATCAGACCGTAAGCCACGCGTCCCTCCGCCGTTGCTGCGTTGCAGCTAACGGGGTGTCGCGGCGCTCTCAAGGCGGATCAGCCCAATTCGAAGCTGGTGATGCCGAAAATCCGCCCGAGCGGCAGCTCCGGGGCAGGCCCGCGATACATGCGCGCGGTCTCGAACACCGGGGCAAGGCCAGCCGCCTCGGCAAGGGCGCGGGCGGCGGCATGGGGCTCGGGCACGTCGAGGAATACCGGCCCGCCCTCAGCGGTCGCGACCAGCGTGTCGAACAAAGCGCCGGCAGCCTCCGCGTCGTCGGCGAACAGGGGGCCGATCTTGTGGCCCTCCCGGCAGCGGCGGATGACGCCGTAACCCTTAACCGTTCCCTCCGCGACGAACACGCAGGCGCGGCCAAAGGGCGGGGCGAGCCAGCTTTTGAGGAAATCGGGCCGGGCAAAGCCGAAGCAGGCGGCGTCCAGCACGGCCACGCCGTCCATATGGGTCTCGGCGATATCCACCACGCGGGGATCGCTCGCGCCGGCCGGCGCCGTCCCGCCATAGCGGATGTTGCGGTGGGCGAGGATGAAGCCGGAGCGGGCATAATTGTCCTGCTGCGCCACAACGCCGTCGAGGCCGACCGTGCCCTTGAGGCCCGCGAAGGTATCCTGCCACAGGGTATAGCCGAGCCCCTGTCCCCGCAGGTCCGGCCGGCAGATGTAGAACCCCACGAAGGTGAAGAGCTCTTGATAGGTCGTGGCGGAGATCACCGCCGCCAGCGCGCCGTCGCGGAACAGGCCGCGGAAGGCGTCTTTGTCCTGGGCGAGGAAGGCGGAGGCATCGGCAAGGCCGGGGTTCCAGCCCTCCCGCGCGGCCCAATCCACCGCGGTTTCGACCTCGGCGGGATCTAGGGTGCGGATGGTGGTGGTCATGGCGTCCCCCTCTGCCGTCAAGGTCTTGGGTCCTTCCTCCTAGTCCGGCTCATTGACCGGCGGCGGGGCCGTCCGCGCCACGGTTTCGAGGAAGCCGGCGAGGTCCTCGGTGATGTGGTCCACATAGGCGTCCTCGCGGCCCTCGAACTCCCAGGTCTCGCGGGCGGCGATGGTCTCGTCCGGCGGCACCACCAGCACGGTCACCATGCCCAGCCGGTGCGGCACCTCGAGGTTGCGGGCGAGGTCCTCGAACATGGCCGAGCGGGTCGGGTCCACCCCGTGGGCCCTGAGGAAGCGCAGGTAGGCTTCCTCGGTGGGCTTGGGGTGGAATTCGGCGGCCACGATGTCGTGCACGGCGGCGAAATGGGCATCGATGCCCAGCTTTTCCAGCACGTTGCGGGCGTGGCGCTCCGAGCCGTTGGTGTAGACGATCTTCGCCCCTGGCAGCGCCTCGATGGCGGCGGCAAGGCGTGGCGACGCGTCGAGCCCCGACAGGTCCACGTCGTGCACGTGGGCGAGGAAGGCGTCCGGCTCCACCCCGTGCTCGATCATCAGGCCGCGCAGGGAGGTGCCGTAGCGGCGGTAATAGTCCTTCTGGATGCGGAAGGCGTCGTCGGGCGGGATGCCCAGCAGATCCGAGATGTAGCCCTTCATGCGGGCATCGATCTGGAACCACAGATCGTGGTGGGCGGGATAGAGGGTGTTGTCGAGGTCGAACACCCAGGTGTCCACCGCGTCGAAGGCGGAAGACGACGTGCCGGGAAACGGGTTGATCACAGGAAGGGTCATGGGGCGCCGCGACTTGATCGTCTTCGACCTGCGCGGACGCGCGCACGGGAAGAAGACGCGTTGAAACGGACGAGGCACCTCGCGACTTGCGCGAAACACCCTCGTGAATGGACCGCCGCACCCGCTCGGCGGGCCACAGAATGCCTCAGAAGGGGCCGCGGGAATAGATCTCGCCCAGCGCGGCTTCCAGCTGGGCGATCCGGCTCCTGTAGGCCCCGGAGAGGCAGGAGGTATCGCCGCCGCAGGTGGAGCGCTGCGCCAGCCAGGCCCGCTGCGCGTCCTGGATCATGCCGCGCTGGCCCATGGCGACCAGCTTGGTGAGGACGCCATAGAGGGTGGACATCTTCACATCGAGCTGGGCGAGGTCGCAGCTGTCGCAGATCGCCTTTTCGTCGGCCGCGCGAGCGCTGGCGCAGTCGAAGCTTGCCGCCGCGGCCGGGGCGAGGGCGAGAACCGTCGCGGCCAGCATCGCTGGGACGAGGGCGGACCGCAGGCGGATGGGCAGAAGCCAGGCGAGTGAGAGAGACATGCGTGCGAGAGACATGGCGTTTCCTCTCCTTGGATGGGGTTTGGTCGGTGTGGCCCGGTCAGGCGAGGGTCACCGTGTCGCCCACGGCCACCCGCCCGGAGCGCACCACCTTGGCATAGATGCCGCAATCCGTATGGCCATAGGCGGCCATCAGTCCCTTCACCACGTTGAGGTCGCGCACGGCGGTCTCAGGGTTCACGTTCACGGCGGCGCAGCGCTCGGTGCGCTTGAGCACGGCGATCTCGGCCGCGCCCACCTTCAGGCGCTGGCCCGCAAGCGCCAATTCCGTGCCGGCGGGCCAGCCCTCCAGATTCAGGTTCATGCGGAAGCGACGGGGGTCGAGAGGGGCGCCCATGCGGGTTTCCAGATCGCGCACGCTGTCGAGGTTGAGCAGGGACAGGAAGCCGGAGCGCAGGGAGTCGGTGAAGCGGAAACCATCCGGCGCGGTGAGCAGCCGCAACGGCCCGCGGGCTTCCTCGCCCATGTAGAAGGTGAGGAAGGATTCCACCTCCGCCCGGCCATCCACCGTGGAGAGATCGGCGCGGACCGCCTCGTGACCATCGAGGCAGAGCGTGAGCGTCGTGGTTTCCGGCTCATAGCGGGAGGCAAGGCCGGCGAGGCGGGCGTCGCGCATCAGCATGAGGAATGCGGTCTTGGGCCGGTAGGCGGGGGCGTCGGGGTCGAACCCACTGGCGCCGTTCTCCACCGCATAGAGCCGGTCGTGCGGGAAGAAGGCGCCAGCCTCCAGCGTCACCGCCTCAAGGGCTTCCGGCGACAGGCCCTTCACCGGATGACGGTAGATGGCCTTGAGGGTGGCGGTGGGCAGGGCCTGTGGTGACGCGGCATCGGCGGCGGGCGAGACGGGCGCTGGGGGCACAGGCGCGGGCATGGCGATCTCTCCGGTTCAGCGCCGCCCCTCCCATGCCGGGCAGCCATGGTCAAGGCCATGGAAATTTCGCCTGGATCAAGGCGGCCGGTGGAGATCGGTCCAAGCTGCCGGACGGCACGAAAGGGGGCTGAGCCTTGTCCACGCAGGATCCGTGCGAAATCAGCTGCAGACCCCTTCCGTTGCCGCCGGGCCACACCCACATGAGGCACGGCACAGGTTCGTTCCATCTGTGCAGCGGTAGCCGGGGATGCCGGGACCGTGTCCCACCGTGCCCCCTATGCTTCCTGAGAAGGTACCGGGCGCGAGAAGGAGGAGAGACATGAATTTTGAGATCTATACCGAGCGCGCGCGCGGCTTCGTCCAGTCGGCCCAGTCGCTGGCGACCCGGGAGGGTAACCAGCAGTTCACGCCCGAGCACCTGCTCAAGGTGCTGATGGACGATCCCGAAGGCCTGTGCTCGGGCCTGATCCAGCGCGCGGGCGGCAATCTCGTGCTGGTGCGGGCCGAGGTCGAAGCGGCGCTGAAGAAGCTGCCGAAGGTGGAAGGCGGCTCCGGCCAGGTCTATCTCAGCCAGCAGCTGGCCAAGGTGTTCGAGACCGCCGAGCAGGCGGCCAAGAAGGCGGGCGACGGCTATGTCACCGTCGAGCGGATGCTGCTCGCCCTGACCATCGAGAAGGACACCGAGGCGGGCCGCATCCTGGTGAAGGCCGGCGTGACGCCGCAGACCCTGAATGCGGCCATCGAGGCCCTGCGCAAGGGCCGCACTGCGGACAGCGCTACCGCCGAGAATGCCTATGACGCCCTGAAGAAATACGCCCGCGACCTCACCCAGGCCGTGCGGGACGGCAAGCTCGACCCGGTCATTGGCCGCGACGAGGAGATCCGCCGCACCATCCAGGTGCTGGCGCGCCGCACCAAGAACAATCCCGTGCTCATCGGCGAGCCCGGTGTCGGCAAGACCGCCATCGTGGAGGGCCTTGCCCGCCGCATCGTGGACGGCGACGTGCCGGAGAGCCTGAAGAACAAGAGCCTGCTGGCCCTCGACATGGGCTCCCTCATCGCCGGCGCGAAATATCGCGGCGAGTTCGAGGAGCGCCTGAAGAGCGTGCTCTCCGAGGTGGAGAGCGCGGAAGGCGGCATCATCCTGTTCATCGACGAGATGCACACCCTGGTCGGCGCCGGCAAGACCGACGGCGCCATGGATGCCTCCAACCTCTTGAAGCCGGCGCTGGCCCGCGGCGAGCTGCACTGCGTCGGCGCGACCACGCTGGATGAATATCGCAAGCACGTGGAGAAGGACGCAGCCCTGGCCCGTCGCTTCCAGCCCGTCTTCGTCTCCGAGCCCACGGTGGAGGATACCGTCTCCATCCTGCGCGGGCTGAAGGAGAAGTACGAGCTGCACCACGGCGTGCGCATCACCGATTCGGCGCTGGTGTCGGCGGCGGTCCTGTCCAACCGCTACATCACCGACCGCTTCCTGCCCGACAAGGCCATCGACCTGATGGACGAGGCGGCTTCCCGCCTGCGCATGCAGGTGGATTCGAAGCCCGAGGAGCTGGACAGTCTCGATCGCGAGATCATGCGCCGCAAGATCGAGCAGGAGGCCCTCAAGAAGGAGACCGACACCGCCTCCAAGGACCGCCTGAAGCGGTCCGAGAAGGAGTTGGCCGACCTTGAGGAGAAGGCTTCCGTCCTCACCTCCAAGTGGAAGGCGGAGAAGGAGAAGCTGGGCGCCGCGACCACGCTGAAGTCGAAGCTCGACCAGGCGCGGGCGGATCTGGCCACCGCGCAGCGGCAGGGCGAATACCAGAAGGCCGGCGAGCTGACCTATTCGGTCATCCCCGAGCTTGAGAAGAAGCTCGCCGAGGTCGAGAAGGCGGGCGCAGCCGGGCAGATGGTGGAAGAGGCGGTGACGCCGAACCACATCGCCGGCGTCGTCTCGCGCTGGACCGGCGTGCCGGTGGACAAGATGCTGGAAGGCGAGCGCGAGAAGCTCTTGCGCATGGAGCTGGAGCTGGCCAAGCGCGTGGTGGGCCAGTCGGAGGCGGTGGCCGCCGTCTCCACTGCCGTGCGTCGCGCCCGCGCCGGCCTCCAGGACCCGAACCGGCCCATCGGCTCGTTCCTGTTCCTCGGCCCCACCGGCGTCGGCAAGACCGAGCTGACCAAGGCGCTCGCCGAATTCCTGTTCGACGACGAGACCGCCATGGTCCGCATCGACATGTCGGAATACATGGAGAAGCACTCCGTGAGCCGCCTCATCGGCGCGCCTCCCGGCTATGTGGGCTATGACGAGGGCGGTGCCCTCACCGAGGCGGTCCGCCGCCGGCCCTACCAGGTGGTGCTGTTCGACGAGGTGGAGAAGGCCCATCCGGACGTGTTCAATGTCCTCCTGCAGGTGCTCGACGACGGGCGCCTCACGGACGGGCAGGGGCGCACGGTGGACTTCCGCAATGTGCTTATCGTCATGACCTCCAACCTCGGCGCCGAATTCCTCGCCGACCCGCGCCAGCCCATGGGCTTCAAGGTGCCGGGCCACGAGGGAGAGACCGTGGTGTCGGACGAGGAGGCCTACGATATGGTGATGGGGGCGGTGCGGCGTCATTTCCGCCCCGAATTCATCAACCGCATCGACGAGATCGTCATGTTCCACCGCCTGAAGCGGGAGCAGATGGACTCCATCGTGGACATCCAGATGGGCCGGCTGCGCAAGCTGCTGGAGGATCGCAAGATCACCATCGAGCTGTCCCCCGAGGCGCGGGCCTTCCTCGCCGAGAAGGGTTACGACCCGGCCTATGGCGCGCGTCCCCTGAAGCGCACCATCCAGAAGCTGGTGCAGGACCCGCTGGCCGAGAAGATCCTCGCCGGCACCGTCCTGGACGGCGCAACGGTGAAGGTGGGCCTGGACAACGGCCAGCTTACCTTCGCGGGAGAGGCGGCGCCGGTGGACCAGGCCGCCTGAGGACGGTCCGGTCCCGAGCGGCTGAGAACAGAAAGGCCCTCCCCATCGGGAGGGCCTTTTTCATGTCTCCCGCAAGGTCTATGGCGTCCGCGCCGGACCGGGGAGCGAACGATGCCGATACCGATGGATCTCCAGCACGCCACCGAGGATTTCGAGCGCTTCCTCGCCGACGCGCGGGATACGGCGAGCCTTGGCACGCGCAATCAGGCCTACACCATGGTGGACGGGGTGTTGCGGGTGTCTCGGCGGCGCCTGTCGCTGGAAGACGCCATCCGCTTTGCCGGGGTGCTGCCGCCCGTGCTCCGGGCGATCTTCGTCGCGGATTGGGATCCAGCGGAGCCGCGGCGGACATTCACGGACCGGGCGGCGCTGACGGCCGAGGTGCAGGATTTGCGCCGGCACCACAATTTCGCGCCGGCCTCCGCCATCGCCGACGTGGCTGCGGCCTTGCGGCGGAATATGGAGGCGGAAAAGCTCGACCGCATTCTTGCTATTTTACCCGAGGGCGCGGCCGGCTTCTGGGCGGTGTGATGGGCGTCGCAGGCTGAAGGCGCGGGCCGCGCGGGGATCGCGGCCGATAGATCAGTTGCCGCGCGCGGTCTGGAGCAGGGCTTCGGCACGCGCCACGGCCGCGGTGAAGAAGGGCTGGTTCTTGGCTTCCTTGGCGAAGCAAGTGCGATAGGCGGCGGAGCCTTCGTCCTCGGCCCGGGAGGCGTCGTCCCAGCGCGGATCGTCATCCTTCTTCGACTTCTGCGCGGCGGCGCGCAGCGTCTTGGCCTTGGCGGCATAGGTCTTCCAGACCTGGTCGCAGGCGGGAATGGACTTGATGGCCACCTTCGCCTCGCTGGTGCCGATGATCACGCGCCCGTTCGCGATGCGGGTGATGACGATGCTGTCGGGCACCTGGTTCGCCGCCACATCCTGGCTGAAGAGGCCGAGGGCCGCATAGGTTGTCTCGCCTTCGGTGGCCGCCACCGGCAATTGCGTATAGATGGCGAAGGCGGCGTCGCTGCTGATGGCGTAGGTGTAGAAGAGGTCTGTCGCCATGGCGGCCTTGATGCCGCCCGCCAGCTCCGGCGGCGCGTTCTCTTCCTTGGCGCGTGCGGCGAGCCACGCGGCGAACACCGGCTCGGGCGAGACCAGCAGGCGTGTGGTGAAGTCGGCGTCGGAAAACCGCAGGCCGTCGGGCTCGGCCGATTCGATCTGGCCGTCCAGCAGCGTGCCCGGCGAAAAGGTGGGCGGGGCGTTGAGACCCTTGAACGTAAGCGGGCCAAGGAGTGCGGCCATGCGCTTCTGCAGTGTCGCGAGGGCTGCCTCGTCGCGCTTGTACAGATCGTCCGGATTCGCCCCGGCCTTCTCCGCAGCCGCGAGCGCCGCCGCGGCCTTGTCGCGGGCGGCGATATAGTCGTCGTCCGCTTGTCCCGCCACCGCGGCAAGGGGCAGGCTGGCGGCGAGAAGCACGACGCCGGCAGTCTGCAGGGCAAGGCGGCGGGCGAAGCGGATCATGAGCGGTGCTCGCAGTGGTCGAAAACAGGCGGCGCATACTGGCGCGGTCCCGACGGGACCGGAACATCCGCCGCTGTCGCAGGCGGGGCGGATTACGTGCCGGCCTGGCGGCATCGCAGGCCGGCCGGATGGCGCAGGGATCCGCCTTCAGGCCGGCCTGGCCTGAAGGCGCTCGGGACTGGCCCTCAGTTGCTGGCGGCCTTCTTGGCGCCGGCACTGGCGGCCGCGACGCGGGGCGGCACCGGCGCATGGCTCAGCAGCGCCTCGATACGCTCACGCTCGCGCTTGAACTCGGCGAGGAAGCGCCCGTCCAGCGCCCGGCCGCGCGGCAGCTTGATGCGCATGGGATCCACGAAATTGCCGTTGATCTTCACCTCGTAATGGAGGTGCGGGCCGGTCGAGAGGCCGGTGGTGCCGATATAGCCGATGAGCTGGCCCTGGCGCACCGTCATGCCCTCGCGGATGCCGCGGGCAAATCCCGATTGGTGGGAATAGGTGCTGACATAGCCGTTGGCGTGCTGGATCTCGGTGTGCTTGCCGTAGCCCGATTTCCAGTTGGCGTAGATGATGGTGCCGTTGCCCGCCGCATAGATGGGGGTGCCGATGGCGTCGGCCCAGTCCACGCCGGTGTGCAGCTTGGAATAGCCGAGGATCGGATGGCGGCGATAGCCGAACGGCGAGCGCATGATGCCGCCAGCAAGCGGCTTTCTGACCAGGAACTTCTTCGCGCTCTTGCCGTCGTCGTCGTAATAATCGACCACGCCGTCGTCGGCGGTCTGGAAGCGGTAGTAGCGCCGGGTTTCCTTGTTCACCGTGAGCGCGGCGTAGAGCACGTCGTTCGACGCGCCGGGATCGTCTGAGTACAGGATCTCGAAATTGTCACCCGGCCGCACCCGGCGCTGGAAATCCACGTCGAAGGAATAGACGCGGATGATGTCGGCGATGACGGCGCGCGGCACTTCGTTGCGCAGGCAGGTCTCGTAGACGCTCTCATAGAGGCGGATGCCGGGCCCGCTGTCGTCGTCGTCCGTATCCTCGGAGATGCCTGCGATCTCGGTTTCCGACGGCTCGGGTACGTTCACGAACTCGTCCTTGTCGGACAAGGCGACGGTGCCTTCGTGGCCAAGGTCGCTGAAGATCGACACCCGCAGCGGGCGGACCCGCTTGTTCTCTTCCTGGAGCAGCATGCGCATGCGCAGGCCGTCCTTCACCTGGCCGTCGCGGCCCCGGCCGAAGGCGGCGGCGGCGGCGCGGGCGTCCTCCTTGGAGACGCCGTTGTCGATGAGGATGGAGGCGATGGTATCGCCCTTCTTCACCACCACGGCCGTATCGGACCAATCGTTGCCGCCGGAGGTCTCGTCCGAGGTCTTGGGCACGAAGCTGATGTTGCCGGGCATGGCCTGCTGGGCCGGCAGGCCGGGGGCATGGGCGCCGGGCACCGCGCTTCCCGGCAGTCCGGCACCGTTGCCCAGGGCGTCGCCGACGCTGGCGTACGACAGATAAGGCGTGGGGGAGGCCGGAGGGGCAAAGCCGGGGCCGCCGACGATTGCGGGGGGCAGGGCACCCGGATTGCCTGGCCCGGGCCGGCTCAGCTCGGCCACTTCGCGCACCTTGACCAGCACGTTCTCCATGGGAGTCGCTGCGCCCAGCTTGGTGCTCTGCGGCAGGCTCGACAGGTCGCGCATCACCAGGGTGACTTCCCCGGTCGGCTCGGCCTGCGGCGCCGCCTCTTCCTTGGAGACCGATTCAGCCACCACCTGGGCCGGGTTGAAGCGGGGGATATTGGCCGACACCGAGGTGGTGCTCATGGCGAGGTTGGCCGCGACGCGGGTGAAGGGGCGCACCTTGATGATCTCGCGGTCGCCCACCTTGGTGGCGGTGGAGACGCGGAAGGTCTGGCGCGCCGAGGCGCTGTCGCCGAGCAGGGACATGCGATCGCCCTTGCGGGCGGCATTGACCGGGCGCTCGCCCAAAGCGAGGGCGCCGCGGATGGTGTTGCGCACCTTTTCGGGCATCAGGGCGAAGCGGTGTTCGCCGTCGAGCGCGGCATAGACCGCGCCGCCCATGAGGAAGGAGCCGCACAGGGCCGTCAGAAGCGTCGCCGCGAACCAGCGCACGGAAACCCGGCGACGGTCGATGTCTTCCTCGTCTCCGTCCACCCCGAGCGGGGGGTCCTCGCCGAGCCCGGCTGCGCTTGTGGCATCGCGCCAGGCTCCGGCAGATCGTCGATGCTGCAAAATCCGTCCCTTCAGCTGAGCGCGCGCCGGCAGCGCAAAGGCTTAACTTTCACCAAGACGTAAAGCGGACCATGCCTTTCGCCTTGCGACCCGTCAATGTCGGGCCGCATGTGAGGGGCAGGTCGCGGCGAAAGCATGGCAAGGCCACTCCTAGCGGGCTCGCGCCTCGCGCGCGCGTACTAATACATGTAGAGGACACGGGTCGCGCCCGATCGGTGGGCTTCCATGCGGCGGCGGGGGCGATCCGGGCGGATGGGCTTTCGCGATTTCGGCGCCGACGCGCGAAATCGGCTGACTCGCGAGAATTCCGAATCTCTTTTTTGCGCCGCCGGGGCAGGGGAGGGCGCCCGGCCGTTCACCGCACTGCAAGTTATGCACAGGCGTAAAACCATTGCAGTGCAACATTTCCAGCCGAATAGCCGGCCAACATTTCCACAGCGTCACACCGGTGCAATTATCTGCTGGAGGCACCCTGTTGACACGTCGGGGGGGCC